>JAEULG010000143.1 GCA_016793875.1 Rhodospirillales bacterium | reverse complement strand
CCTCTACTTCGCCATCGCCTTCTCGCTCGGCGTCGAGGTGCTGAACCTGATCTCCTCCAACGCCCGCGCGAAGCGGCGGGCGGCAGCGGCAGCACGCTCGCAGCACTGATCGACGCTCAGGGAGCGTCGTCCAATCGGGCGGCGCTCCCGGTTCTCCGCGCAACAAGCCGCCCTGCGGCAGGTGAACGGCTGGATCACCACGGCGGGCGTTGCCCACGTCGCAATGGCGGCGGGGACGTCGCGCCCTCATCGCGGGGCGGAGGCGAAGCGATCCAGACCGCCGGGACGATGCTGCTGTTGTCACCCGGCTTATCGCCGCGAGGGAGCTGGGTCCCGGAGAAGGGACAGCCAGCGGTGGATGCCATCGCCACCGGGGTGGTGCTGATGGGACTGGCGGGGATCGCCGTCCCCTGATCCCGCGACCCCGGTCCCGGGTGCCACGCGCAAGACAAAAAAACCCGCGGCTGAGGTCAGCCGCGGGTTCGCGATTCAGGCCGGATCGGCGTCAGCTGTGCGCAAGCATCGCCAGCAGCAGCAGAGCCACGATGTTGGTGATCTTGATCATCGGGTTGACCGCCGGACCCGCCGTATCCTTATAGGGATCGCCGACCGTGTCACCCGTCACCGCAGCCTTGTGGGCTTCCGAACCCTTGCCGCCGTGATGGCCGTCCTCAATGTACTTCTTGGCGTTGTCCCAGGCACCGCCGCCCGCCGTCATCGAGATGGCGACGAACAGGCCGGTAACGATCACGCCCAGCAGCATCGCACCGACCGCGGCGAACGCCGCCGACTTGCCGGCGATCGCCAGCACGACGATGAACAGCACGATCGGAGCCAGCACCGGCAGCAGCGAGGGGATGATCATCTCCTTGATCGCCGCCCGGGTCAGCATGTCGACGCACCGGCCATATTCGGGCTTGCCGGTGCCTTCCATGATGCCCTTGATTTCCTTGAACTGGCGACGGACCTCGACCACCACGGAGCCGGCGGCACGACCGACGGCGGTCATCCCGAGCGCACCGAACAGGTACGGCAGCAGGCCGCCGATCAGCAGGCCGACGACGACGTACGGGTTGGAGAGCGAGAAGTCGACCTCAACGCCTGAGAAGTACGGATAGGCTGCAGGGTTCGAACGGAAGAACGTCAGGTCCTGGGTGTAAGCAGCGAACAGCACCAGGGCACCGAGGCCGGCCGAACCGATGGCATAGCCCTTGGTCACCGCCTTGGTGGTGTTGCCGACGGCGTCGAGCGCATCGGTGGTCTTGCGCACGCTGCTCTCGAGGTCAGCCATCTCGGCGATACCGCCGGCGTTGTCGGTTACCGGGCCGTAGGCGTCGAGGGCGACGACCATGCCGGCCAGCGCCAGCATCGCAGTCACCGCGATGGCGATGCCGAACAGGCCGGCGAGCATGTAAGTGGCGATGATCGCCGCACAGATGATCAGCGCTGGGATCGCCGTTGCCTCCATCGAGATGGCGAGACCCTGGATGATGTTGGTGCCGTGACCGGTGCGCGAGGAGTCGGCGATGCTGCGGACCGGGCGGAAGTTGGTGCCGGTATAGTACTCGGTGACCCAGATGAGCAGGCCGGTAACGACCAAGCCGATCAGGCCGCACAGGAACAGATCGAAGCCGGTGAAGACGTGCGTGCCGACGATAAACTCGGTGCGCAGGCCGATGACGATCGAGGTGACCGGCAGCAGGACGATCGCCGACATCACCGCGCAGGCGAGGAAGCCCTTGTACAGCGCACCCATGATGTTGTTGGAGGCGCCCAGCTTGACGAAGTAGGTGGAACCGATGGAGGTCAGGATACACACCGCGGCAATGGTCAGCGGGTAGACCATGACGTTCAGCATCATCGGCGTGCCGGAGAAGAAGATCGAGGCCAGCACCATGGTGGCGACGACGGTGACGACGTAGGTCTCGAACAGGTCGGCCGCCATGCCGGCGCAGTCACCGACATTGTCACCGACGTTGTCGGCGATGACCGCCGGGTTGCGTGGGTCGTCCTCGGGGATGCCGGCTTCCACCTTGCCGACCAGATCGGCGCCGACGTCCGCACCCTTGGTGAAGATACCGCCGCCGAGACGGGCGAAGATGGAGATCAGCGAAGCGCCGAAGCCGAGAGCGACCAGCGGATCAATCAGGCCGCGACCGGAGGCACCGATCGCCAGCAGGAAGAAGTAGTAGATGGCAACGGCCAGCAGAGCCAGCGCGGCGACCAACAGGCCGGTCACCGCCCCGGCCTTAAACGCGATCTCAAGACCGCGCGCGAGGCCCTGGCGGGCACCGTCGGCAACCCGCAGGTTG
>JAEULG010000141.1 GCA_016793875.1 Rhodospirillales bacterium | reverse complement strand
CAGCAGTCGGAGACCAGCGGATGAACGTTGTCCTGTTCGTGCACTCGCTGGTCTCCGACTGGAATCACGGCAATGCCCACTTCCTCCGCGGCATCATGCGCGAGTTGCAGGCGCAGGGCCACGACGCCATCGCCTATGAGCCGCGCGGCGGCTGGAGTCGCAGCCATCTGCTACAGGACCACGGCGAAGTGGCGCTCAGCCGTTTCGCCGCCACCTTCCCGGCGCTGCGGTCGATCGAGTACGACAACGAGACTCTCAACCTCGACCGGGCCCTCGACGGCGCCGATGTCGTCATCGCCCACGAGTGGAACGAGCCGGCACTGATCGCCCGGCTCGGCCGTCACCGGCAGACGCGCGGCAGCTATGTGCTGCTGTTCCATGACACCCATCACCGTGCGGTGACGGCACCGGCGGAGATCGGCCGCTTCGAGCTCAGCGGCTATGATGGTGTCCTCTGTTTCGGCGCGGTGATCTGTTCGATCTACCGCGAGCGCGGTTGGGCGGCGCGCGCCTGGACCTGGCACGAAGCGGCGGATACCTTCCTGTTCCGGCCGCGGCCGGAGATCGGCCGCAGCGGCGATCTGGTATGGATCGGCAACTGGGGCGACGACGAGCGCGGCGAAGAGTTGCGCGAATTCCTGTTCCGACCTGCCGCTCGGCTGGGCCTGCGCCCGCTGATCTGCGGCGTGCGCTACCCTGCGGTGGCCCTGGCGGAGATCGCGGCCGCGGGCGGCCACTACGGCGGCTGGCTGGCCAACGCCATGGTCCCCGAGACCTTCGCCCGGCACCGGCTGACGGTGCACGTCCCGCGCCGTCCCTATACCGAGGCGCTGCCCGGCATTCCGACCATCCGGGTATTCGAGGCGCTGGCGTGCGGTGTCCCGCTGATCTGCGCGCCGTGGTCTGACAGCGAGCGCCTGTTCCGGCCAGGCCGAGACTACCTTGTCGCCCGCAGCGGTGCCGAAATGGGCGCGATGATGCAGGCGGTGCTGACCGAGCCGGCGCTCGCCGACAGCCTCGCCGCCAGCGGCATCGAGACGATTCGCACCCGCCATACCTGCGCCCACCGGGTCGCCGAGCTGCTCGACATCTGCGCGCAGTGCGGCAGCCACGCGGCGAGGACAGCAGCAGCACCAGCCGCCTAGCGGGCGCGACCGCCTCCTGATCTCAACAAGGCGTCTTCCACGGCAGCGCGAAGCTCCCAAATCGGTTACAACACCCGGAGGACGGTGCCGGTTGCGCGCCGCGGCGAAGGGTCGGCGAAGCCACTGCCAAGGCGTCCGCAGCAGCGGCGGCCCTGGCAACGACGGGCGCCGATGACCACGGGTCTGCGGCGCCGACAGGGCGCAACGGCCCCTCGCGGCACTGCCGCCAACCGTGATGCAACCGATCTCTGACAGGAGGCTGTGATGGTACAGAAGGGGGCGGGTTCTCCCGAAGACGTTGCTCAGGCGATTGCGGACAGCCACGCTGCCGCCGTCGAGTTTCCGACGATGGCGATGTCGGCCGACGCGCCGGTCGGGCTGATCGCCCAGCGCATGGCCGACGGGGGCTTCGATAAGGCCTTCCTCGTCAGCGAGATCGAGCGCTTCACCGGCGTTGCGGTCGACATCCCCGAGCGGCCCGGCAAGGTGCTGCTGGTGATTCCCCAGCATGGGTATTGGGCGGCGGAGCTGACGCTTCCCGACCAGGTGTTCCGCGCCGCCGGCTATGAGGTCGATTACGTCACCCCGCGCGGCGAGCGGCCGTTCGTCTTCGGCGTCAGCATCGATACAACCTTCCACGATCAGGCGTGGAACGCACCGCAGGTCTCCACCGGCGAAGCTGCCCTCGGCACTCGCTACAACGACCGCACGACGACCGAGGGGCAGCGCCTGAACCAGCCGCGCAACCTCGCCGACTGGCTGCCGGCGACGCCGCGACCGCAACACGGCGAGGCGGCGCGCGAGCCGTTCCGCAGCCGGCTGGCCGAAGGCCTGCGCGATGCGACGCAGTACGCCGCCGTGCTCATCGTCGGCGGCGCCGGGGCCTACATGGACCTCGGCGGCAACACCTCGGTGCGCCCGTTGGTCCAGCTCCTCGCCGCTCTCGGCCGACCGGTGGCGGCCGTCTGCTACGGGGTGCAGGTGCTCATCCAGGCGACCGATCCGCAGACGCAGGTGCCGCTGGTGTGGGGGCGGCTCGCAACCGGCCATTCCGAGCAGGACGACTACACCGACGGGACGACCGACGTGCCGGTGGAAGGCGGCTACGGCCCCAACTATGGCTCGGCACCGATCACCCTCGAGCAGATGGTCAAGCAGTACACCGGGCCGGACGGCGGCTTCATCTCGCGCAACGGCAGCCCCTATATGGCGGTGGCCGACGGCCCGTTCATCACCGCCCGGACAACTCCCGACGGCTACCCGGCCTCGCTGCTGGTGCTGGCACAGCTGCACGGTGGCGGTGCGCTGCCGTGCAAGTACGTGATCGACGGCGACGGCCGCGGCCACGAGCCGGCCGCGGGCGAGGCCCGCCGCATCGGCGGCTGAACGCCGGCACCC
>JAEULG010000184.1 GCA_016793875.1 Rhodospirillales bacterium | reverse complement strand
GCGCCGTGCTCGACAGGTTGGCATGACCCAGCAGCACCTGGATGATGCGAATGTCGGTGCCGCTCTCCAGGAGGTGGGTGGCGAAGCTGTGCCTCAGCGTGTGCACCGTCACCCGCTTGTCGAGGCCCGCCGCCCTGCAGGCCGAACGACACGCCGCATGGAGCACCTGCACGTCGATCGGCTTCGCCTTCTCCCGACCAGGGAACAGCCAATGCTGCGGCCGAGCGAGACGCCAGTATGTTCGCAGAATCCCCAGCAGCTGCGCCGACAGCATGACGGTGCGGTCCTTGCCACCCTTGTCGTGCTCGACCCGGATCACCATGCGGCCGCTGTCGATATCTGCAACCTTGAGCGCTACCGCCTCCGAGGCCCGTAGCCCGTCGGCGTCGGCCGTCGTCAGCGCTGCCCGCGTCTTCAGGCTCGGCACCGCCTCGAGAAACCGCACCACCTCGTCGGCACTCAGCACGACCGGCAACTTCCGCGGCTCGGGCGTACGGGATCCGTTCCGGGATCTCGCCATGGCCGAGCGTCATCCCGTAGAAGAACCGCAGCGCGCATACCGTCTGTTTCAATGCCGGCCACGAGAGCCCGCTCGACACCAGATGGACTTGGAAGGCGCGCACCTCCTCCAACCCCAGCCGGTCGGGCGATCGATCGAAATGGCGGCTGAACTTCGAGAGAGGGCTCAACTCGGCGATCGGGGGCCCCTGTCTGCAAGGGTTGGGCTTCGATACCCACAATCCTCTCAGACGGGAGACCCTCCCCCTATCCGATCACCCCACTCCCGCGACAGCGGGTTCGTTGTGTGCCCAGCATGTTCGATAGCTCGGGAGTGCAAGTTCCCTGTCCAACCTGATGGAGATGAAGGACTAGCGAAGTACAAGGGCGTCACCACGAGGTGGCGTCTGCAGGCAGTGCGGAGCAAAACCGCGACCTGACGAACAGAAACCGGATAGGAGGCACTCTTGGTCGGACGAGCGGGCAACGAATCGCGAAGTCCGGATCCATCAACAGCCTTTGCTCAATGGAGCATCGCAGCCAGCATAGCCTGAACATGTACAGCCGGCCTTGCTCGGCACGAGCGTCTCATGAAGATGTGACAACGCCCGCTGCACCCCTCCTGCCACGGCACCCCAGTCGTCATCCTGGAGACGCCCGCGGGCGGCGCCGGCGTGATGCTGAGACGACGACGGCCAGAACCGGCGCTAGCCTTCCTCTCCACCAAGGCGCTAATCCGCGCCGGAATCGCCGACGCCCTCGGCTGGACGGCTCGGACTATGACGCTGAGGCGATCGGCATTTCTGGCGACCCGGTGATCCCGAAAATTTCACCCAACTGCCCCCCGTCACCGATTATTGACAAGGCATCGTGGTCTCGACCGCTAATTCCACGGTTTAGGGCCCACCATCCAAGGGATTGATCATGGCTATCAACCCGCCGATCATTCTCACTGCCGCCTTCGCCGGATGGCTCGCGAGCACCGCCGGGTCGGCCGCGGCACCGCCCGCCACGGGCGATCCCCTCGCCGGCATCGGTCACATCGTCGTCGTCTTCGAGGAAAATCGCAGCTTCGACAATATGTTCGGACATTTCCCGGGCGCCGATAGCCTCGACAACGCAGCGGCTACGCCGCTCCAGGTTGACGCCGAGGGACACGTTTACGCGAAGCTGCCGCCGGTGATGGATACGACGCTCAAGCCGCTTGCCGTCGATCCACGCTTCCCCGCCGACCTGCCGAATGCCCCCTTCGCCATCGACGACTATGTGCCGGCGGACGAGGCGACGGGCGATCTCGTCCACCGCTTCTATCAGGAGCAGGCGCAGATCGACGGCGGCCGGATGGACAAGTTCGCCGTCATCTCCGACGCCGGCGGCCTCGTCATGGGCTACTATGACCTGTCGGACACTGCCCACTGGCGACTGGCCAAGGAGTTTGCCCTAGGCGACCGGATGTTCCATTCGGCCTTCGGCGGCTCGATGCTGAACCATACTTTCCTCGTCTGCTCCTGCGCCTTCGAATGGCCGAATGCGCCGGAAACAGTCGTCAGCAAGCTTGATGCCGACGGCAGGATGCTGAAGGACGGCGCGGTTTCGCCCGACGGCTACGTGATCAACACTGCCCGCTCGGTCTTCTTGCACGCCCCCGGCGATTCCGACACGGCGCGCCTAGTCCCACCGCAGACGATGCCGCACATCGGTGACCGGCTCGACTCAAAGGGGGTAAGCTGGGGGTGGTATGCTGGCGGCTATGACGATGCGCTCGCCGGCCACCCGGACCCGAAGTTTCAGTTCCATCACCAGCCGCTCGCCTACTTCCAGGACCTAGCGCCGGGGACGCCGGCGCAGAAGGCGCATCTCAAGGACCTGCAGGATCTCTACCGCGACATCGACGCGGGGACGCTGCCGCAGGTGGTCTTCTACAAGCCGATAGGCGAGTGGAACCTGCACCCGGGCTATGCGACGGTCACCGACGGCGACGCTCACCTGGCCGAGTTGGTGGCGCGGTTGCAGAAGGGCCCGCAGTATGCCGACATGCTGATCCTCGTCACCCCCGACGAGAACGGTGGCTTCTGGGATCACGTCCCGCCGCCGCGGCGCGACGCCTGGGGGCCGGGAACCCGCATTCCGCTGATCGCGATCGGCCCGACCGTCAAACGCGGCTTCGTCGATCACACGCCCTACGACTTCGGCTCGATTCTGAAGACGATTGAGGAGCGGTTCAACGTCGCACCGCTTGCCGACGCCGACGGCAAGGCGACGTCAATGCGCAATCTGCTGAAGTGAACGGCGCGGGCAGCGGCGGGCGGTTCGTCAGCGTTTGTCCGCTGCCCCTCCCGCCACGTCCTTCGCGACGGCGCAGTCGTGGTCGAGGAGGTCCTCGCCATGACCGAGATCGTCGCGATCCGGTTCAGCGCTCTGGGCGAGAAGGATGAAACCCGGCCGGGGACCCTCGAAGGTAGCGCCAACGACGACGAGAGTTTCCGCCGCCATGTCGCGTCGCGCGGCGGCATCTCCCGCGGCGAGTAGCCGGAATGGGTCGACGCTGTCGAGGTCGGGAGAGTCGACGCGGCGGGCGAGGAAAGCCTGGCCGTCGATCGGCACCGGGAAGGGCTTCCACGTTTCACCCAACTCGCCGCGGAAGCGGATGAGCGTGTCGCGAACGCTGCGTCGCACGCAGTCGATGTGGATGTGCAGCTGGTTCTGGCTGCGCCGCGAGACGGAGTTGATCGCGAGGCCGACGGCGTCTCGCGGCAGCGTGGTGCCGAGCGCGCGGAAGACGTAGGTCCTGGCAACCCACGCATCCCGCCAGTAGTTCGGCGCGTCCGCCGCGAGCAGTTCGGGGCTTTCGATGCCGTCGAGCCGCCGCGTCGGGATCAACAGGTACTGCGTCCGGCCGAGGAGATCCTTGAGCACCGCGTAGCCATCGTCCGGCTCGCCGCGGGCGAGGTGCACCTCTTCGCAGGGGGCTGGGTTGCCGGAGGTCCGCTGGTTGGTGACACAGAGGTCGTGCACGACGTGCCAAAGCGCCTGCCGGTCGGCGCCGACGAGACAGCCGATCGGCAGCAGCGGCAAGACGACCACCAGTGCACCGAGCGTCAAGCGAAGCCGGCGTGCGAGTGCGATCTGCTCATGCGGGCGCTCCCGTTCGGCCGACAATCCAGAAGACTCTCTTCGGGTGCAGTAAGTCATTCAGAAGGTATAGGCAGGCGTTCGGGCTTGGCCAGGATGGTTTTCGCCGCTTGGTCGAAACGAATGCGGTCACGAAGCGGTGCCGCATGGAGACATGCCGACTACCTCATTGGCGACCGTCTCCACTATCCCTACGGCGTACTTAAACGACCTCGGCCCGGTCAAGCGAGCTTGATGGGCAATCCCACCCCTATATGGGGTGCGCACGGGATTAGCATGCCGATGTCGGACTTCGTTGATGTCGATCGGCGGTTTGCGTGCCATATCGGACATGGTGTTGTCCGGAAATGGAAGCGAATGGAATAAACCTAAATCCGGCGGTTGGCTGGTGAGCTTTGCTGTCGACCTTAGGTGGTGTTCGCGTTTTGCGGGTGGGATCAGGCGGGCGATAGGATCGGGGGCGGTCCGAGCTGACGGCCCTTGAGGTACTTGACCAGGGCCCGACTGAGAATTCGGTACCATCGTTGGAGGTCGCTCGACTGCTCCGCCATTGGCCGCAGCGAGTTGAAGAAGTCGGCAACCTCGACCAGCATTCGGCGAACGTGGCCGGCCTTGCCGTGGGTGCTGGTAATCGTGATCGTGGTCTGGTTGGCGTGCCGGGTCTGCCGGCCGACGCTGTAGAGCAACAGCGGTCGGCTGGTGATCGCCTCGGTGTGCTGGTTCGGATCGGCCAGTCGCACGAACAAGCTCCACCAGTTATAGAGCAGGGCGACGATCCGAGCCATCAGCCGGCAGCGCGGCAAATCCCGGGTGGTGAAGCCGCCCCAGCCCCAGTGGTTCTTCAGCTCGTCGAAATTGTTCTCGCCGGCCGCCCGGTCGCATAGAGCTGCGCCACCGTCAGCACTTCGTCGGGCAGGGAGGTGACCAGCACCGCGTACTCGAAGACCTTGGCCGCCGGATCGGCGGTGATCACGCCGAAATATAGATCGAGTTGCCGGCCCGAGCCGTCGCCGCCGGTCACCGCCACCGTCCGCTCGATCGGCCGCCGGAGCAGGATCACCCGTCGGTGTCGGCTCCACCCCACCAGCCGCAAGCTCGACTGCTTGCCCTGCCAGCCCTGGCCGGCATCGGTCCAGCCCGGCTCCACCATCGCCCGCTCGATCAGCCGCTTGGCGTTGCGGGTCAGCCGCAACTTGAACAGGTACGGCAATCCCTCCCGCTCGGCGCGGCTCATGTTGGCTTCGGTGCCCCAGTCGCAGTCGCCGCGCACCAGCCGCGGCCAGGCGGAGCGGCCGATCCGCGCCAGCAACGCCCACAGGCCCGGCGCCGAATGCTGCGAGGCATGCTGATTGCCGGCCTGAACCTCCACCTCCAGGATCAGCCGCAACTCGGCGATCGCATAGCCGTGGTAGGTGTCGACGGGGCCGGCCCGGCTTGTGCGGATTGTCGCCGACCACCGCACCCTCCTGCAGACCGTAGAGCGGTTTGACCGTGGTATCGACGTCGAGGATCCACGGCTCGCCCAACAGCGGCCGGAACGTATAGTCGAGATGGCGCTGTAGCCATTCCACCCCGGCCGCCTCGTCGATCTTCGCCAGCGCCCGGCGGACCGAATCCTCGCTCATCACCCGCCGGATCCCCAGCAGCGCCGCGTTCACACCCTCGCCGCGCAGGGCGGTGATGTGCGCGTAGCACTGATGGCCGGCCAGGATCGCCAGCAGCAGGGTGCCCAGAATATCGCGTTGGCCAGGCGCGTTCGGGCTCCTCAGCGTCAACGGACAGTCCGCCACCCAGGGATCGAACAGGCCGCCCAGCTTGAGGAATTCGATGAAGAACGGCAACTGCCCGAGCGGCGTTGCCGCCGCCGTCGGGTCCCATTCGACGTGCACACGCCCGCCGAACGTATCGGC
>JAEULG010000076.1 GCA_016793875.1 Rhodospirillales bacterium | reverse complement strand
TGGTTGCTTTCGCGCGCCCGGATAGAGGACTTCGGCGAGTCCCGCTGTCGCCGTAAGCCGCGCCGGTCAGGCGCCTGGGTCGGTCAACCGGCGAGGGTGGCCGGCACCACGTCGGTTACCGGCTCGCACAGCTCCGCCACTTCGCGCATGTTCAGGCTCTGCATCCCGGACTGCTGCTGCAGCACCCGCACGTGCTCCAGGATCTGCCGCAGCATCTGCATGTTCTCCTTCAGATCGACGCCGAAGTTATGCGGATGCCACCACAAGTGGAACATCTCGCCTCGTCGCGCCGCCTGGTCGAGGCCGCGAATGATCCGACGCAGCCGCAACGGTTCCAGCAGCTTCATCCGGCGATTGTAGGGCCGCAGGAAGCGGCTGTGCGCGACGTCGACCGGCAGGCCGGGCGCGGCAGCGGTCGGCACGATGGTGTGGTGGCCGCTGATGTTGAGCCAGATATCGACGACGCGGAGGCCGCGGCGCAGCAGCGTCTCATCCGCAACCTTGCGGGGCGTGTAGAGCCAGTGACGCTCGGTGCCACGGAAGGCGCGGATGCCGTGGCGGCGGCAGATGGCGAGGTAGGCCGGATTCACCTGGTGCCGCGGAAAGACGATGCTGTCGATCGCCAATCCGTGCCGCCGCGCCGCCGCAACGGCAGCCGCCATATCGGCGTCGAAGGCGGCGGCATCCTGACCGTCCTCCAGGCAATAGTAATGGGAGAAGGTGTGAGTGGCGACCTCCTGATGTGCGCGCTTTTCGATCATCTCAACCAGCGATACCCCAAGATGCAACGGGTCGTCGGCTTCGCGGAGACCGACACCATCCATCAGCCGGTAGGGACAAAATACCCTATTTGAGTACTGCGGACGGATCGCTGGGAGGTGCTCAATCAGTTGCGCCTTATTCTCGAAGAAAAGGAATCCTACAATCGCCCAAGTTGCATGAATTCCGAACTCATCGAAGATGTCGAGAATCGCCTCCGTTGCTTGCCGCTCACCTTTAATATTACCATCGTACTTGCCGCACGGCATACTGTCGTGGACACCCCATTTCAGTTCTACATCCAATGATACGACGAATATAGGCGGTAAATGACGAATATCACACATATACGGTGCCGATATGGTCCTCTCGATACTCATTGCACGCGCCTCGTGTGTGCGTTATACTGAGAACAGATTATACGATAAGCGTTAGCATAACTCCATAAGTAAGACCACAGCACAGCGCCGGATGCTCCGGCAGGCTGGAGCCAGTCCGGCCCGGCGCCAATGTTCGATGGCGGAAATGGAAGACTTCAAACCCTGGCGGCGTAGCGGGCATCTTCGTGGAAGCGGGCCCTATTCAAAGGACCTGTTCAGCGATCGGCACTGCGGACGGTAGGAAAACAGACGAGATGAGCGAGATAGCGACGGCCGGCGAGGTCTGGACGCTGGTTACCGGGGGGGCCGGCTTCATCGGGTCCCATACGGTCGACGCCCTGATCGAAGCCGGCGAGAGGGTCGTCGTCTTCGACGACTTCAGCACCGGCAGCCGCCTCAACCTCAGCCGCTGGGCCGGCTGCGAGCGACTGCGAACGATCGAGGCTGATGTGTGCGACGGCCTGTTCGCGCCGCTGCTCCATGCCTTCGAAGGTCAGACACCGCGCATCCACAAGATCATTCACCTTGCCGCCCAGACGTCGGTGGTCAATTCGATGCGCAATCCGCTTCAGGATATCCGCAACAATTATATCGGCACGGCGCACGTTCTGGAGTTTGCCAGGGCGACCAGCGTCGGCAGCGTCGTCTTCTCGTCGTCGTCTTCCGTCTACTGCGGCGACAACACGTTTCCGATAGCCGAGGATGCAACCCAGCTGCCGGTGTCACCCTACGCGGTCAACAAGCTCGCCTGCGAGCACCTGATCCGCATGTATGCCCAGTCTTACGGCCTGCGGGCGACGATCCTGCGGTTCTTCAATGTCTTCGGCCCGCGGCAACGGGCGTCAAACCCCTATTCGGGGGTCATTTCCATCTTCTGCGAGCGGGCGATGCACAACCAGCCGTTGACCATCCACGGCGACGGCTCGCAGACCCGCGACTTCGTCTTCGTCACCGATGTCGCGACGGCGATCTGCGCCGCGGCGATGAGCGCTGGCGCCCGCGGCGCCATCATCAACATCGGCACCGGCAGCGAAACCCGCATCCTCGACCTTGCCACGACCATCATCGACATCGCCGGCGCCCGCTCCGAGATCCGCTTCGCCGCCAGGCAGCTGGGATCGATCGACCGCTCCGTCGCCGCCATCGACCGCGCCCGGGCCCTGCTCGGCTTCCGCCCGAAGATCGACCTTCGCCGCGGCATCGAGGCCACCCTCGCCTGGCGGACCGCGCTTCCCGAAGCCGCATAAGGCCCACCCGCTACGCGTGCGAGTCCGGATAAGCACTGTGGCCGCATCGTGCGCACTGTCCGATCGCCTTGGCCTGCCCGCGGCAGCACGCTGTCTGTCTGCAACGCCCTCATCGAGGAGTATCTGCCCTTGGTTCGTTTGTACGGCATCCCGCGTCCGGCGGGGGGTGTGGCGGTGGCTGCCCGGGCCGGTGGGTCCGTGGTGCCGGACGCGGACATCCAGCCCGGACCCGCGATGCGCGCGTCGTCGCTGACCGCCGTCATCGTCGGCAACTGCGATATCGTCCGCTTCCGCGGATGGCTCATCCGCGACCTGATCGCCGCCGGCCACCGGGTCTACGGATGTGCCCCGGACGATCCGGTCCTGGCCCAGCAGCTGGCAGCTCTCGGGGCCACCTTCGTTCCGGTCAGCATTGCCCGGACCGGCACCAATCCGCTGCGCGACATGGCCGACATCACCCGGCTGGCGCGGCTGATGCGCAAGCTGCAGGCGGACATCGTGCTCAGCTACAGCACCAAGGCCAATGTCGTCGGGACGCTGGCGGCGCGGCTGGCC
>JAEULG010000013.1 GCA_016793875.1 Rhodospirillales bacterium | reverse complement strand
AACAGGTCTTCACCGAACTTCGGCAACTGGCCGGTGCCGAACATCGCCGCATCGTTGACCAGCGCCGGCGGATTGACCTCGACGTAGCCGAAGGATGCGGTGTGCAGGTCGAGCATGAAGCTGGCCAGCGCTCGCTCCAGGCGGGCAAGCGGTCCGCGCAGGAAGACAAAGCGGGCGCCCGACAACTTTGCCGCCCGGCCGAAATCCATCAGCCCGAGCCCCTCGCCAAGCGAGTCGTGCTCTTTCGGTGCGAAGGGGAACTGGCGCGGTGCGCCCCAGCGGCGGATCTCGCGGTTGGCGCTCTCGTCCGGGCCGTCGGGAACGTCGGCGGACGGCAGGTTCGGAATGCCGGCAAGTGTCGCCTGCAACCGGGCGTTCGCGTCGGCGGCCGCGGCATCGAGGCCAGCCTGCTCGTCCTTGCACCGGGTGACCTCGGCCAGCAGGTCGGCGGCATCCTCGCCGCGGCCGCGTCGCCGGCCGATTTCCTTGGAGAGGGTGTTGCGGCGCGCCTGCATTTCCTGGGCGGTGCTCAGCGCATCGCGGCGGGCCTCGTCCAGAGCCAGCAGCCGGTCGGACTCCGGCGGCAGCCCGCGGCGCATCAGCCCCGCGTCGAACGCCGCCGTATTCTCCCGGATCCACCTGATATCGAGCACGCCGCCCCGCTCCTAAGCCTCTTGGGGGCGTATAGGAATGCCTCGATGCGGTCAAGCGCACGGCGGCTGCAATTTGCGGCGCAGCGGTGGTCGCTGGCTGCGATCGTCCGCGAGCCGCGCGCCTGACCCGCGACGGGGGCAGGGGCCCGGAGCGGCCGGGCGCCCGCATCGGGCTCGACCAACGGCAAACGTGTGGTCGCGGTCCCCCCAGGGCGGGGTCCAGCTGCGGCTACGAGGTGTAGTAGCGCTTGACCGGGCCGTAATAATAGGCGGAATCCGCGAAGCCGTAGCGGGCGTGCTTCTTCGAGTCGACCAGCGACAGGACGACGCCGGAGATATTGGCGCCAGCCTCACCGAGCTGCTTGGCCGCCAGCGCCACCACCTGCCGCGGCGTCATCGCCCAGCGCACCACCAGGATCGCCGCATCCGCCTGCGGCGCCAGCAGCCGGGAGTCGGCGACGGCGACCAGCGGCGGCGAATCGATGACCACCAGCTCGAATCGCTCAGCCAGTTCGTCCAGCATCCGGGTCGTCTTCGCCGAGGCGAGGATCTCGGTCGGATCGGGCACCATTTTGCCCGCTGGCAGCACGAACGCCCCGGATTCCTTGTCTTCTACCAGGACCTCGTCAAGGCTCGCCTCGCCCAGCACCACCTCGGTCAGCCCCGGCCGGCGCGGAATATCGACGATGCCGTGCACCGAAGGCCGCCGCAGGTCGGCCTCGACGATGACGGTCGGATGTCCGGCCAGCGCCCGCATCCGTCCCAGGCACACCGAGATCGTGGTCTTGCCTTCCTTCGGCTGCGAGGAAGTGACCAGCAGCTTGCGCGGCGTCTCTTGGCCGGGTGATAGCAGGATGCCGGTGTAGAGGGAGCGGATCGACTCCCCGAACATGGAGGACGGATGGCGCAGCAGATAGGCGGCGGGGTTGCCGCGTGCCGCGCCGCCGAGGGACGGGACCAGTCCAAGCGAGCGCAGCCCGGTCGCCTTCTCGATTTGCTCCCCCGACCGGTAACCCTGATCGAGGCCCTCCAGCAGCAGCGCCAGCAGTGCCGCCAGCACTGAGGCGATGACGAAGACGAGGCCGATGATCAGGGCGCGCGGCGGCCAGCTCGCCGCCAGGGGTGTATCGGCACGGGAGATGATGCGAGCGTCGGTCTCGTTGATCGAAGCGTCGAGCTGCGCGGTCGCCTGCTCGAAGCGGGTCAGGAACGTCTCCAGCATCGCCCGGCTGGCGTCGGCCTCCCGCTCCAGGGAGCGCAACTGATTCTCGGCGTTGGCCGACTGGCCGACCTTGCCGCGAAGCTGGTCGAGCTGCCGGTTGAGCGCGGTCTCGCGGCCGCGCGCCGCGCGCACTTCCGCCTCCAGCGCCCCCAGCGACTTCTGCATCTCCGACTGGCGCTTGTTCTGTACCTCGGTGAGCTCGGCGCGGGCGGCGACCATCTGCGGATGCCGGTCGCCGAACTCCTTGCTGAGGTCGGCGATCTTGCGCTTGAGCGCCGCTTCCTGGTCGGCCAGCTGTTGCGAGGATGCCGTGGCGAGGGCGTCGCCACCGCCGGCCGATTGCATCGCCTGGCGGACACGGGTAAGCCGGGTCTCAGCCTCGGTTCGGGCGGTACGGACCAGCATGAGCTGGGCGTTGAGGTCGGAAATCTGCTGGGTGACCATGGTGCCGCCGGGTCCCAGCAGGCCCGATTGGGCGCGGAACTTCTGCACCGCCTGCTCGGACGCGGCAACGTTGCGGCGCAGGTCGGCGATCTTGTCGGTGAGCCACTGCGTCGCCCGCTGTGTCGCCTCATATTTGGCATCAAGCTGATCGAGGATGTAGACTTCAGCGGTCTTGTTGGCCCCCTGCGCCGCCCTCTCCGGGCTGAGCGAGGTAAAGCGGGTGACGATTACCCGCGAGTCCGGCAGCAGGTCGACCTTGAGGGCAGCAAGAAAGCGGTCGACGACGCCGGCCATCACCAGTTCCGACTGCGGTGTCAGCGGATCGGCCTCCGGTTCTTCCTCCGGCGCCAGCACTTCCCAGCGCGTCAGCACTCCGCGACCCCACGCCCACGCGCGGTCGATGGCGTCAGGCTGGCGCAAGCTAACGTTGAATTCAGGATCCTGGTCGAGCTCCAGCGCCTCGACGATCTTGTAAGCGAGGTTGCGGGACTGCAACACGCGCACCTGGCTCTGCAGCATCTCGGCACCGGCGCCGCCGTCGCCCGCCCCTTGTATGTCGGAGGCGCGGACGTTGCGCGGATCGATGATCAGCTCGGCCCGTCCCTCATAAAGGGCGGGCACGCGGCCGACGAGGAGACCGGCGAGCAGGGCGGCCAGCGCTGCCGTCACCAGGATCGGCAGCTTCCGGCGCCACAATACACGCCAGACCCGCTTGAGCCCGCGCGTCTCGCTGTTCGGAATGATCTCCGAGACCCTGCGGCCCTCCGGCTTGCCAGCCCTGCCTTTGATCAGCATCGAGCCCTATCCTTGCTTCGGTTGGAGACCGGTTCGCACTTGCCACCCGTCGGAACCCGCGCCCTGCCGCTGGGGGTGGCGCGGCGGTGCATCGGGCAGTGCGGCCGCAGAAGAATAAGAGCCGCTACACATCGCCAATCAGGATTGCAGCCAACGATGCGTCCACGCCTGCAGCGAAATCCCGCTGCCGGCGGGCGACGCGAAATGCCCCCTAACCCCCTGCTTATACTCAGAATGCGACCCGGTCACAAGCGCTGCGGGCGCAGCCGCCGCCCAACGGCAGTCATGCCGCCGCCGGGCTACAAATCGAAGGCCGTAGGCGGAAGCGGCACGATCGGATATTATCACTGTGCGGCAGCCGCCGCTGTGACGGCGGAGCGCTGCCTTGCGATCACCGGGTCTCCGCCGGTGGTTCCCCGCTGATCGGCTGAGCCCCTCTCCGACCTTGCCAGGATAGCCGCACAATGGTCAACGTTACTCTGGCGCCGCGCTCCCCGCGCAAGCGCGTCGCCGTCGTCATGGGAACACGCCCGGAGGCGATCAAGATGGCGCCGGTCGTCCATGCATTGCGCCGCCATCCAGACCTTTTCCAGACGCTCGTCGTCGCCACCGCCCAGCACCGGCAGATGCTGGACCAAGTGATGGCGATCTTCCGCATCGCACCCGACGTCGATCTCGACCTGATGCAGCCCGACCAGTCGCTGTCGGAGCTGGCCGCCCGGGTGCTGAAGACAATGGACGCGACGCTGCGCGATCTGCAGCCGGACCTGCTACTGGTGCAGGGCGACACGACGACCGTGCTGGCGACGGCGCTGGCAGCCTTTCATCTGGGCGTGCCGGTCGGCCATGTCGAGGCCGGCCTGCGCAGTCATGATCTGCGCAATCCCTTTCCGGAGGAGATGAACCGGCGGCTGACCTCGGTGCTGACGGCCGTCCATCTGGCGCCGACGCCGCTCGCCGCCGAAGAGTTGAAGCAGGAGCGGATTGATCCGTCTCGCATCGTGGTGACCGGCAATACCGTCGTCGATGCGCTGCACGAACTCCTGCGCGAACCCTTTGACATCGACGCAACGCCGCTTGCCGGCCTGCCGCTCGACCGCGGACGCCTGCTGGTGGTGACCTCGCACCGGCGGGAATCGTGGGGGAGGGACCTGGAGAATACCTGCCTCGCGCTGCGCGATCTCGTGGGGCGCTTTGCTGATCTGCAGGTGGTCTATCCAGTACACCTCAACCCCAATGTCCGCCGGACGGTGATCGAGATGCTGGGCGATGCCGGCCGCATCCATCTAACCGAGCCGCTGGACTATTTCACCTTCGTCAACCTGATGCGTCGCTCCCATCTGATCCTGACCGACTCCGGCGGCGTCCAGGAAGAGGCGCCGACGCTGGGCAAGCCGCTGCTGGTGCTGCGCAAGCTGACCGAGCGGCCGGAAGCCTTTCAAGCCGGGCTGTCAAGGGTAGTCGGCAACAGCCGCGAGACCATCGTCGCCGAGGCGAGCCGGCTGCTGGAGGATCCCCATGCCTACCGAAGCATGGTTTCGGCCGCAAATCCGTTCGGCGACGGCCGTGCCTCCGAACGCATCGTGCTCGCGCTCGGCCGCTGGGCCGCGAGCCAGACACCGCTGCTGACGGCGGACGAGGAATTCCGGCCGGCCGCTGCGTGAGCGCCCCGCCCGTCTACCTCCCGGCTCGGCGTCAGCCGCTGGCGCCGGCAGGCGGCGGCGGACTGGCGGAAGGGGAAGGCGGGGGATCCGGCGGAAACAGGATGCGCTCGCCCTGCCGCCAGGTGCGGAATGATACCGGCGCGCTCTCCGATCCGGTCATATCGACGGTCGCGTCGCGGGCGAAGACGGTGCCGTCGGCCGTCCGCGCCTCGGCATGCACGCTGAACGTGGTACTCCCGGAGCGTTCGAGCTGATCGGGGTCAGTCTGCTCGTCATCACCGGTGCCGAAACCGCTTTGATCCTCGCCGCTGAGGCTGTTGCCGAACAAGGAGCGGTTATTACTGCCGAACAGGGAGCTGCTGCCGGCCGAACCGCCCGAGCCGAACGCGCTGTCCGATCCCGTGTTGCCGAGGCCGCTGCCGCTGCTTCTGTTGAACAGGCTGCCCGACCCCAGGCTGCTGCTGCCGCCACTGCTGCTCCCGAAGCTGCTGCCGCTGCTGCCGCCGAAGCTGCTGCCGCTGCCGCCCCCGAAACTGCTACCGCTGCTGCCGCCGAAGCTGCTGCCGAAACTGCTGCGGGAGCGCGAGGAGAAGGCGCTTTCGCCGGTGTCCGACGTGGACGAGGAAGTATTCGAGCGGCGCTTGTCGTCGGTCCCCCGGCGTCCGCCGTTCAGCACCTCGAGCATCGCCCGCTGCACCTCGGGCGGGGCGGTGTAGGGATGCGGCGTGTCACCCAGACCCCACACGGTCACCAGCGGCGCAACCCGCCGGTAGATTTCCGGGGTCATGCCGAGCACATAGGTCAGCTCGTCGACGACATCGAACGGCTTGTTCTTCGGACCCCAGGGCAGGCCCGCCTGCTTGTAGTCGCGCACCTCGGCGCCGTGGGGCTGCTTCTCCTGGTCCTCGTCGCGGAAATCGACGATCGCATCGGCGAGCGCGATAGCTTTCTCTGGTTTGACACCAACGGCGATGAGCAACTCGCGCAGCAGCGGTGCCGGCGCTTGGTTGAGGTCAACCTTGCCCCCTTCATCGCGGACGGTGAAGCGCACCTCGTCCGGCGGCTCGGTAGCCGCTCCGGCGGCGGCGCCGTCCGGCCGCCAGACATAGACTTGGCCGTTGCCGCGGAAGCCGCCCTCCCGCGGTGAGCGGGCGAGCCCGGCGGCGGCCCGGTAGATACCGCCATCGGCCAGCGCCTCGGCACGGGCATTGGTGACGAGGTTGCGGGCCAGCAGCACCTCGGTGCGCGCGTTGCTGCCGTAGACGGTGGCGAGGAACGCCAGCAGCATCAGCGTCCACAGCACCATCAGCAGGGCGAAACCGCGTTCGCGCCGGCTGCCGCGCGCCATGACTAACGGATCCTCTGCTCCAGCGGCGCAATGGTCCGCAGGCGGCCACGCAGTTCCTGCGTAACCTGGCGGGCCTGGTCCATGCTGCCGACGACGCGCGGGGTGATCAGCACCAGCAGTTCGGTACGCGCCGCGCTCTCGTTCTTTGTGCCGAACAGCCAGCCGACGTACGGCAGCCGCGACAGGTAGGGAACGCCGTCCGAACCGTTGGTGCGACTGTCGGTGATCAGGCCGCCCAGCGCGACCGTCTCACCGCCCTGTACTGCCACCGTGGTCTCCACCTTCCGCTGGCTGATGGTCGGCGAGCTTGCCTGCGACTGGGTAGTGGTCGCGGCAGTGGTTACCACATCGCGGACGTTGCTGACCTCCTGACCGATCTCCATCGTCACCAAGCCGCCGGCGTTGACCCGCGGGGTGACGTTGAGGATGACGCCGGTATCGCGGTATTCGATGCTGTTGCTGGTGGCGAAAGCATCTGCGGTCGTGCTGGAGATCGGCGAGGCCAACGTCCGGGTGGTGATCGGTACCTGGTCACCGACGGTCAGCGTCGCCGTCTGGTTATCGAGGACGAACACTTGCGGCGACGAGATGACGTTTACGTCGCTCACCGCATCGAGGGCATTGATGACCAGCTTGACGCTATCTCGCGTCGGCGACAGGACGTAGGAGAAACCGGGAAAGACGGCGTTGGCGAGATCGGCCAGCGGCGCATTGACGCGGCCGCCGGTGGGTGTTGCCTCGCTGAACGATACCTTGCTGGAGCCCCCGAAGCGGAAGAACCATTCGACGCCGTATCGCAGGGTATCGTTCAGGGTCACTTCCAAGATGGTGGCCTCGATCAGCACCTGCAGCGGGACGACATCGAGGCGCTTCAGCGCCGATTCCACCGTCCGGTAGTCACTCGGCTTGGCGAGGATCACCAGCGCGTTCTTGACCTTGTCGGCGATGATGCGGACGCTGTCGCTGCCGCTGCCCACCGTGACGCCGGCATCGCCACCGGCTCGCGGCGCGCCGCCACCTCCGCCGTCGCCAGCTCCGCCCGCCGCTTGCGGCCCGCCGACCGGTGGCGAACCGCCGCCGGCGGGGGTATTCCCCTGGCCCTGCAACGTGACCGGCGACAGGCCAGGGGCAAGCTCCGCCGCCGGGCGTTGGCCCTGCTGCTGGCCGAAGACCTGCCCGAGCACGCCCGCCAGATCCTCCGCTCGGCTGTTCTCGCAGTAGTAGACGTAAAGGCGCGGCGTTTCGTTCTCGCCGACGTCCAGGCGCTCGATCCAGGTGCGGGCGCGGTCGACGTAGAGCGAGCGCGGCGAGATCACCAGGATGGAATTGAGGCGCTCGATCGGCACGAACCGGACGACGCCCGCCAACGGCCCCTCGGACTGATCGCCGAACACCTTTTCCAGTTCATCCACCATCGTCTTCGCCGCGGTGGAGCGGATCGGGAACAAGCCGAACGACATGCCGGCGAGCCAGTCGACATCGAAGGTGTCGATGACGTCCACCATCGCGGCGACCTCGCTGCGCGTCCCGCCGAGGATGACGAGGCCGCGGCGTGGATCAACCCGCATTACCCCACCCGGCGGGGCGAACGGTGCCAGCAGCTTTTCGACCTCGGTCGCCGAGATGTGCCGCAACGGCACCACCATCACCTGCGCACCCGGCGATTGCGCCGCCGACCCCTGGGCCGTACGCAACCGGCCGCCGCCGCGGATGGCCTGGTCGGCGGGGACGATCTTGAACATCCCTCCGGCATCGACGAGGGCGGCGTTGTTGACGGAAAGGATGGATTCGAGGATCGAGACCAAGGAGGTTCCGGGGACCGGCTCGCTCGTCTGGAGCGTCACCGTCCCTTGCACCTGCGGGTCCATGACGAAGTTGGCGCCGAGCATGTCTCCCAGAATCGCCTTCACCACCTCGCGCAGGTCGGCATCGACGAAATTGAGCGTTACCTCGCCTTGCGGCGTCTTCACCGCGCCCACCGATGGCGGGGTCGTGCGCCGCACGAAGGTATCGGTCCCGCGGTAGACACCGCCGATCCGGGTCGGTTCGCGCGCACTTTCAGGCGGCTGCGCCTCGGCGACGGGGAGGTCGGACGGAAGCGTCTCCGGGGGCGCTTCCGAGGCGGGCGGCCGGGTCGTCTGATCGAAGAAGGGGCGAGGTTCGCATCCCTGTAACGACCAGACCAAGGCGCCACCGACCAGCAGTCGCCCGATGATGCCCAGCAAATTCTTGCTTATATCCCCTGTACCCATCAACAGACCATTGTCGCGTTTTAGCTCCGCGTTCTCATGAAACCTCGACAGGATCTGGAAGACCCCGCGCACCGCGCAAATTGTGGGACGTACCGCCGGCTTTCAGCGCCGCATATAGCACAAGTGGGTTAGTCCTAACCAGTGCGGCGTACGCTTACCGATGAATCCCGCCTTTTCTACGGTGATCACCAATCAGCGTGAGTCATTCGGGCGGCTCTTCCTCTACTCCCTCCATCGGCTCATCGAAGCCTGGCATCGGGGGTTGCTCGTCCTCGGCAGACGGCAGCGGGACCGGCATCGATTCGCCGCTACGCTTGTAATCGAGAATGATCTCGCTCGCCTGCCCGTTGCGCCGCACCACCACCCTGTCGGCGATGATCTTCTCGATGCGCCAGCCGCCAGCTTCCTGGCCCTCGGCCACGTGCATGACCTTCGGATCATTGTCGAAGCGCAGCAGGGCGACGCGTCGCTGGCCGGTGAGCAGGACGCCGTTCAACGCAATTTTCGCGGCCGCGGCGACCTCGCCGGCGGCGGCAGCGCCGGCGGCGGCCTTTGTCTCGTCGGGCGGCGCCGGGCGACGCGAGCGATTGAACAGCGGGCGGTCGGCGATGTCGGCGAAGTCCTCCGCGGGTTTCATCACGAAGGCCTGATCCGTCGTCTCGCTGCCCGCTGCAGCTCCTGCCGGAGCCGATGTCGCGCTTTCATCGTCCGCCGGGCCGATCGGAGCATCTCCGCGCCAGAGCTGGAACGCGACAAAAATGGCGGCGGCGGCGCAGGCCGCCATAGCCCACCGCGTGCGTCCCAAGCCCGGCACCAAACGCTTCGGCATCTTCAGCTCGCCCGCATGTAACCAAAGACATCGTAGCTGACGCTCAGCGAGGAGTCCTTGGGTTGTCCTGCCCCGCGTCCCCGCCTCTCGCTGGAGACGATGTCAAGCGAATCGAGGAACAAGTAGGGCAGCATCGATTCAAGGTCATAGAGGATCCGCGAAAGACCTTCGGTATTGGTCGTCATCCGCACCCGCAAGGTGACGCGGCGGAAGGCTCCCTCGGCTGCCGCCGGCATGATCTGGGTGCTCTCCAGGCGGCCGCCGCCTCGCTCGACGATGGAGCGGACGACGTTCTGCAATTCGGCGGCGACCAGGGTCTCGCTGTCGCCGGTGAGGTAGCCGGCCTGTGCCGCCGGATCCTCGCGCAGTGTCTGCAACTGCTGGCGCAGCGCATCGCGGCTGTCGGCCAGCCGCTGGTATCTGGCCAGCATGTCCCGGCGCGCCTCCACCTCCTCGGTCAGCTGCTGATAATCGTCCTGCAGCGGCGCAACGATCAGCCGATAGGGGAGGGCGACGGCCGCGACGAGCAGGGCCACCGCGACGATCCGGCCGGCGGTTGGCGACAGCGGCTTCACGGCTGCTGTTTCCGCTGTACCCGGAAGGCGATGTGGAACTGCTCCGCTTCGACGCGTTGGTCGCGGGTCAGCGGTGCGCGGAACTGGGCGTTGGAGAATAGCGGCGAGTTCTCGATGATGCCGATCAGTGCCGAGGCGTTAGGGGCATAGCCGAACGTCTGCAGCTCCTGGTCGAGAAGGCGCACCCGGTACAACCAAGTGTCATCAGGCATCACTCGGGTCAGTTCGGAGATCACCTCGACATTGGTCGGCCGGTCGCGCTTCTTGTCGACGATGAAGCTTCCCTCGCTGCTCAGCCGCGCGATTTCCTCCTGCAGTGCCCGGCCCTCTTCGGCGTCCTTGCGGGCGGCAACGACCTCCCGGTCGAGGACGTCCAAGGCATTTCGCTCCCGTTGAAAAGCGAGCCAAAGCCCGGTGACGACGAGCGCGGCGGCAAGAACCAGCAGCAGCGTCGCGTTGCGGCCGACGAACTTGCGGCCGTTCGTCCCGTTGGTGGCCAGCGGCACTCGCCAAGCCGTTCCCCCCGTGCCGCGGCGGGGCAGGGCGACGGCTTCGGGCTCCAGGCCGAAGCCGCGCAGCGCCTCGACGCGGGGATCGACGGTCGCGCGCGGCAGCACCATCAGTTCCGCACGAATGCGGCGGCTTTCCGGATCGCGATCGATGACATGCACATCGTAGTGGACCGCATCTGCGGCGAACGGGGTGAGACGGTCCATCTCGAAGGCGACGACCTCGCGGAGGTTCTCCTCTGCGGCCGCCGGCAGATCAATCATCCGGCGCAGCGCACGATCCGCCGCCAGACTAAGACAGACGCGCATATGGTCGAGCGGCTGGCCTTCCAGTACCGGCCGCAGTGCCATTTTTACGGTCTTCGGATCAGCTTCATCG
The DNA here is from genome assembly GCA_016793875.1 of Rhodospirillales bacterium. Lineage (GTDB taxonomy): Bacteria > Pseudomonadota > Alphaproteobacteria > Rhodospirillales > Defluviicoccaceae > Defluviicoccus. The sequence goes on along the minus strand of JAEULG010000013.1, from coordinate 10,198 downwards.
AGGGTCACAGCGCCGAGTTCGCGCACCGACACGCCGTCGCGCCGGTGGACAATGAGTCGCGATCCCTGCACCTCCAGCAGCAACTCGGCGAGATCTGGAACGAGCAGGCGCTTGAGCCGCTCGGGCAGCAGCGATTTGAGCTGATCCAGCCACCAGGTGAAAAACTCGGCCAAGGTTCGCCGCACCCGGGACAGCGCATATGCCATCTCAGATAACCGTATCACTATCGAAGCGTCGTTGGCGACCTCCCCTTCTGCTGCCGAAGAACTCCACCGTTGCTCGGCGCAGGCCGCACAGTGCAGGCTAGACGTTCCTTGCGGTTCCGACAAGCGCGCTCACAGAAGTGTCATTGACCTATTCGTTGCTCAGCGAAGCGATCCGCGGTTCGATCAGCAGATCGGGCCAGCGACGGGCATCATCTTGGCGAAACCTTACCTTTACTCGTACAAGTTGTGGAAGCTTCGTGGCGTTCTGCCAGTCGCTCTGCCAGCTCGCCTTGCTGGCCTCCTCCGCTTGGCCGAAGTAGGAGAATTCGACGCTTCCGAGATGGTCGAGCAGCACCACCTCATGGCTTGCCTGCAGCTTCTCCGGCTCAGCCAGCTCGGCGTTGGTCACCCGGGTACGCACACGCCTGCCCTGTTGCGGCGGCCGCTGCCGCCATTCCAGTATCAGCCGCGTGCCGGTGGTGTCCGGCTTGGCGGCGAGCCGGTAGGCGTAGATGCCGCCCGCGATGCTCTGCGCCGGTGGGGGACCGAGGAACTCGATGGCGTTCTCGCGGCCGACGAAGGCCGCCTCCTGGACTGCGGTGCCGTCCTCGGGCGGGGTTGATAGCGGCATCGCCTGGGAGAGCATGCGCCGCAGGACGTCCTGAACGGTCTGCAGCTCCGAAGATACCTCGAGCTGCCCGCGCTCGCGCTCCCAGACACGCGCTCCGTAGCCGAGGCCGCTGGCCAGCAGTCCGGTCAGCAGGCCGAGTACCGTCATCGCCACCAGCAGCTCAAGCAGGGTGAAGCCGGCCTGCCGGTCACCGCGGCTCATTCGGGGCGCCTCCCGACCCGCTCGCGGGCTGCTTCAGACGCAGGGTGGTCAACGTCACCTCGCCGCCGCCCGACCAGGCATTTCCCCAGGCGACGGTGACCGAGACGCGGTAGGGGAGCGGCTCGGTGCGGTCGAGACCGCCGGACGCGTCTTCGGTGTCGGACACGCCTGCCGACTGCGATCCGCTGGCGGACGCCGATCGGGTGTGGCTGCTGCTGGTCGAGCTTCCCCCGCTGCTGCCGCCGAAGGAACTACTGCCGCTTGAGCTGGAGCTGCTGCGGCCGAAGAGGCTGCTGCTGCCCGAACTGGAGCTGCTGCGGCCGAAGAGGCTGCTGCTGCCCGAACTGGAGCTGCTGCGGCCGAAGAGGCTGCTGCTGCCCGAACTGGAGCTACTGCGGCCGAAGAGGCTGCTGCTGCCCGAACTGGAGCTGCTGCGGCCGAAGAGGCTGCTGCCGCCCGAACTGGAGCTGCTGCGGCCGAAGAGGCTGCTGCTGCCCGAGCCGGAGCTACTGCCGCCGAAGAGGCTGCCGCTGCCAGAGCCCGTGTCGCTGCGGTGGCGGTCGAACAGGCTGCCTCCGGACCGGCTGTCTGAGGTGGCATCGCTGTTGTCATCGTCGTTGCGCTGGTGGCGGAGGTCGTTGCCGCGGAACGGTGATGCCGGGCCGACGACGGTATTGTCGGGCAGCGTGACCACCGATTGGTCCTGGACGACGGACGCCTGCCAATGAAAGCCGCGCTCCTCGAACTCGCCGGAGGTCTCCCCCTCTGCGAGATCCTTGGCGCCGCTCACCTCGGCCAGCTTGGAGCGGGCCAGCAGGGTGCCCTCGGCATAGCCGCGGGCGGTCTGGGTGAGGCCGAGGCCGCCGCCGAACACCTGCAGGATGGGGATCAGCATGACGGCCAGAACCGCGAAGGCGATCAGCACCTCCAGCAGGGTGAAGCCAGCTGCCCGCCGCGGGCCGGAGTTGGGGCGCAGGCTAGCGATCTGCGTCGTCGTAGACGGTGATGCGGCCGGTGAGCCAGTCGATCTGCACATATTCGCGTACGCGCTCGCCTGCAAAGGTCACCTCACCGCCGGTCGAGCTGCCGTCCGGGAAGAAGCGGATCTGCCCGGCGCTCGACGTCGTCTGGTCGGTAGCGGCGGTGAACAGCGTCAACTTGATGCCGTCGGGCACCCGATAGGTGCGTCCGCCGGGGATGCCGAAGCTGGGGACGGCCACGTCGACGCGCACCGCAGCCGGCGCATTATGCGCGATCGCCTCGCTGCGCGCGCGTCTCAGATCAGCGGCCAGGGCCGCCGTGGCGGCCGTTACCGACGACCGCTCGGTGCTTCCAACCATGCGGGTGCCAGCGTAACCCGCGATAATCGCCAGAATTACCAGGACGACGAGGATTTCCAGCAGGGTGAAGCCACCGGCAGCGACGCCGGCGCGGCCGCTATCACCAGTTGGTGATGTCCTGATCCTCGCCGGTGCCCCCTTGGGCATTGTCGGCACCGAGGGTGTAGAGATCGTAGTCACCGTGCTGGCCGGGGATCTTGTAGAGGAATTGCCGACCCCATGGATCGACGATGGCTTCCTTCTTTTTCAGGTAGGGGCCGGCCCATTTGGTCAGTCCCGATGGCGCCGCGATCAGCGCCGTCAGACCTTCGTCGTCGGTGGGATAGCGGCCGATCTCCAGCCGGTAGAGGTCGAGTGCCGAGCTGATTTGCTGGACCTGCACCTTCGCCGCCTCCGACTTCGCCGTGCCCAGGTACTTGAATATCTGCGGGCCGGCGACCACCGCCGCCAGCAGCCCGAGAATCACCAGGACGACGAGCACTTCCAGCAAGGTAAAGCCCGCCGCGGCACGCGTCGCGGCAGCCGGACCGGTGCCCGGAGCGACCCTGCGTCGGGCAGCAAGCCATTGCAAAATCATGGGAAAGGGGCCTCCAGGCGATCACTGGGCAAGCTGGTTGATGCTCAGCATCGGCACGAGTATGGAGACGATGATGCCGCCGATCAACAACGCCATGCCGAAGGTCAGCGCCGGGATCAGGATCGCCATCAGCCGCTGGATCGACTGGTGGACCTCGCGCTCGTAGGTATCCGCCACCCGGAACAGCATCTCCTCGAGCCGCCCGCTCTCCTCGCCGATGCGGATCAGATGGGTGGCGAGCGAGGGGAACAGCGCGGCTTCGGCAAGCGGGCCGGCGAAGGTCTTTCCCTCGCGCACCTGCTTCTCGATCTGGGCAAAGGCGTTTTCCATGGCGGCGTTGCCCAGCGTGCCCTTGACCACCCCCAGCGCCGAGACCAGCGGGACGCCGTTGTTGAGCAGCATACCCAGCGTGTAGGTCATCCGGGTGGTCTCGACGCGCGCCATCAGGCTGCCGACCAGCGGCAGCTGCAGCAGCCGGCGGTCCCACTGCCGGCGCTGTGCCGGGTCGCGGCGCTGGCGGGCGACGACCAGGACGGTCAGCAGTCCGACGATCAGCGGCAGCCACCAGAAGCCGGCGGCGATGTCGCCCACCCCCATGACGATGCGCGTGGCCAGCGGCAAAGCGAAGCCTGCCTGATCGAAGATCTCTTTGAAGCTGGGAATGACGACGGTGATGATGATGGCAACCGAGATGCACGCGGACGTGAACAGCACTGCCGGGTAGATCAGCGCCGACTTCAGGTTCTGTTTCGACTGGTGCGATTTGTCCATGAACTCGGCGGTCTTGGCGAGGACGCTGTCGAGGGCGCCGCCGGCCTCGCCGGCCCGCACCATGCCGACGACGAAGCGGTCGAATGCCTGGCCTTGCGCTGCCATCGCATCGGCCAGCGAGGAGCCACCGCGCACCCGCTCCAACACCCGGCCCATCAGCTTCTTCACCGGGTCCTTGTCGGAGAAATTGATGAGCACGGCGAGCGCCTGGTCGAGGGCCAAGCCGGCGCGCAGCAGGCTGGACAACTCGCGGATGATCGCCATGGTGTCCTGGCGGCTGAGGCCGCCGCGCTTGCCGACCTCCAGCTTGAGCAGGTCGGCAAGCGGCCGGGCCGCCGCCTCGTCGGCGCGGATCGGCAGATAGCCCTGGCCGCGCAGATGGTCGAGCACCGCCGCCTGGCTGGCCGCCTCCATCTCCCCTTCGACGACGTCGCCGGGGCCGCTGACCGCCTTGAACCGGTAGGTTGGCACTCTGTTCAGGTCTCCCGGGTCACGCGCAGCACCTCTTCGAGGGAAGTCGCGCCGCGGACGACCTTGCGCATGCCGTCCTCATAAAGGGTGCGCATGCCGCCCTCGACGGCCGTGCGCTGAATGGCGCCGGCATCTTCGCGACGCAGCACCAGCTTGCGAATTTCGTCCGACATCACCAGCATCTCGGAGATCCCGGTGCGGCCGAAATAGCCGGTGTTGTTGCAGCGCGCGCAGCCGACCGGACGGAACAGGCGGACGGGCTTGCCATCGGTGAAGCGCTCCAGGTTGAGCTGGTCAGAAATCTCGTCGATGGCGGGGTTCGGCTCGCAGCAGTGCGGGCACAGCGTGCGCAGCAGCCGCTGCGCCGAGATGCCGTTGAGCGTCGAGGCGAGCAGATAGTCTTCCAGTCCCATGTCGAGCAGGCGGGTCACCGAGCCGGCGGCCGAGTTGGTGTGCAGCGTCGACAGCACGAGGTGGCCGGTCAGCGCCGCCTGCGCCGCGATCTGCGCCGTCTCGAGGTCGCGGATTTCGCCGATCATGATGATGTCGGGATCCTGGCGCAGCAGCGAGCGCAGGACGTTGGCGAAAGTCAGCCCGATCTGCGACTTCACCTGGACTTGGTTGACCCCCTCCAACTGGTACTCGATGGGGTCCTCGACGGTGAGGATCTTGCGGTCGGGGGTGTTAAGCCGAAGCAGCGAGGTGTAGAGCGTCGTCGTCTTGCCGCTGCCGGTCGGCCCGGTGACCAGCAGGATGCCGTTCGGCCGCTCAAGCATCTCCAGATAGGGCTTCAGCACCGCCTCGTCGATGCCGAGCACGGTGAAGTCGAACACCGCCCCGCCGCGGTCGAGAATTCGCATGACGACGCTCTCGCCGTGCATCGTCGGCACCGTCGAGATGCGGAAGTCAACCTCTTTGCCGCGGATGGCAAGTTTGATGCGGCCATCCTGCGGTAGCCGGCGCTCGGCGATGTTCAGCTTCGACATGATTTTGACGCGCGAGACGATCGCCGCCGTCAGCCGGCCGGGGGGCGTCTCGACCTCCTGCAGGATGCCGTCGATGCGATAGCGCACCCGCAGCTTGTTCTCGAACGGCTCGATGTGGATGTCGGAGGCGCGCGCTTCGACCGCACGGCCGATCACCTGGTTGACGAAGCGGATGACCGGCGCCTCGCTCGCCATGTCCTTCAGCCGCTCGGCATCGTCGCCGCCGCCGTGTCCGTCCTCGACGAGGGTATCGACGATCTCGCTGAGCGCGCTGCCGCTGCGGCCGTAAAGGCGTTCCAGTGCCTTTTCGATGTCGGCGAGGACGGCGACCCGGCGCTCGACGCGCCGGCCGGTGGCGGCACTGACGGCATGCGCGGCGAACTCGTCGAGCGGGTCGGCCATCGCCAGCTCGATGGCGTCGTCCACCGCGGCCAGCGGCAGCACATGGCTGTCCTTGAGAAACTTAATGCTGAGGACGCTATCGAACAGCGGCTGGTCGGGAAAGTCCACGACGGTGACCAGCGGCAGCCGCAGGACGTGGGCGAGTGCCTCTGCCACGTCGAGCTCGGAGACAAGGCCGAGCTTCACCAACAGCCCATGCAGGTGCTCGCCGGTGCTGCCCTGGATGCGGCGGGCCCGCTGCACGCCCGCATCATCGATCTTGCCACGCTGCCTCAACAGGGCAACGGTGGCCTCTTGATCATCGGCCTCAATGTCCGAATCCGACAGCAGGTGCAGGGCATCAGCGCTCATTCGGTCGTCCGCCCGTTGTGGCATCTCGCGAGGAGACCGGCCGCTTGCCTCATCCGAAGACCGGCGGCCCGTAAAGCCAGATCAGCCAGAATCCCAGGCACAAAAAAGGCCCGAAGGGCACGCGGCGCGACGGCTCAACCGCGACGCCAAAGGCCGCGGCCGCCAGAATACCGGCAACGCCAGTCACGGCGGCGATCAGCACGACGCCCGGCAGCCCCTGCCATGATACCCAGGCGCCGGCCGCCGCCAAGAGCTTTGCATCGCCGGCGCCGAGCCCCTCGCGACCGCGCAGGATGCGGTAGGTAATCGCCACCAGCTGGAACGCGGCATAGCCGGCAGCAGCGCCGATGGCATGGCCGGTGACGCCGCTGGGATCCAGCAGGACGCCGGCGGCGAGGCCGGCGACCAGAAGCGGCAGGGTCAGCGCATCCGGCAGGATCAGGTGACGGACATCGATCCACGCCAGCGCCAGCAGCGTCCAGCCCAGAACGCAGCTCGCCCACAGCACCGCGCCAGAGGTGACCATTGCCGCCCACACTGCGACCGCAAGCGCGGCCAGCTCGATGGCGGGATAGAACCAGCCCAGCAGAACACCGCAGTGGCGGCAGCGGCGGCGCGCGAAGCACCAGCTTAGCAGCGGCAGCAGGTCGCGCATGCCGAGCGTGTGCCCGCAGGCCGGGCAGCGGGAGCGGTCGAAGGCTACCGGCTCGCCTGCCGGCAGCCGCAGGATCAGAACCCCGAGAAAGCTGCCGATGAAAGGGGCAAGCAGCAACGCCAGCCAGTCCTGGGGAGAAAGGAGCCCGGTCATTGAGGCCGCAGCGGGATGGGGGCGGCCGGCCGGCGCCCTGACAAGAAGACCCGCTTCGCAGGATGCATTGGCTCGACTGCGGCTGTCTCAACTGCGGCCGGGGTCACACTCCACGCCCGGAACAGCGTGGGCAGGACGATGGCCGATTGTCTTGCCGGGATGACCTCGTTCCCTCGGACCGCCGACGACCCCTGATTCGTTGAGTGTCCGGAGGCACCGCATGAGCAAGCACAAACGCGAGCGCGCGGATAAACATTTCCGCGGCACTCGCTGCGTGCCCGACGCCCAACAAAAAAACTTCTTGTAGCCAACACCCCAAAAGGGTATAAGACCGTTGTCCCGCGAGCGTCCATGTGAACCCCTCGGGTTCACCTAGACCTCCTCCCTATCCAAACTCCGCCGCCCCTTCGGGGGCGGCTTTTTTGTGCGGACTTCGAGAGGCCCCGCGCCACGGATAATGCCGGGGAGCAGCGCGATAATCAAGCGTTTTGCGCGCGCCGATGGCGCGGCTGTGATGCCACAACCTCTCATAGAGAAATCATGGGCCATGCTTCGCCTTTCGCGGTAGCCGGCGAAGGCCCATCGCGGCTCACGCCCGCTGGGGCTGGCCTTTGCACCGGACGGATGCGCGGCATTTGACGGCCCACCGGGTTCGGGTGTACCTCGTTGTCCAAAGCATTTTGTGTGCAAGCGCGAAAAACCTGAAGGGGAGGGTCTCGCCCGTGAAGCTTCCGTCCCAATTCTATAAGCCGCTGGCGGCCGGTGCGCCGCTGCCGGTGCGCGACCTTCCGGTCCGTCCCGAGCGGATGATCCACTTCTTCCCGCCGCATCTCGAAAAAATCCGCGCCCGCGTGCCGGACATGGCGCGTCAGGTGGACGTGCTCCTCGGCAATCTCGAGGATGCGATTCCCGCCGATGCCAAGGAAGCGGCCCGCGCCGGCTTCATCGAGGTGGCGAAGGCGACCGACTTCGGCGATACCGCCCTGTGGACGCGGGTGAATGCCCTCAACAGCCCATGGGTACTCGACGACATCCACGAGATCGTCCGGGAGATCGGCGACAAGCTCGACGTGATGATGATTCCGAAGGTCGAGGGCCCGTGGGACATCCACTTCGTCGACCAGTATCTGGCGCTGCTGGAAGCGCGGTACGAGGTCAAGAAGCCGATACTCATCCACGCCTTGCTGGAGACGGCGCAGGGGGTCAAGAATATCGAGGAGATCGCCTGTTCCAGCCCGCGCATGCATGGCTTCAGCCTCGGCCCAGCCGACCTCGCCGCCTCGCGCGGGATGAAGACGACGCGCGTCGGCGGCGGTCATCCGCTCTACGGTGTGCTCGCCGATCCCATTGGCGGCCAGGAGCAGCGGGCCTTCTCGCAGCAGGACCTGTGGCACTACACCGTCGCCAAGATGGTCGATGCCTGCCAGTCCAACGGCCTGCGCGCGTTCTATGGGCCGTTCGGCGACATCAAGGACGAGGCGGCGTGCGAGGCGCAGTTCCGCAACGCCTTCCTGATGGGCTGCACCGGCGCCTGGTCGCTGGCGCCCAACCAGATCGCCATCGCCAAGCGGGTGTTCAGCCCGGAGGTACCGGAAGTGCTGTTCGCCAAGCGGATTCTGGAGGCGCTGCCGAGCGGCTCCGGCGTCGCCATGCTCGACGGCAAGATGCAGGACGACGCCACCTGGAAGCAGGCGAAGGTGATCGTCGATCTCGCCCGCCTGGTGGCGAAGAAGGACCCGGAGCTGGCAGCGGCCTATCAATTCTGAAGCACCGGCCCTCACCCTCTCGCTTCGCCCCTCCCTCTCCCGCTTGCGGGAGAGGGACCGAGGGTGAGGGCATCGGAAAACAATCCGAAAAATGTCGGGTGGGAGGGATGAATGAGCACCAAGACCAATCCGGGCAACTTCTTCGAAGACTTCCACATGGGGCAGGAGATCCGCCATGCGACGCCGCGCACCGTCACCGAAGGCGATGTCGCCCTGTATACCGGCCTTTACGGCGGCCGCTTCGCCTTCACCTCGTCGGTCGAATTCGCCCGCCGACTGGGCCTGCCGCGCGCGCCCATCGACGATCTGCTCGCCTTCCATCTGGTGTTCGGCAAGACCGTCCCCGACGTCTCGCTGAACGCCGTCGCCAACCTCGGCTATGCCCAGGGGCGCTTCCTCGCTCCCGTCTACCCGGGCGATACCCTCGCTACCACCTCCACCGTCATCGGGCTGCGGCAGAACAAGGGCGGCAAGACCGGCGTCGTCTACGTGCGCTCGGTCGGCAGCAACCAGCTGGGCGAGACGGTACTCGACTATTGCCGCTGGGTGATGGTGCACAAGCGCGACGAGGCGGCGCCGGCGCCGGCGGCGGTCACCCCTGAGCTGGCCGACGCGGTCGCGGCGGCCGACCTCGTGGTGCCGGCGCATCTCGACGCGCACGCCTACGACGCCGGCCTCGCCGGCTCGGAGCACTTCTGGGACGACTACGCCGAGGGCGAGAAGATCGATCACGTCGACGGCACCACCATCGAGGAGGCGGAGCACATGATCGCCACCCGCCTCTACCAGAACACCGCCAAGGTGCACTTCGATGCGCTGATGCAGAAGGAAAGCCGCTTCGGCCGCCGGCTGATCTACGGCGGGCACATCATCAGCATCGCCCGCGCGCTGTCGTTCAACGGCCTCGCCAACGCCTTCAAGGTGGTCGCCATCAACGGCGGCCGTCACGTCGCCACCACCTTCGCCGGCCACACCATCTATGCCTTCTCCGAGGTGCTGGCGAAGCTGGAAATCCCCGGCCGCAGCGATGTCGGGGCGCTGCGGCTGCGCACGGTGGCGCTGAAGGACAAGCCGGGCGAAGACTTCCCCTACAAGGACGCCGCCGGCAACTGCGATCCGGCTGTCGTTCTCGACTTCGACTATACCGTGCTGATGCCGCGGCGGGGTTGAGCCGTGCCGGTGTGTCGGCCGGATACTGTCCTGAACCTGGTTCGCAGCTATACTCGCCGCTTGCGCAATTCGAGACGCAGCGCTTGACGGCTCGATGGCGTCGCCGTGGGGGGTCGAGGGTGATCGATTCGCAGTAATCGGTGAGGGAAGGAATGAGCGATGACTGGTCAGAGTGGCGCCGTTTCCCTGACCCAACAGCATGCGGTTTAATAACTGCGCCTATCGGGCCGGGATGTTACGAGTTGAGGCGCGGCAATCAACTCGTGTTATTCGGAATGGCGAAGAACGTAGCCTCTCGCATGACTTCCATTTTGCCGGCTCCATGGGGAAGCGGTACAAGGAAAAATTCTAGGAAGCGAAAATATGTGATGCAGCATTTGGCCGAGATCGAATACCGAACTCGTGCCTTTCAAACCGAGAGCGATGCCAAGGAGGGCGAAAAACCCCTTAAGGGCAATAGACGTGCCTATCTCTTCCCCACCTGATTGGGTCTTCCAAGAAGCGTCACTCGTGCGCCG
>JAEULG010000012.1 GCA_016793875.1 Rhodospirillales bacterium | reverse complement strand
TCGGTGAAGATCGTCTCGCAGTAGGCATCCCGCGCCGCCTGCAGCCGCCCCGGCTGCGCCGCCTCCTCGGCAGCGCCGGGCAGGGCGATGCGGTCCAGCTCGCCCGCCAGCTCGTCCGCCGCCAGCGTCGCCAGCACCGTCCGCATCTGGCCCAGGAACCGCGGCGTCGCCCCCAGCACCCGGTGCAGCCGCACCAGCAGCGCGTGCGGCAGCTCGCCGCGCTGATACCGCCGCTCCACCTGCGCATCGCGCAGCAGAAACTTCAGGAACGCCGCCTCGCCAAACTCGCCCAGCTGCCATTCGCGCGCCGTCGCCGGCAGCTGCGGTGCATCGGCGGGAAGGTAGCGGCTGGTGATGATCAGCCGCGAGCCGCCCACCAGCTGGTCCAGCAGGTAGCGGTAGAACCCCGCCAGCTCGCCATCAAGTATCCGCCGCGTGCCCTCGTCCAGGTTGCACTCGAAGTTGTCCAGCACGAGGACGAAGCGGCCGCGGTTCAGACCGCTCACCACCGTCCGCAGGCGATCGGCCACCGGCAGCGCCGCATCGCGCACCGTCGCGTAGACCTCCTTCTGTCCGGTATCGAGAAACGCCTGGCCGCATATGTCCAGCAGCTGCGCCGCGCTCAGCGGCGTCTCGGCGCTGCTCGACAGCGCCAGCGGCGTCCAGCCATCCGCCTGCAGCTTGCGCGCCAGCCTCGTCGCCAGCGTGCTCTTGCCGGCGCCGCCCAAGCCGGTCAGCACCACCCCCTGCAGCTCACCCGCCCGCAGCCCCGGCAGCAGCTGCTGCAGCTCGCGCCGCCGGCCGATGAAGTGCGGCGTATACCCCGCCACCATCCCGGGCAACGCCTGCAGCACCAGCGATGGCCGCGGGCTCGCCTCCCGGCGCAGCGGATCGAACAGCCGCGCCTGCCGCGTCCCGGCATACAGCACCGGCAGCGACCACGACGGATCGCCGCGCTCCTCGCAACGCTTGCGCGCCGCCTGCCGCGCCGTCACCAGCGCCCGATCCACCGTCGCCTGCCCGGAGGAGATGCCGCCGTAGAAGCTGGCCGCAACCTCGGTCGCCACATCGTCCAGCACCGACGCCGTCCAGCCGATCACCAGCGGCACACCCTCCGCCAGCAGCCCCTGCGCCAGTCCGCCCAGCGCCGCCGCCGCCGGCGCCTTCCCCGCCTGGCAGGCACTGATGAACGCACCCTGCACGCCGCTGCCGGCAAACAGCTGGCCCAACTCCGCCGCCGGACGCAGGTCGGTCGCGCCGCGCTCGTCCTCGAAGGCAAAATACGCCGTCTCCTCCCGCGTCACCCCGTGCCCGGTCAGGTGCACCAGATGCGGGCGAAAGTCGGTGATCCGCTGACCCAGCTCGTCGAAGCTGCCGAGGTCGCCGCTGTCGAAGATCACCCCGGCGCGGCCGAAGGCGCGCAGCAGCAACTCCTCCTCCCGCTCGAAGTCCAGCTCCACCTGGTCCTGCGGCGCCGAGACCATGTACAGCACCCGCAGCGGTCCCGCCGGCAGCGCCCCCGCCGCCGCCTCCAGCTGCCGATCCGACCACGGCAGCCGGCGCACGGCCCACTTCGCATCCAGACCGATCGCCGCACCACCCCCCGGCCGCAGCAGCTCCCACGGCAGGTTGAGCACCGGGGCCCGGTCCGAGCCGATCACCAGAACCCGCTGGTCGCCCAGCCCCAGCTGTGCCGACAGCTTCGCCCACGACGGCGCCAGCCAGTCCGCGAACAGCTGCGTCCCGATCGCCGCCAGCTCCTGCTGCGTCAGCTGCGGCAGCCGCTGCTGCTCGAACAGCTCGCCATACCGCCGCGACAGCTCGCGCACCGCCTGCGACTGTCCCCCGGTCAGCGCCTGGTTCGCCACCACCACAGTGCCGTCCAGGCGAAGATGAAAGCTGAACACCGCCGCCGGCCCGTCGCCGGTCTCCGTCACCGACAGGCCAATCACCCGATCAGACATCCGTCCCACCCCCCTCAGGCGCTGCCATCGGCGCTCCGCAACCCCGGTGCCCTTACTCCAGGGTGTCGAGCAGGCTGGCGCCGCGGTCCCGGGCATACCCGGCCGCAACCTCGGCCAGCATCGCATCCAGCTGCTCCGCCGGGTAACCCAGCCTTGCGCGTTTCATTTTTCGTGCAGCGGGGCCCGATTACACAAACCCGGATTGGTTGTGAAGCACACGTCTATAACGCATATGATTGATGATCAAATAACGATAAACGCGCCACCGGTAATGAATTCCATCGACGCCTCCGCGGAGTAAGTAGAATGCACGATCGCAAGCACAGATCAACGCCTTCGGTTCCGGTGGCACAGACCGTCGCGACAGCGCGAACACCGCCGGGTGAAGTCCCCGACGAGGCCGACGAGCCGCTCCTGGTGCCGCCGAGCACCCGCAGTGCCGCCCGGCCACCGGCGCCACGCGTAACGGTTCGGCATGAACCTCCCGGGCCGGTGGCCATTACTGCCGCCGACGGCTGCGAGGGCCAGGCCCCGGCATTGCTCGCAACCTTTGCCACTACTTCGGCCGAGTTCCAGGCGCGGACGATGCAGGAGTTGCTGGAGGCCGGTTGCCGTGGCAGCAGTCGCATTGCCTTCGAGGAGTGGGACGTCAACGGCGCGCTGGCAGCGCTGCATGGCATCGCGCCGCGCGACGAGACCGAGGCGCTGCTGGCGACGCAGATGGTCGCCGTGCACTCCGCGGCGATGCGCTGTCTGCGTCAGCTAAAGGGATCGGAGATGATGCCACAGCAGGATTCCAACGGCCGGCTGGCGGTCAAGCTGCTGCGAACCTTCACCCAGCAGCTGGAGGCTTTGCAGCGCTATCGCGGCAATGGCGAGCAGAAGATGACAGTCGAGCACGTGCACGTGCATGCCGGCGGCCAGGCGATCGTCGGCGAGATCAACAGCGGCAGCCGGGGGGAGGGGCCGCCGGAAGCGGAGGATCGAGCTCATGCAAGAACAATCGCCCATGCACCCGAGCCGCCGATGCCAAGCTCGTACCCGCAGCGGGAGGCCGTGCCAATCCCCGCCGGTCCG
>JAEULG010000261.1 GCA_016793875.1 Rhodospirillales bacterium | reverse complement strand
CTCAACGCGGCAGCGGACGCAGCGCCGGAGATCGCGGCGCAGCGCGAGCTGCTGGCGCAGGCGGTGGCGAACTTGCTGGACAACGCGGTCAAGCACACGCCGGCCGGGGGGCGCATTGACGTGCGCGTCCACGGGGAGGGGGATGATGTCGTCCTGACGATTGCCGATACTGGCCCTGGCATTCCCACCGCCGACCGCGCCCGGGTACTGGAGCGGTTCGTGCGGCTCGAGGAAAGCCGGAGCACGCCGGGATCGGGCCTGGGCCTCAGCCTCGTCGCCGCCGTCGCGCGGCTCCACGGGGCGAGCCTGCGCCTCGGTGACAACGACCCCGGCCTGCGGGTCGAACTTCGCTTTCCGGCCGCGGCGCGGCAGCCCGCCGTCGCTCGCGCCGCGCAGTAAGGGCGAGAGCCGCCGGCGCGGCGGTGGCCGTCAGGCCAGCTCGTACAGCCCGGGATCGATGGGGGCGCCGTCGCCGCGTTCACCGAGAGTTGCCAGATACGCCCGCGTACGCCGTGCCGGAGCGCCGCTACGAATGCCGGTGAGCGGCGATATCCCGTCGCCCAGCAGTTCGCGCATCAGCCAGATCAGCGCGAGGCCGTCGGCGACGCGATACCAGGGGGCCAATCCTTCCACTGGCGACGGCAGCGCTCCGGCACGCGCGATGGTGCGGGCGAGGCTGCGCGGCGCCTGCGATGAGATCAGCTCGAACAGCTCCGGGCACGGCCGCTGCACGCCGATCAACGTGCAGTCCCCATTCAGCGCCGGACCGATGACGATCCGTTCGTCCGGCTGCCTGAGCGCCGTAACGGCGTCCTCGATCACGGATGCCGGCAGCGTCGGGCTGCCGGCATCGATGATGCAGACGCCGGTGTAGCCCGCTTCCAACAAGTCGTCGATGACCGCCGCGTACCGCTCGCCGCGGGTCTCGCCGCGCTGCCGCAGGAGAGCGAAGTCGGGGGGCACCAGTTTGCGGGCCTCACCCTCGGCAAAGGCCGGAGCATAGGCGGCAACGCCGTCGACGGCTTTTCTCCGGCCGATGTCGGCGATCGTGGCGGCAATATCGCTGATGAAGCAGGCGCGTAACGCCAGCTCCTCGTCCGGGCTCAACGGCGGCGAAAGGCGCGACCCGCCGGCTCTGTCCAGCATGTCACACATGACGGCGATGGCGAGGCGACCCGCCGTTTCCGCTGCTTCGTGGTCGATCATCCCATGGGTTCGCTTCTTTCGGATTGATCCCAGTATGCGCAATCTGACTGCAAACTCCTATCGAATGATCGTTCGCCGAACTCACATGTGTGAAATGACGAACGCCGTCGGTGCCTGCCCGGAGTGCGGCGAAGCCAGGGTGGTGCGGGCGGGCGAATGCCGGCAGCCGGAAGTGGCCTGGAGGTGAATTTGATGAGCTGGTTCCCCAGTGATGCGCCGGGAGTGGCGCCCGGCGATAAGGACGCCATCGAGACGACGCTGGAGGGCAAGGCCAAGGATCTCGGCGGCTTTGCGGTGCGGCGTCTGCTGCCTGCGGTACACCGCCGGATGATCGGCCCGTTCATTTTCTTCGATGCCATGGGGCCCGCCGACTTTGCGGCCGGGGGCGGAATCGATGTGCGGCCCCATCCTCACATCGGCCTTGCCACCGTCACCTACCTGTTCACCGGCGAGATCCTGCACCGCGACAGCCTCGGCTCCGTCCAGCCGATCCGCCCCGGGGCGGTCAACTGGATGACGGCGGGACGCGGCATCGTTCATTCCGAGCGCACCGGGCCGGAGGTGCGGGCGGCCGGCGGACCGCTCGCCGGCATTCAAGCCTGGGTGGCGCTGCCACGCACCGCGGAGGAGGAAGCCCCGGCCTTCGACCACTACCCGGCCGAAGCACTACCGGTGGTCGAGGATAAAGGTTCCCGCCTGCGACTGATCGCCGGCTCCTGGGAGGGAACACGCTCACCGGTCACCGTCGCCTGGGAGACGATCTATGCCGATGCGATGCTTGCCGCAGGGGCGCAGCAGTGGTTTCCGGCGGAGCATCATGAGCGGGGCGTCTACGTCGCCGAGGGGGAGATCGAGATCGACGGACGGCAGCAGCCGAGCGGTGTGCTGGTGGTGCTGCGGCCCGGCCACGGCGTGGCGATCAAGGCGCGCCAGCCATCCCGCCTGATGCTGGTCGGCGGAGCCCCGATGGATGGGCCGCGCCACATCTGGTGGAACTTCGTGTCCAGTTCGAAGGAGCGGCTGGAGCAGGCGAAGGAGGATTGGCGACAGCAGCGTCTCGGCCATGTACCGGGCGAAACCGAGTTCATCCCACTGCCGGCGTGAGAATGAAGCGGCGTATCGGGCTGCCCGGCGGTTCCGCCCCGGGCGCGCTCGCGAGGGCCCCCGTGCCTCGCCCGCCTGATTACCATCGCCGGGACGTCTTCTCGTTGTTCTGGGCCGGGCGGCGCTGGCCTCCTTCGCGCGGACCCCTCCGGCGACCGACGCGTTATGGGCACAGCGTACGTGTGGGTATAGACTGCCAGTAACTGGCGCGCATGTTCTGTTGCGACGACCGGATCGAGGGGAGGAAAGCATGTATATCGCCTACCTGTGGGTCGACAGCTGGCTCAAGCTGATGTCGGCATGCGTCGAGCAGATGCAGCCGACGGTGGTTAGGCTCGGCAGCAATGGGAGCGCGGCCGGCGACGCCGAGTGCGCCAAGGCTCAGCATGAGGGTGTCCTCGAGGCGCTGCTGGCGGCGCACGCGGACGAACTGGGCGAGTTCGAGCGGCGGATGACGACGCATCGGGAGGATCTGGTGCAGCTTCGGGCCGCCCATGCCGACGAGCTGAGGCAACTTCGCGGCAAGCTGGCCGACGCCGAGGCGGCAGCGGCCGGAGGGGAGCGGCGGTCGGCCGAGTTGCAGGCAAAGATCCAACGGCAGGCCGAGGCGGAGGACCAGGAGAGGGTGCGACGGCGAGCGGGCGAGGCAGCCGCGGCCACGGCCCGGCGCGACGAGGAGTCGGCTGCTCTCGCCGCCCTTGAGGCGACAATCGCGGGTTTGCAGAGCGAGCTCTCCGCTGCGCGCGCCGACCTCACTGCCGTGCAGCAGGAAGCGGTAGCCGCCGGCGCTGCGCTGGCGGATGCCCGCGCCCAGACCGAGACCCTACGGGGTGCAGGTGCGGCGGCTGCCGCGGCCTCGGCCGAAGCCGAGCGGTTGCGTGCGGCGGACGCGGAACTGCGTACTCAATTGCACGCGGCGCTCTCCCGAGCCGAGGCGGAACACCGGGAGAACCAGCGGCTCGCCGACGAGCTTGTATCGCGCACCGAGGTATCGGCAAGGTTGGCGGCGGAACTGGCGACGGCCAGGGAGCGCCTGGAAGCGGTACCGGCGGCGTCGGTAGCGCCCGCGCCGGAAAAGGCGCCTAAGCCGAGTAAACGGGCACCCAGGCCAGCAGCACCGGCCGCCGCCGTCGGCACCGCAGCGCTGGCGGCAACCGAGGCATCAGGCGATGTGCTGTTCGCCGAGCGGCCGACGACCGCGAGGGCAGCGGAGCTGGCGGAAACGGCCGCGGCGGCGCCGGCACTGAGCGTCGGCTTTCGCAAGCCGGACGGCTGGGCCGAGCCTCTCTTCGTGCATTACTGGGCCTCTGCTCCCGGTGTGGCCGAGCCGGGCTGGCCGGGGGTCGCGATGAGCAGCGCCGGGAACGGCTGGTGGACGTATCGCATCGGCGGGACCAAAGCCGCCGATCTGCTATTCCACGACAATCGCGGCAACCAGACCGGCGATCTCCATCGCGAGCGTTCGGGGCGGCTGGACCGGGATGGCCGCTGGACCGACGACGACGTGTCCCACTAGACGCGGCGGCGTCGCGACGCTCGCCCGGCCATCGATCAGCGCGACAGCGAGCGCATCGCCTGGTCGAGGCCGTCGAGGGTGAGCGGAAACATGCGGTCGGAGAAGATCTGCCGGATCATCTGGGTTGAGCGGGTGTAGTCCCACCATTCCGCCGGCGCCGGGTTCAGCCAGACCGCCTTCGGGTAAACGGTTAGGACGCGCTGTATCCAGACGAGTCCGGTCTCGTCGTTCCAGTGCTCGACCGAGCCGCCCTCGTTGACGATCTCGTAGGGACTCATCGAGGCGTCGCCGACGAAGATCGCCTTGTAGTCGTGCGGGTAGGTGTGGAGCACGTCCCAGGTCGGCGTCGGCTCGCTGTGCCGCCGCCGGTTGTCGCGCCACAGCCGCTCATAGATGAA
Organism: Rhodospirillales bacterium; assembly: GCA_016793875.1. Taxonomy (GTDB): domain Bacteria; phylum Pseudomonadota; class Alphaproteobacteria; order Rhodospirillales; family Defluviicoccaceae; genus Defluviicoccus. The sequence goes on along the minus strand of JAEULG010000261.1, from coordinate 9,184 downwards.
ATTGTGGAAGTAAAAGTATTCCAGGTGCTTGAACTCGGTCCGTGCCGCCGAGAACAGCTCCTCGCAGACCTGGATATGCGGATCCATCGAGCCGCCGACGTCGAGGAACAGCAGTACCTTCACCGCATTGTGCCGCTCCGGCACCATCTCCAGGTCGAGCCAGCCCTTCTTTGCCGTCGAGCGGATGGTTCCGGGCAGGTCGAGCTGGGTCGCCGCACCCTGGCGGGCGAAGCGCCGCAGCCGTCGCAGCGCAATCTTGATGTTGCGGGTGCCGAGCTCGATGTCGGCGTCGAGGTTCTTGAACTCGCGCTTGTCCCAGACCTTGACGGCACGGAAGTTGCGGTTGCCATCCTGGCCGATGCGGATCCCTTCCGGGTTGTAACCGTAGGCGCCGAACGGCGAGGTGCCGGCGGTGCCGATCCACTTCGAGCCACCCTGGTGCCGGCCCTTCTGTTCCCGCAGCCGCTGGGCTAGCGTCTCCATCAGCTTCTCCCAGCCGCCGAGGCTCTGCACCAGCGCCTTCTCCTCGTCGGTAAGCGTCCTTTCCGCCAGCTTCTTCAGCCAATCCGCCGGGATCTCGCGCATCTCCGACTCGCCTTCCGGCTGTTCCAGGCCTTTGAAAACGTGGGCAAAGACCCGGTCAAACTTGTCAAGGTTGGTCTCGTCCTTCACCAGGCAGGAGCGGCTGAGGTAGTAGAAGTCGTCGATGGAATAGTCGGCAAGCCCGCGTTCCATCGCCTCCAGCAGGGTGAGGTATTCCCGCAGGCTGACCGGCAGCCGCGCCTGCTTGAGTTCGAGAAAAAAGCCGATGAACACGCTTCGTGACCTTCTGCCTTGCGTGGCCGCAGCATCGTGGCCGTCAAAGTACGCACTGGTGACTTCGGCGGCAACCGGCCGCGATCAGCCCTCGCCGTGCTGGCCGTCGATAACCCGGACCGGTAGCGGCGCCGCTGTCTTCAGGTTGACGTCCCGTTGCGGGAATGAGACGACGATGCCGTTTGCCGTGTAGAGATCCCAGACGCGTTTGAAGACATCGCTGCGGACGTTGTGGACACCGGCCTTGGGATCGTTGATCCAGAAGCGCAGCTCGAGCTGGATGGCGCTGTCGCCGAACGCCAGAATCAGGCAGCGCGGCGGCGGCTCGGCCAGAACGCGCGGGATATTGCTTGCCGCCTGAACCGCCAGTGCTATCGCTTGGTCGAGATCGGAGCCGTAGGCGACCCCAACCGGCGCATGCAGCCGCAACAGGTTGTTGCTGTGCGACCAGTTTTCCACCCGGTCGGTGATCAGGTCCTCGTTGGGAATGAGGTGCTCGATGCCGTCGCGGGTGACGACCGAGACATAGCGGGCGCCGAGCGCGTTGATCCAGCCGTAATGGGGACCCACGGCGATGACGTCGCCCGGCTTGACCGAGCGGTCTAGCAGCAGGATCACGCCGCTGATCAGGTTGGAGAACACCTTCTGCAGGCCGAAGCCAACGCCGAGCCCGACGGCGCCGGAAAAAACGGCGAGGGTGGTAAGGTTGATGCCGATGGCGTGCAGCGCGAAGAAGACCGCCACCGTCCACGACAGGACGCTGGTGACCTTGGCGAGCAGCACACGCTCGGACGGGGAGATGCCGGGCAGGCGGGCAATCCACAGATCGAGGCGGCGCGACCCCAGGCTCGCGGCCCACCAGAACAGTGCCAGGATCACCGTCGCTTCGATCAGACCTGCCGCGGTAACCCGCACCGAGCCGATGTTCAATGCCATCTGATCGAGGATCGAGACGGTCACTGCCCACAGCCCGAACGCCTTCAGCGCCACGACGACGACGATGGTCACCGCCAGCACGCGCGACCAGAACAGCGAGGCAACGAAGGAGGCGGCAAGGCGGACGCCCATCCAGGCGGCGACCAGGCCGAGGGCGATCTCGACGACTTTCGCCGGCCGATCGGCCTCACGCAGGGCGACCGCGGCGAACCACAGCAGCAGGATCCACAGCAGCGGAAAAGCGGCGGGCCGCAACCAGGAGAACAGCAGCTGCTTCTCGGCGCGGTTGGTCACGAAGGCACGCGCCCTCGGCTTCAGCCGGAGAGCGAACAGATGTGCCGCCAAAAGAGTTGCGATGACGGCCGCGAGCTGCAGCAGGAAATGTGGCAAGCTCGGCAGCACCGGCATCTGCACATTGGCCGCCATCCAGTTCGTCAGCGGCGCCCAGAGCTGCGCAAGCCAGCTGAGGATCGGCCAGTCGCTGGCGCCTGCATCCGGCATTGCCGACGCCTCTTTCGCTGCGGAGCTACCGTCCGTCGCGGCGGTTGAGGAACGCCAGACGCTCGAAGAGATGGACGTCCTGCTCGTTCTTCAACAGCGCGCCGTGCAGTGGTGGAATCAGCTTGCGGGTATCCGTCGACCGCAGCGCTTCCGGCGGCAGGTCCTCGATCATCAGCAGCTTGATCCAGTCGAGAAGTTCCGAGGTGGACGGCTTTTTCTTCAGTCCCGGCACTTCGCGCATCTCGAAGAAGACGGAAAGCGCCTCGTGCACCAGCCGCTTCTGGATGCCCGGGTAGTGGACCTCGATGATCTGCTGCATCGTCTCGCGGTCGGGGAAACGGATGTAGTGGAAGAAACAGCGGCGCAGAAACGCGTCCGGCAGCTCCTTCTCGTTGTTGGACGTGATGACGACGATGGGCCGCTGGCTGGCGGCGACGGTCTGCTTCGTCTCGTAGACGTGGAACTCCATCCGGTCGAGTTCCAGCAGCAGGTCGTTGGGAAACTCGATGTCCGCCTTGTCGATCTCGTCGATGAGCAGCACGGGGCGGACGGCGCAGGAGAACGCCTCCCAGAGACGGCCCTTGACGATGTAGTTGCCGATGTCGTGGACGCGCGCCTCGCCGAGCTGGCTATCGCGCAGCCGCGCCACCGCGTCGTACTCATAGAGTCCCTGTTGCGCCTTGGTCGTCGACTTGATGTGCCATTGAATCAGCGGCACCTCCAGCGCTGCGGCGATTTCGTGTGCCAGGATCGTCTTGCCGGTGCCGGGCTCACCCTTGATCAGCAGCGGCCGCTCCAGCGCAATCGCCGCATTAACCGCAACCATCAGGTCTTCGGTGGCAACGTAGCTGGCGGTTCCTGTAAAGCGCGTGCCCATATCCGGTCCGATCGTTCCCGCGGTGTGGTCGAGCCTAAGCGGGAGCCATCACTCCTGCAAGGCGGCTTGCGGGACTTCTGCGTCAATGCGCTTCCGCCGGACGTAGCGGGGAGGGGAGCGGCACCGCCGCTGTTTCCTCCTCCAGCGCCCAGGCCGACGCGGTCCGGGACACCCCGACCATCGACCCGAAGATGAACCAGAAGAAGGCCGCGTAGTAGATGAAGGAGGCGATGGCGTCGAGGAACAGGCTAAGCACGAAGCAGCCCATGAACGCAAAAGTCACCCCGCGCAGGAACCGCCCGGTGCTGCGGTCCTCCTCGGACAGGCTGTCATCGGCAAGGCGCGCATCGACCCTGCGCAAGGCCATCCAGGCCCCCATGATGCCACTGCCGCAGAAGATCAGGAACAGGGTAAAGCCAACCAGGCCGACACTGGACAGCAGCTTGAACAACAGGTCCTGGATTTGCGACAGCGTCGATCCGCCCTTGAACCACCCCCAGCCGTGGCCGAAGAACGGCGCCTGGGTAAACGCCTTGTAGCCGAAGATCATCGAGTCGGCGCGAAGGTCGAATGAGCCGGTATCTTCCTTGTCGAGCGTTACCGAGGCCGCAATCGTCGCCAGTTTCGGCGAGAACAGCAGCAGGACGAGGCCGGTCATTCCCATGATGATGACATCGCGCAGGAATACCCGCGTGTACACCACCATGGCGAAAGAATAGACCAGAACCAGTCCCATCAGCCCGGTCGATGACGTCGTCAGGGCGATGACGCCGGACACGAGATAGAGGTAAAGACGGCCGAACGGCACCCGCCCGATCCCCTCGCCAATCATCACGATGGCGATGAGCAGTACCGACAGCAGGTAACGAGCGATATGCGACGGCTCCATCGACACCGAACTGAGCCGATAGACCACATAGGTCGTCTGCTTCAGCGTCTGGTCGAACAGCGCGCCGGAATCGCTGATGGAGTTGTTGAAGATTTCCGCAGGATAGGGCAGGCCCGTGTTCAGGCATACCCACTGGAACAGGCCCCAGGATGCGGCGAACACCCCGCCCCACAAATAGATCGTAATCATGCGGCGGACGATTGTCGTCGTGGTGAGGTTGTTCGCCACCGCCCAGGCGAACAGGAATCCCAGGACCAGGATGACCGACTGGAAGACGACGTACTTCGTAACCCCGTGCGAGGTGGCGAGCTCGAAGGTCGAGGCGATCAGCATCGCCAGGAACCCGATCATCCAGAAGAATGGCGAGCGGCTGTCGAGCTGATTGCCGTCGATCGGACGCGACGTCCATTGCAGGAGCGTCAGTCCGACGAGCACGCTGCCGAAGATGTGATAGGGGGTCGCACTGAAGGTGAACGCCGTAATGTTGATGATCGCCGTGGAAGCGAACGGCACGAAGAAGGTCACCATGTAGAGGGCGCCATTCGGCACCCTGAACATCACTACGATGAACAATAGCACCAACACTATGCCGGTGATCGTCGGTTCCATCCCGAATTCCGTCCGCCGTTAGACCAACAATCGTTCTGCCTTACGCGACATCTTCCCGCGCTGGGCGCACCATGCGCCCTTTCAGCATCTGGGCGTAGTAATAGCGCATCCGGCTGTCACCGATGTTGCGAAGGTAGTGGTAGACTGGCCAGAGCACGTTCAGGCCAATGAAGATTGGGCCGTACTTGTGCTTTTCCAACACCAGCCGGCGGCCAATGCCGTAGGTGTAGGTTTTCTCTGCGAGGCGGCTGTCCGAATAGTCCGGCGACGGATGATGGATGCGGACGTCGTCGGAGCGCACCATGCGGGCGCCAGCAAAGCACGAGCGGACGATGTAGTCCGCGTCCTCGCCCGATCCGTAGCGGGTGCCGCTGCCGCCGCCCATGCGCTCATCGAAGGCACCGACCGCGATGGCGAAACGGCGGGCGAGAAAGACGACGTAGGTCGTGCCGCGGAACCACAGGGTGTACTTGTTGAGCCGCTTGATGTGCAGCGGATGCTTGGGTGCCGCCGGCTCGTCCAGCGCCCCTGATGTTTCGGGAACGTCGACACTGGTCGCCATGACGAAATCGGCGACACCGCCACTGATCAGGGCCTGGACCCGTTCCAGGACGCAAGGGGCATAGACGCAATCGTCGTCCGGAAACGCGATTATATCGCCACAGGCATATTCGAGGCCCACGTTGCGGCCCTTCGAGGCTCCCGCCGGCGAGGTCATGTAGAGGATGTCGAGTTCCGGAAAGCGTTCGCACTGGCTGCGGACGCGGTCGTCCTGGTTCTGGTCGACGACGATGACCTCGAAGTCCTGGAACGTCTGGCGCCGCAGGCTTTCGAGGAAGAGGCCGATTTCCGGCCCGCGGCCGATGGTCGACATGACCAGGGAGAAGGTCCGGCGCTTGTTCCCGTCGCGCGCGCCCATTGCCATCGGGGTCGTCGCGACCTTGGTGGAGCCAAGCGGCAGCACGCCGCTCCGCGGGAACCCGGTGAGAGAGGCTGGTGCCTCGCTGGACACGGTCTTTTCCTTTGCAGAGCCGGGCGTCGCCCCCGCCATCTCCTCGATCCTCCGTGGTTTGCACTCGCAACGATCAACGGCCACGGACCAGCATCGCGGGGCTGCGGGCGGCACGATCGTCTAGTCATTCAGCGCGCCTGGGCGCGGCGAACATCACCCGAAGGGGTTCGCCCTGCGCCGCCTTGTAGCGAAAGCCAACCGTTCTCGCAAGCGCGGCATCAGCAACCGCCCGGCGGTTCTGGATCAGGTGTGTCCAGGATCGCACCCAGGAACGCGGTCGCCTGCGCATGGATCCCGGGACAACCGCTCTCCCTTGGTCCCGCAACGTTCAGCACGCGCGCCCGAACGGTCGCGAGCCAGCCGCGCACCGCCGCCGGATCGGTGGCGGCCGCGAGGTCGACGACGAGATGGGGACGCTGCAGCCGCTGGGCCTCGGCGATCGTCAGGGCGGTGCCGCCGGCCGGTTGGCCGCGGGTAAGGATGAGGGTCGCGTCGGCATCCCGGACGTTGAGCCGGGTCCGCTCCCCGTATGCGGCGCTGCGCGTCTCCCGCAGCGGATAGCGGTCCGGCACCCGGCCATCCTCGGCGCGCCGCCGGCGCGGCACCCAGCCGCCGCAGGGAATCCCCCGCGCCATCGCGACGTCCAGCGCCGCACGATCGACGCCCGTCTGTCCGCCGGAAACGATGCGGACGAGGCCGGACAGCCCCGTCGTCACGCTTCGATCAGATCGATCAGTTCGCCTGCCGGATCGAAGCAGCCGGCCATCAGCGGACCGCCGAAGCCGCAGCCGGCGTCGATCGACGTCATCGCGTCGCCGATGACGATGCCGGAGTGGCGGGGATCCGCACCGCGGATGACGCGGCGGAAGCCGTCGTAGGGCTCACTCATCGCCTCGAATTCGCGGCTTCCCCACCAGAACGAATCCCGCTGCGCCGAAAGTGGACGGCGCGGATCGACGCCAGCGTTGACGAACAGCAAGGCATTGTCGCGGGTGTACGCGGCGCGGCGCAGGGCGCTCATCAATTGGTCGTGACCATCGGTGGCGCGCATCCCGGCGCGCAGGTGATTGGTCCAGCGGGAGAGGGCCACTGACCCCAGGCGGGCAGCGGTCCGCCCTTCGCCGATGCTGCCGTTGTAGGCATCGAGGGTCGCGCCGACGCCCTGAGCCAGCATCCACTCGAGCACCTCGCCGGGATTTGGCGCGAACTGCATCTGCAGCAGCTTATGCCACATCTCTTCCTGGCTGCCGCGCAGGTAGACGATGGCGCCGGCATCTTCATCGAGCTGTTCCGCCAACAGGGCCCGGCGGAACAGCAGCATTTCGTCGATGGTGGCAGCAACGCTGCCGCGGCCAATGAAGTTGCCGAGATAGATGAGATTGTCGGCGGGGGTGATGCGCGCGCCGAGCAGGGTGTGCAGGGCCGCAAGCCTGTCCGCCTGGCCGAACACCGAGGCGATGGCCCAACAGCGTCGCCCTTCCGGTAGCACCGCAAAGACGGAAGGATCGGTCATCGTTGTGTGCCCCTGGAATGCCGGCGGGCGCGCGCCGCCGGCACGCTCGGCTGCGAGGGGCTCAGGCAGCGCTGAGCAGTTCTTCGAGCTTCTCCGTCGCCCGCTCTTTGTCGATGGATTCCAGCGCAGCCAGCTCGCACGCCAGCCGGTCAAAGGCGGCCTCGTAAATCTGGCGTTCGCTGAACGACTGGTCCGGTTGCCCGACATTGGGGTAAAGGTCGCGGACTACCTCGGCGATGGAGACGGGATCGCCGGAATTTATCTTGGCCTCGTATTCCTGGGCGCGCCGGCTCCACATGGTCTTCTTGACACGGGCTCGTCCACGCAGCTTGGTAAGGGCGTTTTCCATGACCTTGCGGGTGCTGAGGCGGCGAAGACCCGCGTGGGCGACCTTTCCGATCGGCACCCGGAGCGTCATTCGATCGCGATCGAAGGCGATGACGAAGAGTTGCAGTTCTTGTCCGGCGATTTCTCGGGTTTCGATTCCGATGACTTTGCCCACGCCATGGGTCGGGTAGACGACATAGTCACCGGAGCCAAAGGCCATATCTTCCCGCATTTTCTCCGTTCTCTCCATCGATGTTAAGGCGCCCGGACGCGCGGTATCTCCCGTGAACAGGATCAACCGCCGCGCACGATGACGGATTGGATCTTACGAGCACCTGGTTAGGCATGGGCCGCCCCTTCTGGATACGTGATGTGTCCGACGGCCCGACCCCCCTGATCTTCGATCAGCGGTTTTCCCTTATACCACGCAAACGCAGCATTTTTCAAACGGTCAAGTGTTCAGCAGCAGGCCAGCCATGCCGGCCCCGCATGCTTCAGCTGCCCGACCCGGGATTTTCGCTGAGATATTGCTCTTTGTCCGCTTTGCCGTTCCAGTCGTCAGCATCGTCCGGCTGTTGACCCTTGCGGGTTATATTCGGCCAAATCTTGCTGAACTCGGTGTTCTTCGTCAGCCACTTCTCGTGTCCCGGCTCGGTGTCCGGAACGATCGCCTCGGCCGGGCATTCGGGCTCGCACACGCCGCAATCGATGCATTCGTCAGGATGGATGACGAGCATGTTCTCGCCCTCGTAGAAGCAGTCGACAGGGCACACTTCGACACAGTCCATGTACTTGCAGCGAATGCAGTTTTCGGTGACGATATAGGTCATTCTCTTCTCCGTTTCTTGCGGCGGCCGGCTCGCGCATCATCGCGTGGTTACGGTGTGCAGGCCGCTCCCCCGATTCCCCGGTCAGCTTCCGACGACCCGTTTTCGAGCCTCGCCGGCATCACGGTCGCTGATGTACAGCAGCCCGGCAACGCGCCGGACCAGGTTCGCCTCATAGTCATGGACGGCACCATCGGCGATGACCACCTCCCACAGCATTTCGAGGACATTGATACGCTGCGGCGGTTCTAGCCGATCATTGATCACGCGGGTGACGCTGAAGAAATCGGTCGACTCGACGGCGGCTTCAACCGCCTCGTCGACTAGCGCTTTCGCATCGTTCACTTCCAGCCGCTCTTTCAGCAGCCTTTCGATGCTCGCCCGCTCCGTCGCGTCCATCTTGCCGTCGAGGCGCGCCGCGATGACCAGCAGGACGGCAGCAGCACGCTGCAGCGGATCGACACCGCCGGACTGGGGCGGTGCGGTCTCGTCCTCTTCGAACAGCGCGAGCAGGCGGCGGAACATGTTCATGGGTAGCACAACCGGCGCCAGCGGCTCAACACCACCCGCCGAGGGGTTATCCGCCTGGCTCGCTGCAAGCGTCGGGGTCACGCAGCCGGTCGAGGGCCCGCCGCTCCGCCTTGGTCGGCCGGCCGGCTCCGGCGGGCCGTACCGCGGAACTGGCCGGTGCTGCCGCCTGATCCGGCGGGCTCAGATCCTCGTAAAGCGCTTGCGCTTCGGGCGCGGGGCCGCGGCGGTGGCCGAGGGCGACGACCCTGACGATGCGGATTCGCGCTCCTAGCGGGAAGGTCAGGACGTCGCCCGGTGCGACCTTCTGGTGAGCCTTGTCCACCACCACTCCGTTCAGCCGGATCCG
>JAEULG010000227.1 GCA_016793875.1 Rhodospirillales bacterium | reverse complement strand
CGGCACGCTGATCGCCGTCGAGACCGTCACTGCCGACCGGCACCGCACCGACCCGCAGGCCGGCACCGTCGCCCTGCCGGACGGCCACGACATGCGCCAGCGGCTGAAGGGCTACCGCTGGGACTTCCGCCGCCACTGCTTCCTGCCGCTGACCACCGAGCCGCTTGAGGTCGCCGAGCGCGACACGCCCGATCTGGTCGAAGCCCTGGTGCAGGCAATCGAGCACCTCGAACAGGTGCTGAAGATCCCGCTGCCCAAGCGCAGCAAGCAGGCGCTGCGCGCCTACCGCCGCCTCGTCCCGAGGCGGCAGGAGACAGATGACAGGGGACAGGTGACAGAAGGAGTCTGAACCCGATGCTTGAGCGTGCACGCCATTTATCTCCTGTTTCCTGTCTCCTGCTTCCTGTCTCCTGATGACCCAAGCTCTCGATCTCGGCGCGATCGCCAACCAGCTGGCGGCGCTCTACCGTGCCCGCGTCAACGCCAACATCCAGGCGCTGGCGACCCAGCACTACGGCGCCACCGAGCCGCCGATGATCTACCCGAACCTGCTGTGGTTCGACAGCGGCACCGGTTCCGTCAAGCTGCGCGATCCGACCAACACCAACTGGTGGACCGTCGGCACCATCGGACCACCGATGAAGTGGACGAATGTCGATATCCCACAGACGGCGTTCACCACCGGCGACGTCAAGCAGACGTTCAGGACGATCGCCGATCCCGGCTGGGTGATGATGAACGACGGCTCGATCGGCGACGGCAGCTCGGGGGCGACCACCCGCGCCAATCCGGACGCCGAGGCGCTGTTCAGCCTGTTGTGGGCCAACACCAGCGATGCATGGTGCAAGGTGCTCGCCGCTGGTGGTTCGACACCAACTGGCCGCGGTGCTTCTGCCGCCGCCGACTGGGTGGCGCACCGCCACATCCTGCTACCCAAGGTGCTGGGCCGGGTGCTGGCGGTTGCCGGCTGGGGCGCCGGCCTTTCCAACTTCGCCCTTGCGACCTGGCAGGGTGCGGAGTTCGTCGGCCTCGGCCTCGGCAACCTGCCGGCGCACACCCACAGCTTCGGCGTTCCCGCCCACACCCATACCGTCCCCGGCATGAGCGGCGGGGCCGCCGGCGCGTCCGGCGGCGACCGCACCTATCCGCTGTGGGGCGGCGGCGTGCAGACGGGCGCCGGCGGCGGCTTCTCCGGCAACACCGGCTCGGCCGGCTCCGGCGAGCCGCACTTCAACATCCAGCCCACCTGCTACCTCAACGTAATGGTGAAGTTATGATCGAACGGAAGTCCCTCGCTTCGCTCGGTGTACTTCCGCTCGGGAAAGTGGAGCGCGTGCGGCTCGAGGCGGCTCTTCGCTCGCCCTCGCCGGTCTGTTCTCTCTTCTTTCTGACATCTGACATCTGATCTCTGACATCTGAACATGACCCAGTCTGCGACATTTGGGGCGGTGCCGACCGGGCTCGGCGCGCAGGTCCGCCAGGACTTCAACCTCGCCGACCAGGCGGCGGCGACCGAGCACGAGGGGTCGCTGCAGCCGCCGGTCACCTATCCGTTCATGCGCTGGCGCAACGATGCCGGC
>JAEULG010000174.1 GCA_016793875.1 Rhodospirillales bacterium | reverse complement strand
GCGTTTCTGCGCTTCGACTATAGCGGCCACGGCGCCTCGTCCGGCGCATTCACCGACGGCACCATCGGCCGCTGGGCCGCGGACGCCATTGCTGTGCTCGACCGACTGACAGAGGGGCCGCAGGTGCTGGTGGGCTCCAGCCTCGGCGGCTGGATCATGCTGCTCGCCGCTCGCGCCCGGCCGGAGCGAATCAAAGGTTTGCTCGGCGTCGCCGCGGCACCGGACTTTACCGAGGACCTGATTCTGCCGGCGCTGTCGCCATCCGAGCGCGAGCGGCTGGAAAAGGAGGGGATGGTACCCGTCTACAGTCCCTACGATCCGCAGCCGACGCCGGTGACCCGTCTCATCCTGGAGGAAGGGCGAAACCACCTGCTGCTGCGGGCGGCGATTCCCCTGTCGTGCCCGGTCAGGCTGATCCACGGCATGCGCGATCCCGACGTGCCGTGGAAGACTTCCCTGAGGCTGGCGGACCGGCTGGCCGGTGAGGACGTCGAGATCACCCTGGTGAAGGCCGGCGATCACCGGCTGTCGGAGCCCGGTGACCTCGACCGGCTGTGCGAGACCCTGGAGCTGTTGCTGCGCAAGGTGGAGGCGGGGCGAGGCTGACGCGCGAGCGCCAGCCTCGCAATCCGGCTTCTGCCTACTGCACGACGGTATAAGCGATCCGCCGATTCTCGAAGCGGCCCTCGGGGGTATCGTTGCTGGCCACCGGCTTGGTTTCGCCGTAGCCGCGGGCGGTCAGCATCGCCGGGTCGACACCGTAGCCGATCAGCACCTGGCGCACCGCGTCCGCCCGCTGCATCGACAGCTGCATGTTGCTGGCGGGATCGCCGGTGTTATCGGTATGGCCGCCGATCTCGATCACCGAGCCGGCCGGCAGCTGCTTGAGGACCGTTGCCGCCTGCTCGAGGATGGCGCGGTTGAACGCTGGAACCGCGGCGCTGCCTGTCGAGAAGTTGATGATGCTGAGATTGAGGGCGGAGACGACGTCGCGGCCGCCAAAGCCCGGCTGCAGGCCGCGCAGCGCCGCCAGCGACTTGTCGGCGGCACCCCGAACCCGGTCGGCGATGGAATCGCTGAGCGGGCCGACGCTGACCGCGGGACCGAACAACGACTTCAGCGAGGCGATGATGCGGTCGCGGTCGGCATCGCTGATCAGGCCGCCGATGCTTACCGCGGCGCCGTCGAACAGGGCCTGCAGGCCCGGCAGCTTGAAGTTCTCGAAGGCCGACTTCAGTCCGGCCAGCCATGTCGCGGGTCCCGCAGTCGGGTCGATCGCGATGTCACCCTTCACGTTGTCGAGGCCGAAGGCTGCCTTCAGGGTATCGAGGATCGATGTGCGGGTGCTCTCGTCCTTCACCACTCCGGAGACGGTAACGACACTGCCGTCATTGCTTAGCGAGAGCTTCGGTTGCACCGCCGGCGCGGTGACGGCAGGCGGTGTCGGCGCCGTAGCCACCCGCTCGGCCGGCTTGCCGGTGAGCAGGTACCATCCGAGGCCGAGGAGGCCGAGAACGATGACCGCCGGGATCAGCCACTTGGTCGGGCTGCTGGAGCTGCCGGCAGGGACGGTGGCGGCGGGGGCGCGGGCAGCGCCACTGCCGAGGAACGCAGCCGCCGCCGTCGGCACGGCAGCGGGAACGGTGCCCCCCGGCGTCAGCAGGCCAACGATCTTCGGCACCGCGACCGCCAGCGCCGAGGTGACGATACTGGCACCAAGGCCGAGCTTGCTGGCAAGGTTGTCGATGAACGATGCAGGGAGAGCTTCCTCGACCTGGGGAACAGTCATGGGCGGTGCCGTGTCCCCGCGCCCCAGCCAAACGGCGACGAGATTGCCCAGGCCCGCGCTCTTGGTCTCGTCGATGAACCCGGCGATGCCACCCGGCCGGCCGGTGATGTAGCGCAGCGTCTCGGAAACGAGCGGCCCTGCCTTTGCGCCAAGGCCGAGCTTGGTGGCCAGCTCGCCCACGAGTGTCTCGAAAGGATTCATGCTGCTTCTCCCTTGGATGGCCCGAGAGTGTGCCGGAAATCCCCCGGCGATTGTTAACGCAGGAAGGGGCGTTGTTTGTTGCCAGCGATCGCAACTGGGAAGCGATTAGGCAAGGACTATACCCGGATGGGCGGGAAATCTCACCATCTTGTCGCCAGACGATCGCATTACGGCGCAAATGCGCGTGGGGTGCCCGTCTGTCCCTGGCGAAGTGGTTCAGCGGGTAGGGAATCGTTTCGGCGAGCGGCGACTCACGCGGCAGCTCGGTCGGCGCTGCTCGAGCCACACTCCGTCCCATCCAGTGCCGGCTGAACAACACCACCGCCGCCATTTCGCTGCGCAGCGCGATCGAAAGGCGCCAGGATATGCAGGAATTAAAACGTCACCGCTCTATGTGTATGAGCGTCGCGGGCCGCGCTGTGATCCTGATCAGAAATTCATCTACTCGGCCGGCCGCTTCTCGCGCATGGTGACGAATTCCTCGGCGGCGGTCGGATGGATGCCGATAGTCGCGTCGAACTGCGCCTTGGTGGCGCCGCACTGCAGCGCCACCGCGAGGCCCTGGATGATCTCCGGGGCATCCGCGCCGACCATGTGGCAGCCGAGGACACGGCCGGTATCGGCGCAGACGACCAGCTTCATCATCGTGCTTTCATCGCGGCCGGAGATGGTATGTCGCATCGGCCGGAAGCGGCTGATGTAGACATCAATCGGGCCGCGCAGCATCGCCTGCGTCTCGGTCAGGCCGACGACGCTGACCGGCGGCTGGCTGAACACCGCCGATGGGATGTTTTCGTAGGACACCCGCCTGGGATTGCTGTTGAAGTTGGTCTCGGCGAAGGCGTGGCCCTCGGCGATGGCAACCGGCGTCAGGTTCACCCGGTCGGTGCAGTCGCCGACAGCGAAGATGTTGGGCACCGAACTGCGGTTCCACTCGTCGACGATCACCGCGCCGTTGAGCGCCAGCTCGACTCCGGCCTCTGCCAGGCCGATGCCGTGGGTGTTGGGGGCACGGCCGGTCGCGTACATCACCACGTCGGCGCGGAGCGTCTCGCCATCCTCGCCGAGGGCAACGCTGATGCCGTCGTTCGTCTTTGCCAGCGCCCGCACCATCGTGTTGCGCCGCAGGATGATGCCGCGCTTCTCGATCTGCGTGCCGAGAAAAGTACGGACGTCCTCGTCGAAGCCGCGGAGCAGTTCGGCGCCGCGGATGACCTGGGTGACCCGGGCGCCGGCGGCGCGGAAGATGCCGGCGAACTCGACGGCGATATAGCCTCCGCCGACGATGACCACATGCTCCGGCAGATCCGGCAGCTCCAGCGCCTCGTTGGAGGTGATCGCGCATTCAATGCCGGGGATGTTGGGAAGGGCCGGCCAGCCGCCGCAGGCGATCAGGATCTTTTCGGCGGTGAACCGTTCGCCGGCGACGTCGACCGTGTGGGCGTCTTCCAGAACGCCCTTGCCGTCGATCAGCGCGACGTGGTTGCGCCGCAGGATGCCGCCGTAGACGCCTTCGAGCCGGTCCAGCTCACGGTTCTTCGCCTCGATCAGCGCGCCCCAGTCAAGCTCCACGCCCGCCACCGTCCAGCCGTAGCCGCGAGCGTCCTCGAACTCCTCGGCATAGTGGGCGCCGTAGATCAGCAGCTTCTTCGGCACGCAGCCGCGCATCACGCAGGTGCCGCCGACCCGGCTCTTTTCGACCACGGCGACGCGCTTGCCCCAGCCGCCGGCCAGCCGCGATGCGCGAACACCGCCCGAGCCGGCACCGATGGTGATCAGGTCGTAATCATAGTCTCGCATGGCGTATCCGGCCCTGTGCAGCCATCGCCGCGGAGCCGGGGCAACCGGCATCGCCGGAGCCGAGCCGCCGGCCCGCGTGGCGACGGTGCGAGCTTATACGGCCCGGCCCCGATCACAAGCCCGATGCGGGCGAAGCGTTACCTCGGCCGTGCCAAGGGCAATTGAAGCGGCCGCCCTGCACGGCTAGGGTTCCGCGCCCGCATCGCAGATCGTTGACGACGAGGGCTAGGCGCGGACAGGGGAGCTGCCGGTGAGTCACGAGGTGCTGATCGTCTTCGCCATTCTTGGCGGAGCTGCCGTCTTGTTCGCCACCAACGCGATCCGCTCCGACATTGTCGCGATGCTGGTGGTGGTCTCGCTCCTCTTGACCGGCATTCTGTCGGTTCAGGAAGCATTGGCCGGGCTGGCGGACCCGGTGGTCGTGCTCCTCGCCGCATTGTTCATCGTCGGCGATGCCCTGGTGAACACCGGGCTGACCCAGCGGGTCAGCCACATGCTGCTGCGGGCCGGCGGCGATAACGAAACGCGGCTGATCCTGCTGCTGATGGCGGCTGTCGCCGGCATCGGTGCCTTCATGAGCTCGACGGCGGCGGTGGCCATCTTCATCCCGGTCGCGCTCACCATCGCGGCGCGTGCCGATATCAATCCGCGACGGCTGATGATGCCGCTTTCCGTCGCCGGACTGATCAGCGGCATGATGACGCTGATCGCCACCGCTCCCAACCTTGTGGTCGCCAACGTCCTGCGCGAACGCGGCCTGGAGCCGCTGCAATTCTTTTCGTTCACTCCTTTCGGCATCCTCGTCCTCATCGTCGCCGCCGTCTTCATGATCTTTGTCGGGCGCTCCCTCCTCGGCTCCGGCGAAGCGCCGAAAGCCGGCGAGGCACCATCGATCCTTCAGCTCGCGCAAACCTACGGCCTCGGCCAGGTCACGTACCTTCGTATCCAGCCCAACTCACCCTGGCATGATCACACCGTCCTGCGGTTGGATTTCGAGCAGTCCGAGATCCTCGTTCCGTTCATCGTCCCCGGAGGGGACTTCCATTGGATCCGACCGACGACGCCGGACACCGTCGTCGTCGCCGGCGACGTTCTGCCGGTCATCGGCAGCGAGAAAGCCATTGCCGCGATTACCGCAACCGCCGACCTGGAACCGGTGAGCATCGAAGACGAGCAGCGGCGGGCAGCGCTGCAGCATGTGGGCGTCGCCGAGATCATGCTGACGCCGCAGTCTCGGCTGATCGGAGAGACCATTCAGGAGGTCGGCCTCAGCCTGCCCGAGGACGTCACGGTGATCGCGGTCCGTCGGCGCGGCAAGCCGATACTGGCCACGACGCCGGACATCCAGCTCGATTTCGGTGACGCGCTGCTGGTCGCCGGTCGGTGGAGCGACATCATGCGGTTGTGCCAGGACGCAGCCAACGTCGTCGTGCTGACGGTTCCGCAGGAGTACAAGGACGTCGCCCCGGCAGCGCGCTGGGCACCGCGCGCGCTCGTCATCCTGGTGGCGATGGTGGCGGCGATGGCCTCCGGCATCGTGCCCAACGTCACCGCCGCCCTCGTCGCGGCACTGTTGCTGCTGGCGACCCGCTGCGTGCCACTCGACCGGATCTACACGGTCATTCACTGGCCGACGATCCTGCTAGTCGCGGGAATCCTGCCGCTGGCGACGGCCTTGCAGAACACCGGCGCGACCCACCTGATCTCGACGCAGTTGGTCAACCTCGTCGGCGACCTCGGACCCTATGCGATGCTGGCGGTGGTCTTCCTGGTGACCGCGATGACCGGCCTGTTCATCTCCAACACCGCCACCGCCGTCCTCATCGGCCCCATCGCGGTCGATACCGCGCTTTCCATAGGCGCCTCGCCGTATGCGTTCGCCATGACCGTCGCCATCGCCTGCTCGGCAGCATACGTCACCCCTGTCTCGTCGCCGGTGAACACGCTGGTGGTCGAGCCCGGCGGCTACAGCTTCTTGGATTTCGTCAAGGTCGGCGCCCCGCTGATGCTGCTGACGATGGTGGCCGCGGTCGCTCTGGCGGGCATCATCTACTTCTGAGCGGCGGGCGGCATTCAGCCGACGCCCTGCCGGCCCCACATGAAGGATCGAAAAGTTCACCGGGTGTGACCTCCGAGGGGGCACCGCAGTACAGGGGCACGCTTCATGACCCATCTCTTCGACCCGCTGGGCCTCCGCTCGATCACACTGCCCAACCGCATCGCCGTCTCGCCGATGTGCCAATACTCGTGCACGGACGGGTTGATGTCCGACTGGCACCTGGTCCACCTCGGCAGCCGCGCCGTCGGCGGCGCCGGCCTCGTCATCTGCGAGGCGACAGCAGTGGTGCCGGAAGGGCGCATCAGTCCGCAGGACTCGGGCATCTGGAGCGATGCCCACATCGAGCCCCTGGCGCGCATCGTCCGCTTCATCCACGAGCAGGGGGCCTTCGCCGGTATCCAGCTGGCGCACGCGGGCAGAAAGGCGAGCACGCTGCGGCCGTGGGACGGCGAAGGGATGGCCGGCGACGCCGACGGCGGGTGGAGCGACGTGCTCGCGCCCAGCCCGGTGGCGTTTGCCGACAATTACCCGGCGCCCCGGGAGATGACGGCGGACGATATTCGCAAGGTAACGGCGGCATTCGGCACCGCGGCGCAGCGGGCTCTCGTTGCCGGCTTCGATGTCGTCGAGATCCATGCGGCGCACGGCTACCTGCTGCACGAGTTCCTCTCGCCGCTCAGCAACCAGCGCTCCGACGGCTATGGCGGCACCCTCGATAACCGCCTGCGGCTGGCGCGCGAGGTCGTCGAGACGGTCCGCACCGTGTGGCCGGAGCGGCTGCCGCTGTTCCTGCGCCTGTCCGCCACCGACTGGACGCCCGGTGGTTGGGATGTCGAACAGTCGATCGAGCTGACGCGCGCCGTCGGTGCTCTCGGCGTCGATCTGATCGACTGCTCGTCGGGCGGCAACGTCGCCGCCGCCCGCATCCCCGTCGGGCCCGGCTACCAGACGGCGTTCTCTGAGCAGATCCGGCGCGCCACCGGAATCGCCACCGGCACCGTCGGAATGATCATCGATCCGGCGCAGGCCGACCACGCTGTCCGCAGCGGCCAGGCCGATCTCGTCCTCCTCGCCCGCGAGCTGCTGCGTGATCCCTACTGGCCGTTGCGCGCGGCCCGCGAGCTGGGGGTGAGCACCGCTTGGCCGCCGCAATACCTGCGCGCCGGCCCGCGCGGCAGCGTCGCTCGCAAGCCGGTCGCCGGCTGAGCTCAGCCGATCAGCTGCAGGTTGAAGAGAAACTGCCGGGCGCTGTGCTGCCAGGAAAACGAGAGGGCGTGCTGGCGGCAGGCTTCCGGCGGGATCCTGAGAGCGCGCAGCACCGCGGCGCCGAGGTCCTCGTCCAGCGACCCGGCGCCGGAACCGCCGATGACGTCCAGGGGGCCCGGCACCGGATAGGCCGCAACCGGCACACCGGAAGCCAGCGCCTCCAGCAGGACAAGACCGAAGGTATCGGTCCTGCTCGGGAAGACGAAGACGTCGGCCGCCGCGTAGTGGCGCGCGAGTTCCTCGCCTGCCCGGCCGCCGGCAAAAATCGCCTGCGGATAGCGCCGGCGCAGTTCCGGCAGGAGCGGTCCGTCGCCGACCACCACCTTGGTACCCGGCAGGTCCAGGCGCAGGAAGTCCTCGATACCCTTCTCGATGGCGATCCGGCCGACGTAAAGGCTGACCGGGCGCGGATGCGGATAGAAGGTCTTCTCCCGCGGGCGGAACATCGCCGTATCGACTCCGCGCGACCACCGGCGCAGCCGCTGGAAGCCGCGATCGTGCAGCAACTGCTCCAGCGATTGGGTGGAGACCATGACGCCGTCCGAAGGGGCGTGGAACCAGCGGAAGAAGCGGTACGTCCACTCCGATGGCAGTCGCCAGCGAGCGGCGACATACTCGGGGAAGTGGGTGTGGTACGAGGTGGTGAACGGCACTCCCCGCCGGCGGCAGCACCAGCGCGCGACGAGACCGAGTGGTCCTTCGGTGGCGATGTGGATGGCGTGCGGATGGAAGGCCTCGATCAGGCGGGCCACCGCCGCCGGCGCAGGCAGCGCCAGCCGGATCTCGGGATAGCTGGGGCAGGGGATGCTGCGAAACCCGTCCGGCGTCACCATGACGACGGCATGTCCGTCAGCAACCAACTGGCGGCGTAGCGCCTCCAGCGTCCGGACCACGCCGTTGACCTGGGGGAACCAGGCGTCGCTGACGATCAGGATGCGGAAAGGGCCTGCGGAATGCTCGACATCGCGCTCACGTGTGGCATTTCCGCCCACCGCAGAATCTCCAGCCTGCCGTCCTCATGCTCGACGAGTGCAGTACAGCTTTCCACCCAGTCGCCGTCGTTGCAGTAGTGGATGCCGTTCAGGGTGCGGATCTCCGCCGTGTGGATGTGGCCGCAGATCACGCCATCGGCACCGCGACGGCGGGCCTCCTCCGCCACTGCCTTCTCGTAGCAGCTGATGTACTCGACCGCGTTCTTCACCTTGTGCTTCAGGTACGCGGACAGCGACCAGTAGGGGAAGCCCAGCCGGCGGCGCACAGCGTTGAACCACAGGTTGAGGGCAAGCGCGGTGGTGTAGGCACGGTCGCCGATGAAAGCCAGCCATTTGGCGTACTTGACCACTCCGTCGAAGACATCGCCGTGCAGCACCAGGTAGCGCTTGCCGTCAGCGGTGCAGTGGATGGCTTCCTTCAGCACCGCGACGCGGCCAAAGCGGTGGCCGGCAAAGTCGCGGAAGCTTTCATCATGGTTGCCGGGGACGTAGATGACCCGGGTACCCTTGCGGGCCTTGCGCAGAATCTTCTGGATGACGTCATTGTGGGTCTGGCGCCAGTACCAGGAACGGCGCATCCGCCAGATATCGACAATGTCACCGACCAAGTAAAGGTAATCGGACTCCGTTTTACGCAAGAAATCGAGAAGAATATCGGCATTGCAGCCGCGCGTACCCAAGTGGATATCGGATATCCAGATGGCACGATAACGAAATCTGGTATCGGTCAATACGTTCATCGCAG
Organism: Rhodospirillales bacterium; assembly: GCA_016793875.1. GTDB lineage: Bacteria > Pseudomonadota > Alphaproteobacteria > Rhodospirillales > Defluviicoccaceae > Defluviicoccus. Next base: position 10,544 of record JAEULG010000174.1, on the reverse strand, counting down.
GCCAGAACGGAAGCAAAGGTCAGTTCGCGGCGGATTATACGAGCTGCCCCTTCCGGTTCATGGACTTTCGGGCGATGTCATCAAAACTTAGTCTGATTGACTTATCCCATTCATCGTCGGCTCTTTTCCCAACCCCGCGAATGCCTGGATCAGCGGCCGGCGACGGTCATGCCGTCGATGCGGACGGTCGGCGAATCCGTCCCGTAGCGGAACACGAGGTCGGAGGCCGGGGTGAGATCCCGGAACATCGCAACGAGGTTGCCCGAGACGGTGATCTCGCTGACCGGATAGGCGATCTCGCCGTGCTCGATCCAGAAGCCGCTGGCACCGCGGCTGTAGTCGCCGGTAACGCCGTTGACGCCGAACCCCATCAGGTCGGTAACCAGCAGACCGTCATCGATGCCGGCGACTAGGTCGTTGGCAGTGATGCTGCCGGCTTCCAGGTAGATGTTGCTGGGCGACGGTGACGGCGGCGAGGAGGTTCCCCGGGAGGCATGCCCGGTGGAGCGCAAGCCAAGCTGGCGGGCGGACCGCAGGTCGAGTAGCCAAGTGGTCAGCACTCCGTCATCGATCAGCGCGCGGCGGGCGGACGGAATTCCCTCAGCGTCGCACGGGCGCGAGCGCAACGCCCGCCGGCGTAGCGGATCATCGATGATTTGAACGCCGGGAGCGAACAGCTGCGTCTCCAGCCGGCCACCGAGAAAGGTGGTGCCGCGGGCGACGGCGCTGCCGTTGATTGCGCCGGTCAGATGGCCGAGCAGGCTGCGCGCCATCCGCGGCTCGTAGACGATGGGAACCTGTGCCGACCGGGCCTTGCGGGGGTGCAGCCGGCGCACCGCCCGCTCGCCGCAGCGCCGGCCGAGCGTCGTCGCGTCCTCCAGGTCCTCCTGCCAGACGGCGCTCGCGTACTCGTAATCACGCTCCATCGCCGTGCCTTCGCCGGCGAGCACGGAAACGGAGACGCTGTGCCAGGAGCGGGCATAGCTGCGCCGCAGGCCGTTGGTCGCAGCGATGGCGGTGCGATCGGTGCCTGCCGAGGCTTCCGCCCCTTCCGAGTTGGTCACGCCGGGAACCGCGAGGGCCGCCGCCTCCGCCGCCGCCGCACGCCGGCTGACCACGACCGGGTCCGCCTCACCCGGCTCGCACGCTTCGACGTCGACCTCCGCGCGCAGGATATCGGCCGGATCGGCCAGTCCGCAGTGGGGATCCTCGGGGACGACGTGCGCCATCGCGATGGCGCGGTCCAGCATCTCGTCGAGTGCAGCCGGCGAGACGTCGGACGAGGACACGATCGCCTGCCGCCGGCCCACAAAGACGCGCAGTCCGACCACCTGGGCCTCGGAGCGTTCCAGCTGCTCCTGACTGCCCAGGCGCCACGCCACGGATAACGCCCGCCGATCCGCTAATACCGCATCTGCAGCATCTGCGCCGCGTGTCTTGGCGCGCGTCAGCAGTTCATCGAGGACGTCAAGAGGTTCCCGTTCGGGGGCGAGTGCGCCGGCCATTCCTTGCTTTTTGTTCATGATCGTGTGTGCTATTCCTCTTCGCCGCTCCGCGCGGTCGGTGCGGCGGAGCCGGTCGGCCCGGACGCTGATTGATTGGCGTGCTGCGACGCAATGCCAATATAGTGTCACTGAACAGTTAACGTGGCCACCGATCTGAAACAACCCCGGCTCCCCTGAGATGCCCTGCCATTCGCAGCGTCAGCGTTCTCCAGGGCGTGGTAACGAAATCCCGATGACAACGATCACTTTGACCTCCCCAGGCCAGCACGACGCCGCGGCGCGCGAACTGCTCGATTCCGTCGTCGTGCGCTTCGCCGGTGATTCCGGCGATGGCATTCAGCTGACGGGGAACCGCTTTGCTTCGGTCACTGCCCTGGCCGGCAACGACCTTGCGACCTTTCCCGATTTTCCCGCCGAGATTCGCGCCCCCGTTGGCACGACCTATGGGGTGTCCGCGTTCCAGATCAACTTCGGCGCCCGGGCGATCAAAACCTCCGGCGATGCCCCGGACGTACTGGTGGCGCTCAATCCGGCGGCGCTCAAGGTCGAGCTGTCGCGGCTGAAGCCGGGCGGCATCGTCATCATTGACACCGGGACGTTCACTGAGCGCAACCTGAACAAGGCCGGATACACCACCAATCCGCTCACCGACGGCGCGCTCGCCGGCTACCGCACGATCGAGGTTGACGTTTCCAAGCTGACGCTGGAAGCGGTCAGGCCGCTGGGCGTTTCCAAGCACACGGCACTGCGCTGCAAGAATTTCTGGACGCTCGGTCTCGTCTACTGGATGTTCGGCCGCGACCGCGGCGTGACCGCCGAGTGGCTTAAGAAGAAGTTCGCCGACGAGCCGCAGGTGGGGCAGGCGAACATCGCCGCGCTCGACGCTGGCCACGCGTTCGGTGAAACCGCCGAGATCAACGGTGACCTGACCGGCTATTCGGTCGGTCCGGCGGCGCTGGCACCGGGTCTCTACCGCACCATCACCGGCGGCGAAGCCCTCGCCTGGGGACTGGTGGTCGGCGCCCACTTGGCCGGCCTGAAGCTGTTCTTCGCCTCCTACCCGATCACCCCGGCATCGCCGTTGCTCCATGCGCTGGCGAAGCTGCGACCGCTCGGCGTCGCCACCTTCCAGGCCGAGGACGAGATCGCCGCCGTCTGTGCCGCCATCGGCGCGTCCTACGCCGGCTCGCTGGGGGTGACGTCCAGCTCCGGCCCCGGGATCGCCCTGAAGGGCGAGGCGATGGGGCTCGCCGTTGCCGCCGAGCTGCCGCTGGTCGTCGTCAATACCCAGCGCGCCGGCCCGTCGACCGGCATGCCGACGAAGACCGAGCAGTCGGACCTGATGCAAGCGCTGTACGGCCGGCACGGCGAAAGTCCGGTCGCGGTACTGGCAGCCCGCGCGCCGTTCGATTGCTTCGATACCGCCATCGAGGCGGTGCGGATTGCCACCAAATTCATGATCCCGGTGATCATTCTCTCCGACGGCTACATTGCCAACGCCGCCCAGCCATGGCGGATTCCGGCGGTCGAGAAAATGACTCCCTTCCCGGTGCGTTTCCGCACCGATCCGGAGAATTTCGAGCCCTACGCCCGCGATCCGCAGACCCTGGCCCGGCCGTGGGCGGTCCCGGGCACACCGGGACTGGAACATCGCCTCGGCGGGCTGGAGAAGGATTCTCTGACGGGGGCGATCTCCTATGATCCCGCCAATCATCAGCGGATGACCGACACCCGGGCGGCCAAGCTCGACCGCATCGCCGAGGACATCCCGCCGCAGACGGTCGAGGCCGGCCCGGATAGCGGTCCGCTAGCGGTAGTCGGCTGGGGATCGACCTACGGGCCGATCAACCGGGCCGTCACCTCACTGATCGAGCGCGGCTACAACGTCGCTCACATCCATCTTCATCATCTCTGCCCGCTGCCGCGCAACCTCGGCGAGTTGTTGCGCCGGTACGACCACGTCCTGGTGCCGGAGATGAACAAGGGCCAACTGGTGACATTGCTGCGAGCGAACTATCTCGTGCCGGCGGAAGGGCTGAACAAGATCTCCGGCCAGCCGTTCAAGATCGGCGAGATCGAAGCGGCGGTGCTCGCCCGCCTGGAGCAGACAGCGAAATGAACGTCGTATCGCCCATCAAGCCGCGCACCGCCAAGGACTACGCATCGAACCAGGAGGTGCGCTGGTGCCCCGGCTGCGGTGACTATGCGATCCTCAAGGCGGTGCAGAAGACGCTGGCGGATCTGGCCGCGGATCCGGCGCGGACGGTGTTCGTTTCCGGCATCGGCTGCTCCTCGCGGTTCCCCTACTACATGGCGACCTACGGGTTCCATACGATCCACGGCCGCGCGCCGGCGATCGCCACCGGGGTCAAGCTGGCCAATCCCGATCTCGACGTGTGGATCGTCACTGGTGACGGCGATGCGCTGTCGATCGGTGGCAATCACCTGCTGCATCTGCTGCGGCGCAACGTCGATGTGCAGCTGCTGCTGTTCAACAACGAGATTTACGGCCTGACCAAGGGGCAGTACTCGCCAACGTCGCGCCCAGGAACCCGTTCGCCGTCGTCTCCGGGCGGCTCGCTCGACCAGCCGGTCTCACCCGCGTCGTTCGCCCTGGGTGCCGGGGCCCGCTTCGTCGCGCGGGCGATCGATACCCAGAAGCAACTCGTCGATGTTCTGAAGGCGGCCTACGACCACCGCGGTGCCTCGTTCGTCGAGATCTTCCAGAACTGCATCGTCTACAATGACGAGGTGTTCGCCTCGTTCACCGAGAAGAACGTGGCGGCAGATGCGCAGCTGCATGTCGAGCACGGCAAGCCGCTGATCTTCGGTGCCGACCGCCGCAGCGGCGTGCGCCTGTCGCCGGGCCGGCTGGAGCTGGAGACAGTACGCATCGGCGAGGACGGCATAACCGAGGCGGATATCCTCGTCCACGACGCCACAAGCCGGCCGCTGGCAACGATGCTGGCCGCGTTGAACATGCCGGTCGCTCTTGGCGTCCTCTACTGCAATCCCGGCGAGCCGCTGGATGCGGCCCTTCAGCGAGCGTCCGAGGGGATTACGGAACCGGCGGCTGCGGCCGAGCTGAACGCCCTGCTGCGCGGGGGTGACACCTGGACGGTCGCCTCCTAGGCGAGCAGCAGCGGGGCGGAGGGTGCAATGCCCGTCGCGGTTGCCATCGTCGGTGCCGGTCCCGCCGGCTTCTACACCGCCGAGGCGCTGCTTGAGGTACTGCCGGACGTCCGCATCGACATCATCGAGCGGCTGGCCACGCCGTTCGGGTTGATCCGCGCCGGTGTCGCGCCCGATCATCAGAGCACCAAGCTCGTCAGCCGGCGTTTCGAGCAGACGGCGCTGCAGGACGTCGTGCACTTCTACGGGAACGTCCCGGTCGGAGAGGCGGTGAGCCTCTCCGAGCTTCGCAGCTTCTATGATGCCATCGTTCTGGCCGTCGGCGCCGGCATCGATCGGCCCCTCGGCATCCCCGGCGAAAATCTCGAAGGGGTCTACGGCTCTGCCCTGTTCGTCGGCTGGTACAACGGTCATCCCGACTTCCGCGACTTGCAGCCGCGCCTCGCGACCAGCTCGGCCATCGTCATCGGAAACGGCAACGTCGCCCTCGACGTGGCCCGGGTGTTGGTGAAATCGCCGGCCGAGATGGTCAGCTCGGATCTTCCCGACTACGCCGCCGCCGCCATCGCCGCGTCCGGAATCCGCGATGTCCATATCGTCGGCCGCCGCACCGCCGCCGACGTCAAGTTCACCGCCGCCGAGTTGCGCGAGATCGGCCAGCTTGCAGAGTGCGAGACGGTGATCGACCCCGCCGACCTGGCGGTACCGGTCTCGGCAGCCGACACCCGCGACCGGCGTCTGCGCGAGAAGAACCTTGCGATCCTGCGCGGGCTGGCGGCCGGTCCACACGGCGGCAAGCCCAAGCGCCTGCACTTCCGTTTCAATCTGACGCCGGTGGCGATCGAGGGCGGGGATACGGTGGAAGCGATGCTCTTCCGGCGCACGCACCCCCGAGACCAAGGCAGCCAGGAGCGCCTTTGCTGCGGGCTTGTCGTCGCGGCCATCGGCTACCGCGCCAGCCCCTTGGACGGCATCCCGTTCAGTGCCAGCCGTGGACTCTATCCCAACGACGACGGCCGCGTCGCGCCATCCGTCTATGCCGTCGGCTGGGCGAAGCGCGGTCCTTCCGGCGTCATCGGCAGCAACCGTCCGGACGGCGAGGTGTGCGCCGCACAGATCGCCGCCGACGCTGCCGCCCGGCCGTTCGGCCCAGCCAAGCCGGGCCGCAAAGCCCTGGAGCGCGTCCTCAGCGAGCGGCGGGTACGGACCATCACCTTCGACGACTGGCAGAAGATCGACGCCGCCGAGGTTGCCGGCGCGCGGCATCCTGCCCCGCGCCGCAAGTTCACCACGCTGGGCGAGATGCTGTCGGTCCTCGCCGACCGCGGCAGACGCGATGTTTCCGGGGACGATGCCAAGCGCAGTACGCCCATGATGCAGGATCGGTAATATAAGAAGGAACGACGAAGATGAGCACTTACGCCGGGGATGTATCGCCGCAACAAGCCTGGGATATTCTGGCGGGAGATGCCAATGCGGTGTTGGTCGACGTGCGCACGCCGGCGGAGTGGAACTACGTCGGCGTTCCCGACCTCAGCAAGCTCGGCAAAAAGCCGCTGTTCCTGCCCTGGCTGTTCTTCCCGTCGATGGAGGTGAACCCGCAGTTCGTGCAGAACCTGGAAACCGTCCATCTCAGCCAGGAGGCGCCGCTGCTGTTCCTGTGCCGTTCTGGCGTCCGCTCCAAGGCGGCAGCCGTGGCCATGACGGCGCGCGGCTACGCGCGCTGCTATAATATCAGCGGCGGGTTCGAGGGTGATCCCGATACCGGGCATCACCGCGGCATGGTCAACGGCTGGAAAGTGGGCGGCCTGCCCTGGCTGCAGGGCTGAAGGCCGCCTGAACTGCGGCGTTGCCGCGGGCCGTGCGGTGCCTAAGCCGCCCGCCGCAGCGCCTGATCGAGATCCTCGATCAGATCCGCCTCGTCCTCCAGGCCGATCGACAGCCGCACGGTGCTATCGAAGATGCCAACCCCGGCGCGCTCTTCCGGGGTGAAGCGCTGGTGCGTCGTCGTCGCCGGGTGGGTCGCCAGCGACTTGGCGTCACCGAGATTGTTGGAGATATCGAACACCCGCAGGCTGTCGAGCAACCGATAAGCGTTCTCCTTGCCGCCGCGCACATCGAGTGTCACCAGGCTGCCGCCCTTCTGCATCTGCCGCATTGCCAGATCATGCTGAGGATGGCTGGGCAGCGCCGGATGCAGCACCCGGTGCAGGTCGTTGCGGCCGGCAAGGTGGCGGGCGACGGCTTCGGCGTTGCTGCAATGCCGCTGCACCCGCAGGTCCAGCGTTTCCAGGCCCTTCAACAGCAACCAGGCGTTGAACGGGCTGAGGGAGGGCCCGGTGTGGCGGTGGAACGGCACCAGCAGTTGGTCGAACCAGTCCGCGTCGTTGGCGAGGATCGCGCCGCCGAGCGCCCGGCCCTGCCCGTCGATATGCTTGGTCGCCGAGTAGACGACGATATCGGCGCCCAGCTCCAGCGGCCGCTGTAGGATCGGCGTCGCAAAAACGTTGTCCACCACCACCCGGGCGCCCGCCGCATGCGCCGCCTCGCAGACGAAGGGCAGATCGACGATCTCCAGCATCGGGTTCGAAGGCGTCTCGAGGAACACGGCGTCGGCCGGCCGTGCCAGTGCCCGCTGCCAAGCCGCGTTGTCGCGGCCATCGACGAGTTCCGTCTGGATGCCAAAGCCGGGCAGGATCTCCGAGACGACGTAGTGGCAGGAGCCGAACAGCGCGCGCGAGGCCACCAGCCGGTCGCCGGCGCGCAGGAAGCAGGCGAGGGCGGTAAAGACCGCGGCCATGCCGGTCGCCGTCGCTTTGCACAGCTCGGCGCCTTCCACGAGCGCCAGCCGGCGCTCGAACATCTGCACCGTCGGGTTGGCGAAGCGGGAGTAGACGAAGCGGTCGCACTCGCCCTTGAAGGCCGCTTCTGCCTCCGCTGCCGACGTATAGACGAAACCGGAGGTCATGAAGATGCCCTCGCTGGTCTCGTCGAAGCCGGAGCGGCGGGTGCCGCCGCGCACCAGGCGCGTCGCCGGGCGCCAGTTGGTTTCGTCGGAAGGGTCTTTCTTCATTTGCATCTGATCCTGTTTGACGCTCGTTAAGCACCGCAAGGGCAAGCCCGGAAGCAGGGCGCGCGGTGCTGCATCATCTGCCACCCTCGACGGGCGCGCGGTAAAATCCCACTTTAGGGGAGCGAAGGTCGAGCGTTTTTGCTTTCGACGGGCGGTTGGCACAAGTACGGGGTGAGATGAGCACGATTTCCGATACCGACGAGCTGTTCTTCAACCGCATCGGCCTCGACCGTCGGCGGCTCGATGCCATCGTCGGCGAGGCGCTGAGCGGTGCCGACGACGGCGAACTCTTCCTCGAATATCGCCAGTCGGAAAGCATGGTGCTGGACGACGGCTGCCTGAAGAGCGCCGCCTTCGATACCTCGCAAGGCTTCGGCCTGCGTGCCGTCGCCGGCGAGGCCACCGGCTATGCTCATGCCACCGACCTCACCGAGGAAGCCATCAGACGTGCCGGTGAAGCGGTCGCGGCCGTCTGCCGCGGCCGCAGCGGCGTCGTCTCCCTGCCGCCTGTGGGTACCAACCGCTCGCTGTATACCGCGGACAACCCGCTCGCCCTGGTGCCGTTCGAGACCAAGACGAGGCTGTTGGCGGACATCGATGCCTACGCCCGCGGCAAGGACGGTCGGGTCCGGCAGGTCATCGCCTCGCTGGCAGGTGAGTGGCAGGCGGTGCACGTCCAGCGGTCGGGCGGCGAACACGCCGCCGACATCCGCCCTCTCGTCCGCCTCAACGTCAGCGTCGTCGTCGAGCAGGACGGGCGCAAGGAGACCGGCAGCCACGGCACCGGCGGTCGCATCACCTACGAGCACCTGCTGGAGGAAGCTACATGGCGCGGGGCGGTGGACGAAGCGCTGCGGCAGGCGCTGGTGAACCTGCAGTCGGTGCCAGCCCCGGCCGGCGAGATGACCGTCGTGCTGGGGCCGGGCTGGCCAGGCATCCTGCTGCACGAAGCGATCGGCCATGGCCTTGAGGGAGACTTCAACCGCAAGAAGACCTCTGCTTTCGCCGGCCTCGTCGGCCAGCGGGTCGCTTCCGCCGGTGTCACCGTGGTTGACGACGGCACCATCAGCGACCGGCGCGGATCGCTGACCATCGACGACGAGGGCACCCCCAGCCAGAGCACGGTGCTGATCGAGGACGGGATTCTCGTCGGATTCATGCAGGACCGGATGAACGCCCGGCTGATGGGCGGTTCCTCGACCGGCAACGGTCGCCGGCAGAGCTTCGCTCACCGGCCGATGCCGCGGATGACCAATACCTACATGCTCTCCGGGGCGCACGCGCCGGAAGAAATCCTCCGCTCGGTCAGGAAAGGTCTTTATGCCACCTCGTTTGGCGGCGGCCAGGTCGACATCACCTCCGGCAAGTTCGTCTTCTCCTGCACCGAGGCCTACCGAATCGAAGACGGCCGACTGGGCGCCCCAGTGAAGGGAGCGACCCTGATCGGCAATGGCCCGGACGTGCTGACACGCGTCGGCATGGTTGGCAACGACATGGCGCTCGACCCCGGCATCGGCACCTGCGGCAAGGATGGGCAGGGCGTGCCGGTGGGTGTTGGCCAGCCGACGCTGCTGATCGAGAACCTGACCGTCGGCGGCACCGCGCTGTAAATCCGGCGCTCCGCGCACAAGTCTCGACGCCGCCGCAATCCGCTGCTTTCATCTTGCGGGGAACAACTGCCAGAGGATTGCCGGATGCAGACCCGTCGTCTCGGCCTGTCGGGCCCGGTCGTCTCATCGCTCGGGCTCGGCCTGATGGGCATGTCCGACTTCTACGGTCCCGCTGACCGCAGCGAGAGCATTGCCACCATCCACGCGGCGCTCGACGCCGGCGTCACACTTGTGGATACCGGCGACTTCTACGGATCGGGCCATAATGAGCTGCTGCTGGCAGAGGCGCTGCAGGGGCGCGCCCGCGACAGCGCCGTCCTGAGCGTAAAATTCGGGGCGATGCGTGATCCGGCCGGAGGGTTCATCGGCAACGATACGCGGCCGGCGGCGGTGAAGAACTTCCTCGCCTACACGCTGCGGCGCCTGCGCACCGACTACATCGACATCTACCGGCCGGCACGCGTCGATCCCCAGGTGCCGATCGAGGACACCGTCGGCGCCATTGCCGACATGATCCGCGCCGGCTACGTCCGCTATCTCGGGCTCAGCGAGGCATCTGCCGCGACCGTCCGCCGTGCCCACGCGGTGCATCCAGTGGTCGACCTGCAGATCGAGTATTCGCTGCTGAGCCGTGACGTCGAAAAGGAGATTCTGCCGACGCTGCGCGAACTGGGCATTGGTATGACCGCCTATGGCGTGCTCTCGCGCGGGCTGATCAGCGCCGGCGCCGCGCGCGGCGAGAGCGCAACCGGCTTCCGCGCCCATCTGCCGCGATTCCAAGGAGAGAACCTTGCCCATAATCTGGCGCTGGTCGAGGCGCTCGGCGCGATGGCCAGGGGGAAGAGCATCAGTGTCTCGCAGCTTGCCATCGCCTGGGTCGCATCCCGCGGATCCGACATCGTGCCGCTGATCGGTGCCCGCCGGCGCGACCGTCTGGCCGAGGCGATCGCCGCGCTTGATGTCGGTCTCAGCGAGATGGATCTGGCGGCGATCGCGGCGGCGGTGCCGCCCGATGCCGTCGCTGGTAATCGCTACGCGGCCGAGCAGATGGCGATGCTCGACAGTGAGCGCGCCTCCTGAGAGGGTCGAATGACGTGAGAGCGGACCGTCGGGGCGGGTGCGCATCCGCCCCCGACGGTCCGGCGCCGGAGGCGGCGAAGCGGTCAGCGCCGGCGCGGCGGATGGGAACGTCGAGGGGCATCAAGACAAGCGGGGCGGCGGTGC
>JAEULG010000080.1 GCA_016793875.1 Rhodospirillales bacterium | reverse complement strand
GCACGAAGAAGCGGTGCAGCGTCGACATCGCCACCACCAGGCCCTTGTCGGCGAGTTGCCCGCGAAGCTCATCGAGCGTGATGTCCTTGCGCGCCTCCCACAGCGCGAGGATCTCCGCGCGGCGCTCTTCGATGCGGCGCGCGCGCGTGTCGCCACCCTGCTGCTTTGGGGCGACGCTGCCGGTGGCCCGCAGCTGCGCCTGCCAGCGAATTGCCGTCGGCGGTGCCACCCCGAACCGCGCCGCCGCCGCCCGGCAACTCATCCCGGCATCAATCGCCGCCAACAGCCGCGTCCGCAAATCCATCGAAAGAGGCTGACCCATCCATGCTGGCCTCCTCACCCAGCCAGCAGGCCGGACCGGAAAGCGATGATCGAGCGCGGCCATCCGGAGATTTCGATCCGCCGCCAGTGCCACCTGCTCGGGATTGCCCGGTCGGGAGTTCATCGCCCCCGCGCCGGCGAATGACGTCGGCCTGGCGCTGATGCAGCGGACCCTCGCGCTGTTCATGGCCTGGCCGTTCCTCGGCTCGCGACGGATGACTTTGATGCTGCGGGCCGAGAGGTACGCCGTCAACCGCAAGCGGGTGCAACGGTTGATGCGGCGGATGGGGATCGCTGCACTGGGGCCGAAGCCGAAGACAACGAAGCCGGCACCGGGCCACAAGGTTTTCCCCTACCTCTTGCGCGACCAGGTCATCGACCGGCCGAACCAGGTATGGGCGGCGGATATAACGGACCTTCCGATCGGCCGCGGCTTCCTTTACCTGGTCGCGATCATCGACTGGACGAGCCGGGCGGTGTTGGTCTGGCGGCTGTCGAACACCATGGATACCGCCTTCTGCGTCGACGCGCTGGACGAGGCACTGGCACGCTTCGCCAAACCGGACATCTTCAACACCGACCAGGGCTCGCAGGTCACCAGCGCCGACTTCACCGGACGGCTGGCCGGCGCCGGCATCCGCATCTCGATGGACGGCCGCGGCCGCTGGATGGATAGGCGTCTTCATCGAACGGTTGTCGCGGTCGCTGAAGTACGAGGACGTGTTTCTGAAGGGTTACACCGACGGCCGCGAGGCGCGCGCCGGGATCGCCTTGTGGATCGGACTTTTACAACGGCCGGAGGCCTCATCAGGCGCTGGCCGGCCGAACCCAGATGGCAGTGTGGCGCGAGGGCGTCAGCGGGGTGCTGGCCGGCAACGCCCAAGGACATGACGGTGCGCTTGGACGACGCTCTCGCATCGCCCACATGCCCACCGCGTCAACAACAGCAACAGAAGCCTCGCGTGGCGTGAACGAGAGGATGGAGCCGGCTAGCCTTCCGTTCAGGAACGATGCTCCAGTGGCCCCACCCATGGGGTCCACTCCAGTGTCCTGGACAAATCGAGGGTTGTGATTACCCTAGCGACAGGATTGCCGCGAGGTTAGTTCATGCTCATGTCCGCTCCCGCCTCCTGCCTGCTCGTCGTCGATATCCAGGAGAGGTTGGCGCCGAAGGTGAAAGCACCGCATGCGGTTATTGAAAATGCCGCGGTGCTTTTGAAGGTGGCGCGTCGCCTCGACGTACCGGTACTGGTCTCCGAGCAGTATCCGCGCGGTCTCGGCGCGACGGTACCGGAGCTTGCAGCACTGCTTGTTGACGGCGAGACCATCGAGAAGCTGCACTTCTCCTGCATCGCTGAGCAAGGCTTTGCGGACCGGTTCCGCGGTCTCGGCCGGCCGCAGGCGGTTGTCGCCGGGATGGAAGCGCACGTCTGCGTACTGCAGACAGCCGACGATCTTCTGGCTGGCGGCACAGAGACCTTCGTGGTCCAGGACGCAACCTCCTCGCGCACTGAGTGCGACCATGCCGCGGCAATGGCCCGTTTGCGCGAGGCTGGCGCGCGCATCGTCACAACGGAGATGGTGGTGTTCGAGTGGCTCGCCAAGGCGGGAACACCCGCCTTCAAGGAACTTAGCCCGCTGATCAAATAGGGTGTAAGGAAGAGGCAATTGTGACCAATCGTATTCCGCTGCTGCTGCTGCCGGGCTTGTTGTGCGACGCGGCGCTGTGGCAGCACCAGACCGAGACCCTTGCCGATATTGCCGATATCACCGTCGCCAATTTAACCGACGGTGATTCGGGCGGCGCCATGGCCCAGCGAGTGCTGGCCGCTGCGCCGGACGAGTTCGCCCTCGCCGGGCTCTCGATGGGAGGCTACGTCGCCTTCGAAATCTTGCGTCAAGCGCCGGATAGGGTGAAACGTCTGGCGTTATTCGACACCACCGCTCGCGCCGATCCACCGGAGAAGGTTAAGTTGCGCCAAGGTCTGATCGACTTGGCACGCAGCGGAGCATTTAAGGGGGTGACTCCACGCCTTCTGCCGAAACTGATCCACCCGGCGCGGATGGATGATACAACACTGGTTGGCGGCATTTTGGGGATGGCCGAGCGGGTAGGCCGAGAGGCATTTTTGCGCCAGGAACGGATGTTGATGCTGCGTCCCGACAGCCGCCACGACCTGCGGTTAATCCACTGCCCGACATTAGTTGCGTGCGGTCGCCAGGACGAGTTGACGCCACTTGGCGAAAGTGAGGAATTGGCCGAGAGGATACCGCGTGCAAAGCTGGTGGTGATCGAGGACTGCGGCCACCTCTCGACGATGGAGCGGCCGCGCGCAGTTAGCGCCATGATGCGCTACTGGCTGCAAGTCTAGCTGCAGATCTACAAACAAGGAAATGGGAAAGGAGGGAACTCGTGGAGCCTCTGCTGCCCTATCGAGGCATTCGGCCGCAGCTTTCACCCCGCGTGTTTATCGCCCCCGGCGCCACCATTATTGGTGACGTCGCGATTGGCGCCGAGACGAGCATCTGGTTTGGCTGCGTTATCCGCGGCGACGTCAACGTCGTGCGGATCGGCGAACGGACGAATATTCAGGACGGCACCATCGTCCACGTGTCCAAGGAGGGGCAGGGGACCTTTATCGGCGCGGACATCACCATCGGCCATATGGTGTTGCTGCACGCATGCACCTTGGAGGACGGCGCCTTTGTTGGCATGCGGGCCACAATCATGGACGACGCGTTAGTTGAGGGTGGGGCTATGGTTGCAGCGGGTGCGCTAATCACCCCCGGCAAACGAGTCCGCCGCGGCGAGTTGTGGGCCGGATCGCCGGCGAAGAAGATCCGTGACCTGACCGATGCCGATCGGGTGGGGATGGCCAAGTTGGCGCCGCGTTACGTGGCGCTCGCCGCTGACTATCTCGACGCGATGACGAAAGCAGAGACGAGGCGTGGCTGAGCATTTCGCCGAAGCTGTCGCCGACGCGGCGGCGCTTGTCGCGGAAGTCCGGCAGGGGCGGCGTAAGAGCATTGCCCGGCTGATGTCGATCGCTGAGTCGATCACAGCCGGCAGTAAGCCGGCGATGGCCGAGGTTCACCGCCATACCGGCCGGGCGCACATCATCGGGCTGACCGGCGTTCCCGGTAGTGGAAAGTCTACTATGTGCCGGGTGCTAACTCAGCGCTTCCGCGCCATGGGCCGCACCGTTGGCATCGTCGCCGTAGATCCGTCCAGCCCGTTCTCCGGCGGCGCCATCCTCGGCGATCGCATCCGCATGCTGGATCTGGCGGGCGATCCTGGCGTCTTCATCCGTAGCATGGCAACGCGCGGTGCCCTCGGTGGATTGGCTCGGGCGACACTCGACGTCGTCGATGTGCTCGATGTCGCCGGTTTCGATGTGGTCCTGATCGAGACTGTCGGCGTCGGCCAGGACGAGGTCGACATTGTCCAGGCCGCTCACACCGTCATCGTCGTCTCCGCTCCTGGCCTCGGCGATGAGATTCAGGCGATCAAGGCCGGCGTGTTGGAGATCGCTGATATCCATGTAATCAGTAAGTGCGATAGGCCGGAAGCGAACGACACGGCAGCCAACCTGCGGGCGATGCTGCGGCTGGGCACACTCGCCCGCGGGATTCTCTCGGCATGGAAGGTGCCTGTCGTCGCCACTAGCGCGCAGCGCCGCGAGGGCATCGAAGCGCTAGTAGAGGCCGTCGACCAACATCAACAGTACCTGCTGCAGAGCGGAGAACACGCTATTCGTCACCGGCGCATCATTGAGATGCGTATTCTCAAGGCTGCTGAGGACATTGTTCGTGACCGGCTGCTTCGTGAGAACCGCCCTCAACTAGACGCGCTGCTAGACGCCGCCGCCTCGGGGACCATCGATCCCTATACCGCAGCACGACGGCTATTGCAGGCTGAGGAAGGCTAAGTCCGCGGATGGCGCCAGTGAGATTCGCTACTAGTATTATCATGTGGTTTCGCTCCCGCCATGTCGGAAGCCCCGGCGGCGCAACTTACGGTCTAGAGTCCGTTTGGAAAACTCGGGGGAGGGGCCTTGCGGTAGTTGGGGCTGCGTGTGAACGAAGCAGAGCCAGGGTCGGATGGCCCATATCGCCGGACAAAACGCTATCCTTTAGACTTAACTGACGAGGAATCGGAGTGTACGCATCCGGTGATGGTCGCCTCTACACAAGGCGGCCATCACCGGATGCGAACGCGGCTGCCGGCGCGCTGGGGCGTGATCCGGCACGTGCGCGAGAAGGTTTTCTGCCGGTGTTGCGAGGCGATCAGCGAGACGCTGACACCGTGAACAGGCCCTGATTTGGGACCGTGGTGTTGATTGGAGCGGTGTCGGCTCCGTCGTGGTGGACGGAGCAGATGATGAAGAAGCCGAAACGGAAGATTGATGCGGCGGTGAAGGGGAAGACGCCCTGGAGGCGCTGCGGCAGCAGGCGACGGTGGCTGATCTCGCCGTGCGCTATGAGGTTCACCCGAACCAGATCTACGCCTGGAAGAAGCAACTGCTGGACAACGCGGCGCGTACGTTTGAGCCGGGCCTCGGGGTTGATGCTGAACACGCCCGGGAACGGGAGGTCGGGCAACTGCACGCGAAGATTGGGCAATTTGTAGAAGACCTCGATGTATTCGAAGAGCGCGGCCTTCACTTGGCATCGGGTTCGGAACCGGGTGCGATGCTATCGGAAGTTGAAGGAGATTTCGAAGGTCATAGGACGGACGCCGAGGGCGGACGGCAGCGGTGGGAGCGGCGCCGCCAAACGCACGGCTTGCAGGGCGAGGTGGTCGAGCTCCGAACGACCGCTTGAGCGGGAGATGGACAGAGTCAGGAGCGTGCCATCGGCGGCGACGACGAAAGAGATTCCGGTGCTGGCGACCAGTTGCAACCCCTTTGGCTTATGTGCGGCGATGCGTTTCCAGAGATCGCGACCATAGGCATCGAGGAGGCGCTGCGCGGAGACCGGGCTCATGCTCCCCGCCGGGCTCGCCGAGCCTCGGCCGCCACCATCCTTCTGTCCAGGGAGCTGCCCGGCGGTGGGTGCCGGTGGGTCATCGGCCGCCCCTGGTGTGGCCGGATTATCGACTTTCGCCAGCCCGGACGCTCGATCGTTCGTCGGATTATCTTTCTCCGGCGTCGGACTTTGGGGCGGCGGAGCATGGGAGGTCTCGGGGGGGCGGCTCGTTGTCGATGGGCGAGGCCGAGCCCGTGGTTGCGGCAGGCTGGGCGCGGTGGGCCCGGGAATGGGGGCGGGCTGCTGGACCGGCGCGATATTGGGAGCGGGCTCGTCCTTCGACCAAGCTTCCGCCGGAGCAGTGTCAGGCATGGCGACCAGCACGTCCTCGATGACGTCGACAGTGATCATCTCCATGGGCTCGCCACCGGCGTCGAGCGGCACGGGTGTCCGTTCGGCCAGGGTCAGGATGCCACCGTGCAAGAGCGCGGAGAGGCAGAGAGCGCCTGCGATCGCCCGCCGGGCGTGGTCCGGCGAGCGGGAGGGGCTGGCCGGCGTAGCCAGCCCCAGTTCGGCAGATGGCACTGCGGCCGTTACCAGGTCATCGACAATCCGCCGATGAACGACCGCCCGGTGCCCCACACCTCCTGGCGCCGCCCGCCGTTTTGGTCGAGCTGGCTCAGGGCGATGCCGCCAAGCGGCAGATCGTACGCAGTATTGAAGACGTTATCGATACCGAAGTAAACCCTGGCATTACCAAAAGCATAGCTGGTGCGCAGGTTGAGCAATGCGTACTCAGACGTACGCAACTCGTTGCGGGTATTATCGACTTTCGACTTGTCTGCTACTGCGATGACTTCGACCGCCGATGACCATGAGTCAAGATCGTGAGCGACAGTCAGCCGCGTATTCAGCGGCATCTGATGGTAGGCATTCTCATTGCTGCTCAGGTCTCGGCCCCTCACCCAGCCGAGCGTGCCGAAGAACGTGAAGCGGCCAACATCTTCACTCTCCCAGACTTCGGCGCTGCCGCTGACATCGATGCCATAGAACTGGGCGTTGTTATTTGTGAACTGCAGCTGGACGAAGCCACTCGGCTGGCCGGCGGCGTTGATGAAGTTCTGGAGTCTCTCGACGCCGATGTAGTTCTCAACATAACTGTAATACGGCGTGATCTTCACCTGCCAGTAGACCTCACCGCCGCCGTGCCAGTCTGCCGTGGCGCTCACGGTGTGTGCCACCTCGGGCTTCAGGCCGATGTCGCCGACGTAGCCGTTGCCGTCGCCGAACCAGCCGATCATCTGGCTCGCCATCTGCCCGGTTCCCCACGCATAGCGCTCGTAGAAGTTCGGCGACCGCGTCTTCCGCGCGTAACCGAGTTCGTAGGTCTGCTTCTCGTCGGCGGTAAAGCGGCCCATGACGGTCGCGTCAAAATTGACGTCAGTGCGGGCGTGGCCGCGGGCATTGAACGCAGCGGCAGCAGCGGCATCGGGGTTCATCATGCTTGGAACCGGGTCATAGGGCTGGACGTCGCCGGTGTTCATCCACACCGTATCGTTGCGTACGCCGACGAGCGTGGTCCATTGCGGCGCCCACCGCGCCCCCCATTCGGCAAAGGTGCCGAGCCGAGTGCGCATGCCGTCGTTGATGCTGACGTACTCGTCCGGGCCCATCATCATGCTGCCCGGAACCGCCGGCCAATGATCGTCGAGCCAGTTGTAGTAGAGTTCGTTACCCACGTTGAGGGTGTCCCGTTCGTTGAGCGGGATCAGCCCTCCCACCCGGTAACCGGTATTGACCCCGTCCGCCTTCATCGGCATGCCGCCGTTGCCGCCGTCGGTGCCGCCCTTGTCGTTGAGGAAGTTCATTTCGTGATCGACGGTCTGCACGAATGTGCGGGCGTTGAGTTGTCCCCAGCTGAAACTGCGCTCATAGCCGCCGTTGACGACATACGAGAGGTTCTCGGTCATGTCCATGTACTGGTTGGGGAAACCCTGGTAGGGGATGTATTGTTGGCTGAGTTGCAGCGAGAGCTGATCGGACGAGCCACGGGCGGCCCCGGAGAGGGCTTGGTTAAATGCCCGATACTCGGTCGAGCGCAGTTTCCCGTCGTCGCCCCCGCCACGATAGTTGGCAGCGGTAGTGAACGCGCCGCTGTAGCTCAGGCTGAAGGCGTCGTTGGCGATGGTGGTGTTGTCGATCGAGGCGGCGTAGTTGTCGTTGATGCTGCGGTAGAAGGCGGCGGTTTGCCCGGCGAAGCGGAAGGTCTCGCCCGGTGCGGCGAACACTGGCGCCGGCGAGTCCACGACGACGGTACCGCCGATGCTGTCACCTCCCTTGCTGACCGGCGTGATGCCGTTGATGGTCGAGAACGTGCCCACATTCGTCGGGTCGATGTAGGACATCGCCGGGTTCATGTGGTTGGAGCAGGCCGACGGTATCGGCATGCCGTTCACCAGGGTGTTGAGCCGGTCGTCGGCTTGGCCGTGGATCACCGGGATGCTGGAGACTCCCCCGGCGGTGTAGACGCTGGCACCGGCGACGGACTCGAGCAGCCGCGCGGCATCATTGGTCTGCCGGCGCCAGTTGCTGATCTGCTGCGGCGTCAGCGCGTTGCTGTTGAGCGGCACTGAGATAAGCGACCGTCCCGCTTCCGACTGCACTTCGATTGGAGGCAGCGAAATGGCGTCGCCCGCCGCCTCGGCGCCGGTGGGGCGGTCCGACTCTGAGGCCATCGGTGGCTCGGCAGAGGCCGCCGTACCGAAGAGCGTAAGAAGGCCGAAAGTGGTCGCCGCGGAGATTCCGCAGCGCCAGCAGAAGGTAGGCATTGGACACAATTCTCCTGTCACGAGCGAGGCAGAACGGCGCAGGCCGCCCCTTAAGCGCGGGTAAGCGTTTCGCGACTGGACAGGAGAGGAGGGCCGCGGCTCGGCGGCGGACGGGCGGCGAGGCGGAGCGTCGGCGCCGCGCGATGGAAGGAAAATGCGGCCGTGCCCGCGACCGCGACTGGCACGGGTAGCTCCACGAGAGCCGGCAGCACCGGAAGACCCTGGGGAATACGGCACAGGGGACAGTCGATCCCCCCTTTCTTGGCTGGCTCAGCGGGCGCCTTCGGGAGATCAAGCGTGCGCGACTGCAGGCCAGTCGCGGTGCAGATCGGAACGAGCATGCCGGCCGCCGTTGCTTCCGGCATTGGCATTGCCATCAGCATCAGCCGCAGAATGAAAGCGACGAGCGTGAGCGCGCTGACGACGGCGCGTCTCATCGTTGCTTCCGATGCCGTTCCGAAGGAGCCATATGATTTCAGGAGCCGCGCGAGTTGCCGACGCTAATGTATTTTCCCGCTGTTGCCGCAGGCTCAACGGAGGGTGGTAGAGAAATCGCCGCATACAGTCAACAGCCGGCACTTGCCGCCGCCGGCCGCCTTCGTCTCCGCCGGGAGCCTGCCGAAAACGTCCTCTCGCTCCCCCGGCGCCATGTCGTCAGCGGGAGCCTCTCTCCGTTCTTTATCCCCGATCTTCCGTCGCTCTTAAGTGTCTGTCCGAGAAGATGTTGAATCGGTTGAGTCTCCTGTGATTCCCTGGCGTGGTGGGATGCAGGAGGCCGCCGATGTGGACGCAGGAGAACCGCCACCGCTATGACCGCAGCAAGCTGCGCTATCCGAGCGATCT
>JAEULG010000069.1 GCA_016793875.1 Rhodospirillales bacterium | reverse complement strand
GTCAAGCCGATGCCCAACCGCAAGAACATCCCCGCCTTCAGCAAGTTCCTCTATCGCTACCGCAATCTGGTCGAGCGCTTCTTCAACAAGCTCAAACACTTCCGGGCTGTCGCCACCCGCTTCGAAAAACACGACGCCAACCACCTCGCACTCGTGAAACTCGCCGCAGCCAAAATCTGGATGCGGCTTATGAGCCTGCGGCTTAGATTAAAAAAATACCAGGGCCTGATAACTCTGAATGGGATGAGCGGTGTTAAATGTATTAATAAGACACTACAAACAATAGCAGATTATGTACCTGGCATGAATGATCGTTATGATTTTCACTATACAGAAAATTAAAAGGCATAAGCATTCAAAACTAGTCTGGCCTCTATTAAATACGTATGGGCCAATGTAAGTCACTCTTATTTTTTATGAGAGATACCACGATCACAAGAAGCTTTGCGGGTCGATGTCGATTTGCAGGCGAACGGTAGACGGCAGCGGGGTGGCGGCGACCCAGTCGTGGATGAAGCGGGAGAGCGGAAAGGCGCGCGGCGCGATCGCCAGCAGGCGGCGGCGGTGGCGGCCGCGCAGCAGCGCCAGCGGCGCCGGCGCCGGTCCGAGGATGCGCACCCCTGCGGCGGCGCCCGCATTGCCAGCGCCTCCGGCCGCCAGCGGCGCCGCGCGGGCCAGCGCCTGTGCCGCCGCGTCGGCTTGCGCCTCGTCGCGCGCCGAGACGATTAGCGCCGCCAGCCGGCCGAACGGCGGCATGCCGGCGACCCGGCGCTCGGCTTCCTCGGCGGCCATGAACCGCGCCCGCTCGCCCGCCGCCAGCGCCGCAATCACCGGATGCTCCGGCCACGCCGTCTGCAGCAGCACCCACCCCTGCCCACCTTCCGCCGCCTCGCGGCCGGCGCGCCCGCCGACTTGGTAGAGCAGCTGGAAGGTGCGCTCGGCGGCGCGCAGGTCGCCGCCGGCGAGCCCGAGGTCGGCGTCGACGACACCGACCAGCGTCAGCAACGGGAAGTGGTAGCCCTTGGCGATGATCTGGGTGCCGATGATCAAGTCCACCTCGCGCCGCTCGATGCGGCCGACCAGTTCGGCCGCCGCCGCCGGCCCAGCGAGGCTGTCCGAGGTCGCCAGCACCGTCCGCGCCTCGGGCAGGAAGCTGGCCACCTCCTCGGCCAGACGCTCCACCCCCGGGCCGACCGGTGCCAGCGCGTCCTTCGCCCCGCAGGCCGGGCAGGCGGGCGGCAGCGGCCGGCTGTAGCCGCAGTGGTGGCACTGCAGCCGGCCGATCAGCCGGTGCTCCACCAGCCAGGCGGTGCACGACGGGCAGTGAAGGCGATGGCCGCAGACGCGGCACAGGGTGAGCGGCGCGTAGCCGCGGCGGTTGAGGAACAGCAGCGCCTGGCGGCCGGCGGCCAGCGCCTCGCGTAGGGCGGCGCGCAGTGGCGGCGCCACAAAGGCGCCCTTCGCCGGCGCTTGACGGCGCAGATCGATGATCTCGACATGCGGCGGCGCGGCGCCGCCGGCGCGCTCGGGCAGGGCAATCTCTCCGTAGCGGCCGGCGCGGACGTTGACCAGCGTCTCCAGCGACGGCGTCGCTGAGACCAGCCCGCAAGCGATCTCGCCTAGGCGCGCCCGCACCACCGCCATGTCGCGGGCGTGGTAGGCGACGCCGTCCTCCTGCTTGAACGAGCCGTCGTGCTCTTCATCGACGACGATCAGCCCCAGCTCCGGATAGGGCAGGAACAGCGCCGAGCGCGCGCCGACGATCACCTGCGCCCTGCCCTCCGCCACCGCCCGCCACGTGCGCCGCCGCTCGCCCCGGCTAAGGTCGGAATGCCACTCCGTCGGCGGAGCACCGAAACGGTCGGCGAAGCGGGCGCGCCACTGGGTGCCCAGCGCGATCTCCGGCAGCAGTACCAGCACCTGCCGGCCGCGCGCCAGCGCCGCCGCCACGGCTTCGAAGTACACCTCGGTTTTACCGGCGCCGGGCACGCCGTCGAGCAGGTCGACGGCGAAACCTGCGTCGATATGGGCGCGCAGCGTGTCCGCCGCCGCCGCCTGGGCCGGGCTCAGCGCCCGCCCCGGCCGCTGCCAGTCGGGGCGCGGTGGCGGCGACGCCATCACCTCTACCGGCTCCAGCGCTCCCGCGGTGACGAGCCCGCGCACCACCCCCTCGCCGCAGCCGGCGCGCTGGGCGAGATCGGCGATGGAGCGCGCCTGTCCGTCGCCGGCGGCGGCGAGCACCCGCGCCCGCTCTGCTGACGGACGCACCGCTGGCTGAGGATGGACCAGCCGCACCCCCCGCCCCGGCGTCTCCGCTGCCAGCGCTTCCGGCACGCTCATCACCATCCGCAGCACCGCGCCGGGGGGCTGCACGGTATACGCCGCGACCCATTCGACGAATCGACGGGAGACTTCCGGCAGCTTTGGCGCCGGCAGCGTCCGCGCCAGTGGCTTGAGCTTTGCCGTATCTACCGCCTCGGCGCCGCCGCCCCACACCACGCCAGCCAGCCGGCGGCCGCCGAGCGGCACCTCGACGAACGTGCCGGCGGCGACGCTCAGCCCTTCGGGCACAAGGTAATCGTAGGCGCCGGCGAGCGGCAGCGGCAGCAGCACTGCTACGCGTGCACCGGCGCAAAAGCGCTCCAGCTCCGTTCCACCGCCGGCCTCAGGCCCGCTATTGCCGCCGTCGATCATCACCAGCGAGTTTAGCGCTTAGCCGCGCCGGGGCGAATCTGCTATAGGGGCAGCATGACCACTGATGATGACCAGCAGGCGGCGATCGAACGCCCCCCTTCTGCTCCTTCGCCGGGCGAAGAGCAGGTGTCGGCGTACCTGCGCGATCATCCCGACTTCTTCGTCAGCCGCCCCGACCTGCTGCAGGCGATGACGCCGCCGCCGCGGTGGAGCGGCGATACCGTCGTCGACATGCAGCAACACATGGTGCAGACGCTGCGGGGCGAGATCGCCGGCCTGCGCGACTGCGCCAACGAGGTGATCGAGACCAGCCGGGCCAACCTCGCCATCCAGAGCCGGACGCATGCTGCGGCGCTGGTACTGATCGCCGCCCCGGACATGGACGCGCTGCTCCACGCCATCTCCGATGACCTGCCGATCCTGCTGGACGTGGATGTCTGCCACCTCAGCGTCGAGCCGGGGCCCGACCTGGAAATGATGGTCGGCGGCATCGGCCGCCTGCGCGCCGGCGATGCCGACAGCTTCCTCGGCCCCAGCCGCGATGTTGCCCTCTACCGCGAGATGGTGGACGACGGCACGATCTTCGGCGCCGGCGCCGGGCTGGTGCGCTCGGCGGCGCTGGTGCGCATGCATTATGGCGAGGGTGGACAGGTCGGCGTGCTCGCCTTCGGCTGCCGCCGCGAGAGCGCCTTTCACCCCGGCCAGGGCACCGAGCTGCTGCGCTTCCTCGGCAAGGTAGTCGAATCCTGCCTGTGCCGGCTGCTGCCGGTGCCTGCCTGAGTCGCGAGGCGGACCCGCCCGGTTCCGCCGGCGGGGCGCCTTTCGCCGCCGGCGCCTTTCCCGTCGCCGACGATCTCGCCATCGCCGCGGACGCTTGGTTCGAGAACATCGCCAACGAACGGCGGCTGGCCGCCAATACCATCGAGGCCTACCGCCACGACCTTACCGGCTTCCTCGCCTTCCTCGCAGGTCACCTCGGCGGCCCGCCCGATCTCGCTGCGCTGGCGGCGCTGAGGCCTGCGGACGTCCGCGCTTGGCTCGCCCTGCGCAGCACGCGCGGCTACGAGCGCTCGTCCAATGCGCGGGCGTTAGCGAGCCTGCGCGGCTTCTTCCGGTTTCTCGAACGGCGCGGCCTTGCCCCGGCCGCCGCGGTTCATGCTATCCGCACCCCGCGTGCGAAGCGGCCGCTGCCCCGGCCGCTTGCCGAGAACGACGCGGTCGAGGTGGTGCACAGCATCGCCGGATTGTCCGACGAGCGATGGATCGGCTTGCGCGATGCGGCGCTGCTGACGCTGCTCTATGGCTGCGGGCTGCGCATTGGCGAGGCGCTGGCTCTGGACCGCGCCGCCACCCCGCTCGGCGAGACGCTGTGCATCACCGGCAAGGGCGGCAAGCAGCGGCTGGTACCGGTGCTGCCGGTGGTGCGCGAGGCGGTTGCCGCCTACCTCGCCGCCTGCCCGCTGGATCCCGGCCGCGAGGGGCCGCTGTTCCTAGGCGCGCGCGGCGCAAGGCTCGATCCGGCGGTTGCACAGAAGCAGGTTCGCCGACTGCGTGTGGTGCTCGGCCTGCCGGAGACGGCGACGCCGCACGCGCTGCGCCACTCGTTCGCCACCCACCTGCTCGCCGACGGCGGCGATCTGCGCAGCATCCAGGAACTGCTGGGACATGCCTCGTTGTCCACCACGCAACGCTATACCGA
Organism: Rhodospirillales bacterium; assembly: GCA_016793875.1. GTDB lineage: Bacteria > Pseudomonadota > Alphaproteobacteria > Rhodospirillales > Defluviicoccaceae > Defluviicoccus. The sequence goes on along the minus strand of JAEULG010000069.1, from coordinate 15,160 downwards.
GGTTGACAGCGGCCGGCTGCTTGCCATCCACCGCAGCGCCCACCCCCGGGCACGGCGAGGGGTCAGGGGCGGGCCGGATCCGGCGGCGGAATGAAAGTGACGCCGATGCGCCGGGCCGCGCCCGCCGGGTCGATGATCCGAGCTTCGAAGCGCGTCGTCTCGCCGGCCGCCAGCGACGGCCGTTCGCCGGCCGCATCTGCCGCCTGCACTGCCTGCCCGACCTCGTTGTAAAGGGTGGCGCGCAGCACCGGGAGCGCCACCGGTACGGCAGCGATGCTGGCGACGGTGCCGCTGACGATGAGGACAGCCGCGCTGCCGTCGGTCACCCGCCGGGCCGCGACATCCCGGATCTCCAGGCCCGCACCGGCGCCAGCGGGAAGCAGCCCGAGCCCCCCGTAAAAGCCGGCGGCTTGGGGAAGCGCGGCGAGGATCGGGGCGCGCAGCAGGACCAGCAGCAGCACCAGCATCACGATGGTTGCCGCCGCCGACAGCCCGGCGACCGCTGCGGGACGGCGCGGCAGAGCCGATCGTGCGACGCGCCATCGGCCGGAAGCCGCGACCGGCGTAGCCGTCGCGGCAGGCTGCTGCAACGGTGAGGGTTCCGGCGAGGCGGGAGTCGGATCCGGCGATGGTGTCGTCGGCTGCACAGCCGCCGGTCCAGCGGAATTGGCGGCAGCCGCCACGCCTGGTGGATCAGCCGACGCCATCGTTTCCGCCGGTGACGGCTCCGCCGCGCTTTCAGGCACCAAGTGCAGCGGCGCAGCATCTTCGTCCGGCGAACGATCGGAATCGGCCAACGTCCCCTTCGCATCGCCGCCGAGGCCGGCCGAATCGATGTCATCCACCGGTCCCGGCCACCCCTCGGGTGAGCGACTGGTGGCCGCTGCGCGCCGGCTTTCCGCAGCCGGCGGCATATCCGCCACCGGTGGTAAAGCGTCCTCTGGCAGAGCGAAAGCGCCTTCCGGCGTGTGCAGCCAGCGGTAATGGCACCCTGAGCACTGAACGGTCCGCGCCCGCCGGCCGAAATGGGCGGGTTCCACCGCATAGGCGGTGCCGCAGCGCGGACAGGCTATCATCATCGGCGGCCTGCTATGCTAGGGTTCGGCGTGGGGATCGCGCCGCGATTGCTCGCATATCGCCTGCTACTTTACACGCTTCTAATAGTCCCCAATTGGGGAGAGGTGCAAGCGAGCCGGGAACCGGAACACAAAGTCGATGGCAGACGACACCGACCGCCCCGCCGTTGCCCGCTTCCACCGGGCGGCCCTGCGTTACGGCAACGAGCCGGAGGTGCTGCGGGATGTCTCGCTTGACCTCGCAGCGGGATCCTTCCACTTCCTGCTCGGCCCCAGCGGCGCCGGCAAGACCTCGCTGCTGCGGCTGCTGTCGCTGGCGCTACCGCCGTCGCGTGGCTGCGTCGTCGTCTTCGGCCGCGATGTCGTGACCACCGCGCGGGCCGATCTCGCTGCGCTGCGCCGGCGGATCGGCATCGTCTTCCAGGACTTCCGGCTGCTGCCGCAGCTTTCCGTCTACGACAACGTCGCCCTGCCGCTCGCCGTCTCCGGTCTCGATACCGCGCGGATCGCCGAAGACTGCAAGCTGATGCTGGCGCGCACCGGGCTGGAGCGGTTCGCCGAGGTACGCCCGCCCAGCCTTTCCGGCGGCCAGCAGCAGTTGGTGGCGATCGCCAGGGCGCTGATCATCCGGCCGCGGCTGCTGATCGCCGACGAGCCCACTGCCAGTGTCGATGAGACGCTGGCGCTGCGGCTGATCGCGCTGTTCCAGGAAGTAAACCGGCTGGGTACGACGGTGCTGATCGCAACCCACAACGAGCGGCTGGCAGACCGCTTCCCTCACCCGCGGCTGCGGCTGGAGGACGGCCACGTCCTTTACGATCCGCCCGATGGCTGGCCGCCCGGCGACGGCCCGGCGACGCCCCAGCACGACCACGCGGCGACTGCGGCATGATGCAGGAGGGGCCCGTCGCTCAAGCCCTGCGGACCGAGGACAGTCGCTTCGTGCCGGCGCTGATCGCCGTCCTCGTCTATCTCGCAGCGATCACGCTGGCGACGCTGCTCCTCGTCAGCGATCTCGGCAGCCGCTGGCGCGACGACGCAACCAGCCGCATGAGCGTGCAGCTGGCCCCCGGCGACGAAGCCGGGCGCGCCGGACAGCTTGAGGAAGCGCTGGCGGTAATCCGCGCGCTGCCGCAAACGGCCCGGGTCGAGGTCCTCGACAGCAGCCTGCTGGCGGCGCGGCTGCTGCCCTGGCTGGGGGGCGCCCCGCTGCCGCCGGCCCTGGCCCTGCCGCCGGTGCTGGAGGTGCAGCTCAAGCCTGGCGCTGGCGCTGGCGATGCCGTCGCCCAGGCGGGCGAGCGGCTGCAGCAGATCTTGCCCGGTGCGCAGATCACCCTCGGCGACGCCATGCTGGAACCGGCGCTGCTGCTGATGCGGACGATCGAGGCGCTGACAGCGCTCGTGCTCTGCGTGCTGGCGGCGACCCTGTGCGCCAGCGTCGTCTTCGCTACCCGAGCGCGGCTCGCCGCTTGCGACGAGGCGGTGGAACTGCTGCATCTGCTCGGCGCCGACGACGTCGCCATCACCAACGTCGTCGCCCATGGGGCACTGCGCACCGCATTGATCGGCGGCGCCGCCGGCCTAGCCCTTGCCATCGCTACCTTGGTCGCTTTCGCCCACCTCGCCGGCTCCGCCACCTCGGCAGAGCTGTCGCTGTCGCTGCCCGGCTGGGTGGTGATGGCGCTGCTGCCGCCAGCCGCGGCCGCGCTTGCCGTGCTCACCGCTAGACTGGCAGCCCGACGTGCCCTCGCCCAGCTTCCCTGAGATGGCTATCCGGGATAACCGGCGGCGGATGCCGTGGAAAGCGCTCGGCCTCGCCGTCGTCACGTCTGCCGTGGTGCTCGCCTGGGGAGCCGGCCTGCTGGAGTTCGCTGCCAGCATCCCCCGGCGGGTTGCCGACGCCAACCGCCAGACCGACGCTATCGTCGTGCTGACCGGCGGCAGCGAGCGCCTTGCTACCGGCCTGCAGCTCCTCTCGGAGGACAAGGCAAAACGGGTGTTCGTCTCCGGCGTCCATCCCGGCGTCGAGGCGGACAAGCTGCTGCGTCTCGCCGGCCGGATGGATCGCCAACTTGAGGAGCGCATCGAGGTGGGTCACGGCGCCCAGGACACCCGCGGCAACGCCAGCGAAACCGCCGCCTGGATGCGCAACCGCGGCTATCACTCGCTGCGGCTGGTCACCGGCGGCTATCATATGCCGCGCAGCCTGCTGGAGTTCAGCGAAGCGCTGCCGGAGGCTGAGGTCATTCCCCATCCCGTCTTTCCGGACCGGGTCAAGCAGGCGTCCTGGTGGCTGCGCCCCGGCACTGCCGCACTGATCATCGGCGAGTACAACAAGTACCTGCTCGCCCGCCTGCGCCACGAGTGGCTGGATCTGGCGGCGCTGATGACGCCGCCCGGAGGCACCGGGTGACGGCGCTCCGCTCTGCCCTGTTCGCGGTTCTGGCGCTGCTGTTCACCGCCGTGATGATGGCTGTAATGCTGCCGGGGCTGGCGCTGCCGCGCAAGCGCTTCCAACGGCTGGCGGCATGCTGGTGCGGCGGCCTGCTGGTGCTCCTGCGGGTGTGTTGCGGCCTGCGTTGGCGATTGACCGGCGCCGAGAACCTCCCGCGGGGGCCGGCGATCATCGCCGCCAAGCACCAGTCTGCTTGGGATACGCTGATCTTCCATGTATTGCTCGACGATCCGGTGTACGTGCTGAAGCGCGAACTGGTGCGGATCCCGCTGTTCGGCTGGTACCTGAGCAAGGGCGGCAGCATCGCCATCGACCGCCGTGCCGGCCTTCGCGCCATCCGCACGATGCTGCCGGCAGTCGACTGCGCGCTGGCGGAAGGAGCGCAGGTCATCGTCTTCCCCGAGGGCACGCGCACCGCACCCGGCGAGCACGCCCCCTATCACCCCGGCATCGCCGCCCTCTACAACCAGGCTGATGCTCCCATCGTGCCGGTCGCGCTCAACTCCGGGCTGTTCTGGGGCCGTCGGCACCTGCGCAAGCGGCCTGGCGTGATTACCATCGAGGTGCTGCCGGCGATGCCGGCCGGCCTGTCGCGCAGCGCTTTCCTTGCCGAGCTGGAGCAGCGCGTCGAAACGGCAACGGCGCGACTGTCGGCACAGCCGATCGCGCCGACACGCTCCACTCTCACCATCAGCACGCCTGAGCAATGACCGACTATCCGATGATGCAATGGACGCCTGAGCGCATCCGCGCCTTCTGGGACTATGAGAGCCGGTTCCCCGAGCGCTATTTCACCTACAAGGCCGGCAGCGCCCTGGTTACGCGGCTCTCCCCGTTTACCCAGCGGCACCAGACCGTCCTCGACTATGCCTGTGGCATGGGCCATCTGACCGCGCATCTGCTCGCCGCTGGCTACCGGGTGGCGGCGACCGACATATCGCCGGAGAGCCTTGCCGCCGTCTCCACCCGGTTCGCCGGCTACGGCACCTTCGATGGCGCCTTCGCTCCCGAGACGCTGGTCGCAGACCGCCGGCGCTTCGGCACAATTTTCGTCTGCGAGCTGATCGAGCACTTGAACGATGACGACCTCGATGCCCTGATGGCGCAGCTGCCGCAGCTTCTCGGTCGGCAGGGTACAATCCTGTTCACCACCCCCAATGACGAGCCGCTGGCAGAGTCCGACGTCCTGTGTCCCTGCTGCCGCCAAGTCTTCCACCGCTGGCAGCATGTGCGGAGCTGGACGCAAGGCAGCCTGCGCGCCTATCTACAGGCGCACGGGCTCGAGGTGATCGAGTGCTTCGCCGGCACGTTCTCCGGCCGGCCCGCCGGCAGACTGCGCCGGCTGGCCCGCCACTTCAGGCCGAAGCGCAAGGGGACCCACCTTGTCGCCGTCTGCCGGCGGGCATGAGCAGGCGCCCGTAAAAGCCGCCGCGAGGTGGCCCGCGGGAGGCCGGGGAAGCAGCGAGAGAGCGGAACGTATAGTGAACGATCCCTTGATCGCATCCGGGGTAAGGCCGTAAAATCATGCCGCGGCCGAAATGCCAGCCGCCCAACGTCGAGCCGAGGCCCCATGCTGCACGTCGCGCCCGTCTCCCAGCAGATCTGGGACATGAAGTATCGGCTGAAGAGCCACGACGGCGAGGTGCTCGACAAGACCATCGAGGACACCTGGCGGCGGGTGGCGCGCGAGCTGGCGCGGCCTGAAGCCGACCCTGCGGCGTGGGAGGAGCCGTTTTTCCGGGCGTTGGAGAATTTCCAATTCCTGCCGGCGGGCCGCATCCTCTCGGGCGCCGGGTCGGGCCGCCGGGTAACGCTGTTCAACTGCTTCGTCATGGGCGAGATCCCGGACGACCTCAGCGGCATCTTCGAGAACCTGAAGGAAGCCGCGCTGACGATGCAGCAGGGCGGCGGCATCGGTTACGACTTCTCGACGCTGCGGCCGAAGGGAGCGCCGGTCAAGGGCGTCGGTGCCGACGCCTCTGGCCCGCTGACCTTCATGGACGTCTGGGACGCCATGTGCCGGACGATCATGAGCGCCGGCTCGCGCCGCGGCGCGATGATGGCGGTGATGCGCTGCGATCACCCCGACATCGAGGACTTCATCGACGCCAAGCGGCAGCCGGGCCGGCTGCGGATGTTCAACCTGTCGGTGCTGATTACCGATGCCTTCATGCAGGCGGTCAAGGAGGACGCCCCCTGGCAGCTCTCGTTCGGCGGGGTCGACGGGAAGCGGCTGCAGGCGCGCGAGCTGTGGGACAGGATCATGCGCGCCACCTATGCCTATGCCGAGCCGGGGGTGGTATTCATCGACCGCATCAACCAGCGCAACAACCTCTCTTACTGCGAGACGATCAACGCCACCAATCCCTGCGGCGAGCAGCCGCTGCCCGCCTACGGCACCTGCCTGCTCGGCTCGCTCAACCTCGCCAGCCTCGTGGAAGCGCCGTTCGAGCCGGACGCGCGCATCGACGAGGCCCAGCTGGGGGCGCTGACGGCGACGGCGGTGCGGATGATGGACAACGTCATCGAAGTGTCCCGCTATCCGCTGCCGCGCCAGCAGCAGGAAGCGCAGGCCAAGCGCCGCATCGGCCTCGGCGTCACCGGCCTTGCCGACGCGCTCATCCTGTGCGGCGCCCGCTATGGCGGCGCCCGCGCGGTGACGCTCACCGAGACCTGGATGCGCACCATCAAGCGGGCCGCCTACCTCGCCTCGGCCGACCTCGCCCGCGAAAAGGGGGCGTTCCCGCTGTTCGATGGCGAAAAGTATCTGGCCGGCGAGACCGTCGCCGGCCTCGATGCCGATGTCCGCGAGGCGATCTCCCGCCATGGCATCCGCAACGCGCTGCTCACCTCAGTGGCCCCCACCGGCACCATCTCGCTGCTCGCCGACAATGTCTCCTCCGGGCTGGAGCCGGTGTTCAGCTTCCGCTACATCCGCCACGTGCTGATGCCGGACGGCAGTCGCCGCGAGGAGGAGGTCTCCGACCATGCCTACCGGCTGTTCCGCCGGCTGAAGGGCGAGGACGCGCCGCTGCCGGGATATTTTGTCGATACCCAGGGACTGTCGCCGCGCGACCATCTGGTGATGCAGGCGGCGGTGCAGCAATTCATCGACAGCTCGATCTCAAAGACGATCAATTGCCCGGAGGAGATTACCTTCGGGGAATTCAAGGACATCTACCTGCAGGCCTACGATCTCGGCTGCAAGGGCTGCACCACCTACCGTCCCAATGAGATCACCGGCGCGGTGCTGCAGGTGAAGGAGAAGCCGGCGGAGCCAACGGCGAAGGACTCCCAGCCGGAGTTGCCGCTGCCGCCGCCGCTGGCCGCCGGCAAGCCGCGCGACGAAGGTGACTCGGGTGCGATCGTACAGATGTTCCGGCCGCTCGACCGGCCGGAGGCGCTACCCGGCAAGACCTACAAGGTGCGCTGGCCGGAAAGCGATCACGCCATCTACATCACCCTCAACGACATCATCCAGGACGGCCGGCGCCGGCCGTTCGAGGTGTTCATCAACTCCAAGAACATGGAGCATTACGCCTGGACGGTGGCGCTCACCCGGATGATCTCGGCGGTGTTCCGCCGCGGCGGCGACGTCTCCTTCGTGGTCGAGGAGCTGAAGGCGGTGTTCGACCCTCGCGGCGGCCAGTGGATGCGCGGCCGCTATGTCCCGAGCCTGCTCGCGGCGATCGGCGAGGTCATTGAGACGCACATGATCGACATCGGCTTCCTGCCGGTCCCTGGCCAAGAGCTGGCAACCCATCGCGAGGCGGTCGCGGCCGGCGGGCGGTTCGGCACCATGGGGCACGATCGCCGGTTCCGTCAGTGCCCCAAATGTGGGCAGCCATCGCTGATCCACCAGGAAGGTTGCGACACTTGCCCCAGTTGTGGCTACTCAAAGTGTAGCTAAGGCGCCACATGACCCGCGTAACTGGCGCCAGTATTTCGCAAATGGGGTGAGTTAGCCCAATTTCGCCCGCTTTGTTGTTCTTGCGCAACACGTCGTCGCCCTGATGACGCACCCGGCTTTCCGCGCCGCCGGTCTTTGGTGTATGACTTGTTCAGCGAAGGGGATCGACGGTGCTGAGCATAATCATACCGACTTTGAACGCCGGAACCGTTCTCGGGACCACCCTCGCCGCCCTCTCGACCGCCAACGCCATCGCCTACGAGATCATCGTCGCCGATGGTGGCTCGATCGACGACACCGCTGCCGTCGCTATCGACGGTGATGCCATCTTCCTGGAGACAGTCCGCGGCCGCGGTCGTCAGATGGGTGCTGCTGCTGCTGCCGCCGCTGGCGATTGGCTTTTGTTCCTGCATGCCGACACCCGCCCGACGCCCGGCTGGGCGCAGGCAGTCGCCGCCTTTATCTCCGATCCCGGCAACTGCCACGTCGCCGGCTACTTCGACCTCACGCTGGACGACGACACATGGGCGGCCCGCCACCTCGAGCGGCTGATTCGCCTGCGCAACGTGCTGTTCGGCCTGCCGCACGGCGACCAGGGGCTGCTCATCCACCGCAGCTTCTACGACCGGCTCGGCGGCTACCGCAGCGTGCCCCTGCTGGAGGACGTCGATCTTGCCCGCCGCATCGGTCGCCGGCGGCTGCACCCGATCGGCGCGACGGTGATCACGTCGGCGGAAAAGTACCGGCGCGACGGCTACCTGATGCGCCCGCTGCTGAATTGCTGCCTGCTGGCCCTCTACGCTGCCGGCGTCTCGCCGCGGCGTCTCAGCCGCCTGCAGCGATAGCGCCTCCCCGCCCCGCTTCGATCGACATCGGGCAGCCGGCGCCCCGCTACCGCGTCAGGACAGCCCGACGTCGCCGATCAGGCTCGCCGCCAGCGCCGCCTCCTCGTCGTCGGCGCTCGCCGGCAGGGGCTCCGACTCGCGGGCGACGTCGATGATGCGCGCCAGCACCGCCGGCTCCTGCGCGCCGCAGGTCACCAGCCCGCCGTTGAAGACGAAGGCCGGCACACCGTTAATGCCGAGTCGGTGGGCCCGTGCATTCTCGGCGTAGATGCTGGCAAGGTCGGCATCGCTGCGCAGGTACATGCGCAGCAGGCGGGCGTCGAGGCCGACCTCGCGGCCGATCTGGACGAGCACGCCGATATCGCCGATGTCGCGGCCGCGGACGAAATGATTGTAGTAGAGGGCCTCGACCGTGGTGTCGGCGCGCTCGTAAAGGCCGGCAAAGCGCACCAGCCGGTGCGCATTGACGGTATTGGGCGTCCGACGGATGCGGTCGAAGGCAAAGTCGATCTCCACCGACTGGCCGACATCAGCAATGGCGACATGGATGCGGCCAACCCGCGCTTCGCTGCCGAACTTGCGGATGAGGTAGGTCGTCCGATCGAGGCCCTCGGCCGGCAAGTCGGGATTGAGCAGGAACGGCCACCAGTCCAGTTGCGCGCGGATGCGCGGCCGCATCGCCAGCGCCCGCTCCAGCTGGCGCTTGCCGATGTAGCACCAGGGACACCCCGGATCGAAGATGATCTGAATCCGCATGACCAGTTCCGTGGACGGGGACGGCAATAGCGCCACCTTAGCACTAAGATATGATCCGGTTCCCGCCGACGACAACCACCGTCTGCGCGCCCTACGGGTTTTTCGCGTGGTCGTTCCCAACCTTCCGGTTCGGCTGGCGGCTCCGCCGGCCGGTGGGCGGGCGCCCGAGCCCTCTCGGCGACACCGGCGATCCCATGGACAAGCGGGCGAATGCCTCGCACACTAGAGTTCATGGCTGCATTCGGGGGCGTCCGGTGTACGAGAGCACCCGCTACGAGATCGTCGTTCTCGATCCCCAAGTCTCCGGCCTGCGCCAGATCCTGGAACCGGCGATCCGCCGCGAGGTGTCAAACCTCGGCATCGATCCCGACGCCTCCTTGCGCTTTCTGGGCGCTGACGGCGTCGAGAGCTTGCGAACGCGCGACCACGTCGTCGGCGTCTACCGCGGCGGCCCCCGCCAGGATGCCGCCTGCACGGGGGCAGCGGAACGGCTCGGCACCGCCGGCATCAGCATCCTCCCGCTGGTCGAAGACCTTCAGGACTACCCCAAATCTGTACCTTCGGTGCTGCGGCCCATCAACGGGATGCAGATCGACAAAGCCGATTCGCAGATGGACGCAGCGGTGTCCCGCATCCTCGAGATGCTGCGGTTGCAGCGCGACCAGCGGCGGCTGTTCATCAGCTACCGGCGCACCGAGTCGCGCGAAGTGGCCCTCCAGCTCTACCACGTCCTGCAGGAACGCCGGTTCGATGTTTTTCTCGATACCCATGGCGTGCAGACCGGCGACCGTTTCCAGGACGAACTGGGCCAGCGTCTGCTCGACGCCGACGTGATGATCTTCCTCGATACCACCGGCGCGCTCGCCAGCGAGTGGATCCGCCACGAGATCGAGATTGCCAACGCCTTGGCCATCGGCGTCCTGCAGGTCGTCTTCCCGCGCCCCCCGGCGCCCGCCGGAGGTCTCGACCGCGCTCGCTTCAGCGAACTGTGCGAACCCTTCGAACTCGCCGGACGGCACTTCCTCGGCCGTGACTTCGGCCGCGACGGCGGGGAGCGGTTGGCGCCGGATGTCCTAACCTCGATCGCGCTGCGCGTCGAGGGCTTGCGGGCACGCAGCATGGCGGCCCGGCAGAGCCGGTTGACCGCCCGGCTGCTGGCGGCGCTGGAGGATTTGCCGGCCGGCCGGCAGACCCCCTATCAGGTCGAGCCGGGACGACATATCACCATCCAGCGCCGCACCGGTCCCTGCCGCGTATTCCCGCGGATCGGCGTCGTCGACTCCCGCTCCCTGCACCGCGCCGAAATGGACGCTGAGAAATTGCCGGTGGCGGTGCTCTACGATCCGACCGGTCTGCGCCCGGATTCGCAAGCCCATCTCGACTGGTTGTGCCGGTATGCCGGCATCGTCCCCATCTCGTTGCTGGAGACCGAGCGGTGGGTGAGCGGATGAAGACGGTTTTCCTTTCGGCGAGCATTCCCGATCCGAAGCGCAATCCCCGCTTCTTCGAGACCGCCGACGTCGTCGCCATCGGCGATGCGGTGCATGCCCTGTGCTCGGTGGTGCTGGCGGCGAAGGACCGCCTAGTGTTTGGCGGCCATCCGGCGATCATCCCGATCGTGCAGCGGGTGGCGGCGCTGCTCGGCCGGCCGAAGTCGGTCGACCTCTACCTGTCGCGCTTTTTCGAGGACAAGTTCCCGCCGGCGTGGCGGCAGTTCGAGAACGTCGTCCTGACCGAGCGCGGGCGCGACCTGGACCACAGCATCGCATTGATGCGGGGGCGGATGCTCGCTGCGGCGCCGTTCTCGGCTGGCGTCTTCATCGGCGGCATGGAAGGCATCATCGACGAATGGAAGCTGTTCCGGGTGCACCATCGGCGGGCCGCTGCCTGGCCTGTTCCCACCACCGGCGCGGCGGCACGCGTCCTCTTCGAGGATGCGGACGTGTCGGGGGACCGGGACCATAGCCGGGATGAGGACCTGCGCACCGACCGCATCTATGCCCGGCTGTTCCGCCGTCTGTTGGCCCTCGGCGAGCCGGCCTGACCGCCGACGCCCCGGCAATCATCATCGAACGTTCATCCGGTGATCACCGCCCTGTCTCACAATCCCGCCAGGATGCCGGCGACCCAAGGGGAACAACCGCGACGCCGTCGGCCCGCGGGCCTTGTTTCGCGCCCATTATCCGGGCTTGCACGGCAGGGGCAGTAGCATGAGTGAGAAGTTCGAGATCGGCGAAGAGGAGCGCCGCGCCATCGACGGCGCGCTGGCAGCCGCGCCGTCCCGCAACGGTACCGGGGAATACATCGAGGACGTGATGCGCGAGCGGATGCGCCGTCGCGACTTCCTCAAATCCGCCGGCGCCGCCGGAGCCGCGGGCGTCGCCCTTGTCGCCCTTCCGCCGCTGGCCGACGAGGCTGCGGCTATTGCCCCCCCGGCGCAGCCTGGCGCGCGCCTGCGGTTCACCCCGGTGACCGCCAATGTCAGAGATCAGGTGAGTGTTCCGCCTGGCTACGGCTGGAACGTGCTGGTGCGCTGGGGCGATCCGCTGTCGCCCGCCGCGCCGCCCTTCGATGTCCACAACCAGAGCGGCGAGCGCCAGACCCGGCAATTCGGCTTCAACTGCGATTTCATCGGCTGGTTTCCCTTGCCGCCGTTTGCGCATACCGTTGTCGCAAGCGAGGGCAAGCTACCGCCGGCCGCAGGCGACCGGCTGCTGCGCAGCTATCCGGCGCTGACCCGCAAGGCGATGAAGCGCTCCCTGCTGGTAGTGAACCACGAGTACACCTCCGGCAGCGAGATGTTCCCTGGGTACGACGCCGCCTCACCCACCGAGCAGCAGGTGCGGGTCGAGATCGAGGCACATGGCTGCTCGGTCGTCGAGGTCTGCCGGACGCCCGCCGGCGGCGAGGAGTTCATCAAGGACTCACCGTTCAACCGGCGGGTCACCGGTTCCACTTCCATCGCCCTGTCGGGCCCACTGCGCGGCGATCCGCGCCTTGCCACCGGTTATGCGTCGCAGGGCGGCCATGTCCGCGGCATGCTCAACAACTGCTCCGGCGGCAAGACGCCCTGGGGCACGGTGCTGACCTGTGAGGAGAATTTCGACCAGTACTTCGCCAATTTCTCGGCCTTGCCACCGGACAGCGAAGCATACAAGGTCTCTGCTCGCATCCCCGCCGCGGCGGGCGCAACCGAGCGCAAGTGGGAACGCTACGTCGCCCGCTTCGATCTGACGCAGGAGCCCAACGAGTACGCCCGATTCGGCTACGTGGTCGAGATCGACCCGTACGATCCGCAGTTCATGCCCGTCAAGCGCACCGCCCTCGGCCGCTTCAAGCACGAGGCAGCGGTGCCGGCGATCACCGCCGACGGACACGTCGCCGTCTACTCCGGCGACGACTCCCGCTTCGAGTACGTCTACAAGTTTGTCTCCGACGGCACCTTCAACCGCTGGAACCGCAAGAGCAACTTCGGCCTGCTCGACTCCGGCACCCTTTACGTCGCGCGGTTCACCGCCGCAGGCACCGGCGAGTGGCTGCCGCTGACCCCCGCCAACCCCAAGCTGGCCGGCTGGTCGCTGAACGACATCCTGATCAACACCCGGGGAGCGGCCGACCTTGTCGGCGCCACCAAGATGGACCGGCCCGAGGACATCGACGTCAGCCCGGTCACCGGCAAGGTCTACATCTCCCTGACCAACAACACCGCCCGCACCACGGTGGCCGCCGATGCCGGCGAAGTCGCTGCCAACCCCCGGCTCAACAACGCCTGGGGCCACGTCATCGAGTTGCGGGAAAATGGCAATGATGCCGGCGCTACCGGCTTCACCTGGGAAATCCTCCTCCTCTGCGGCGATCCCGGCAATCCAGCCCACGGTACCTTTTTCGCCGGCTTCGATCCCTCGAAGGTGAGCCCGCTGGCCTGCCCGGACAACTTTGCCTTCGACAGCGACGGCAACCTGTGGATCGCCACCGACGGCATGACCGCCGCGAAGAACTTCACCGATATCGACCTCGGCGTCGGCAGCAGCGGCCGCGGCGTCAACGACGGCGTCTTCCCGCTGCCGGTGGAGGGAACCGACCGCGGCTATCTGCGGCAGTTCCTCAGCGGCGTTGCCGGCTGCGAGATCTGCGGGCCGGAGTTCTCAGGCGACAACGCGGTGTTCTTCGCCGGCATCCAGCACCCCGGCGAAGGCGGCGGATTGCCGAATTCGATCAGTGCCTGGCCAAATGGCAATTTCCCGCCGAAGCCGAGCGTCATCGCCGTCTACAAGAAGGACGGCGGCAAGGTCGGAACCTGATCAGTCCCGGGCGGGGTGTGTGTGACGTACCCCCGCCCAATTTTCGGCTATTAGTACTTATCGTCCAAGGGCATAGAACTCCGCGTTCGGCCGCATGCTGGTGACATTGGCGAGGCGGTTGGACAGGGCGAAGAATGCCGCGATCGCGGCGATGTCCCAGACGTCCTCCTCGTTGAAGCCGTGCGCCTTGAGCGCCTCGATGTCGGGCTCGCCGATCTCGTGGGCCTGCCGCGAAGCCTTGACGGCGAAATGGAGCATGGCCTTCTGCCGGTCGGTGATGTCCGCCTTGCGGTAGTTGGTAGCCACTTGGTCGGCGATCAGCGGATTCTTCGCCCGGATGCGCAGGATCGCGCCGTGCGCGACGACGCAGTACTGGCACTGGTTCATGTTGCTGGTGGCAACAACGATCATCTCGCGCTCGGCCTTCGAGAGGTTGCCGGGCTTGTCCATCAGTGCATCGTGGTAGGCGAAGAAGGCGCGGAATTCGTCCGGCCGGTGCGCCAGCACCAGGAACACGTTCGGAACGAAGCCCGACTTCTCCTGCACGGCCAGGATGCGCCCGCGAATGTCTTCGGGCAATTCGGCGATCTGCGGTACCGGAAAGCGGCTTACCGCAGCTTGCGCATCGGACATTGGAATACCTCCAGGGCATTGAAGTCGTTGTCGCTTCGGCTCGCGCAGCACGCCGGGATCGACGACATCGATGGTACGGTCATTCAGCCCCGGCAGCGAGAGAAACGACAGGACGGTCCTCCCGCAGCGGCGATGATCTGCGCAACTCCGACTGCGCGGCCGCTGGTACGCCTGCTTGCACTGGCGATGCAGAGCGATATTCGGCATACCCCGACGAGAGCAGTCGCCCGAGATAGCATAGCGAAGCCGCAGGGTTCTCCAGGGTGACGCCGCTGACACTCTGCCTTGCGCGTGCCTGAAATCGCCCCATAGCATGCTGAACTGGAAAAAAGTGAATGCTTTCGCAACGCATCGCCGCATTCGGCTCGATGCTGCTTGCCGCCAGCGCGGCCAGCCCGGCATTCGCCGCCGAGGATCTGCTCTACGAAACGCCCCAGGAAGAGTTCGAAACGCCGCAGCAGCAGGTCGACCCGGGCGCCCGGGGCAGCCTCGGCAGAATCCGGCTCGACAACTGGGGATACTTTCAGGAGAACGTCAACGGCACCTACCAGTGGCAGTACCGACCGCGGCTGTTCGTGCCATGGGTCTTCGGCAACGAATGGATGGCGACCCTGCGCGCCGACTTCCCGATCATCTACACCAACAACAAAGGGCCGGCCAACCGCGACGGCGGCTACTCGGGCGGCATCGGCAATATCTTCTTCGAGCCGATCCTCGACAGCGCGCCGGTTCTGCCGAACCTCACCCTGCGCACCAGCCTGCGGTTCGTCCTGAAATCCCCCGACGGCCCGCCGTTCGGTGTCGACAACCAGTACCAGATCGCGCCGGGCGCCGGGTTCACCTACCGCATGCCGGAGATCCTGCGCGGGGTGACGTTCAGTCCCTACTTCCGCTGGATACGCGGATTCAACGGCGATCCGGGCACAGAGCTCATCGACACCCTGCAACTGATCCCGGCAACCACCTTCCGCATCGCCGACGGCTGGTCCTTCGCGTTCTACGGCGAGAACCCGATCACCTACAACCGCAACACCGGCCGGTGGTTCGCCCCGCTCGACATGCTCCTCATCTTTCGCGCGACCGACAACCTCGAGTTCGCCTTCGGCGGCGCGACCAAGATCGGCGATCCCGCAGGCGCGACCTACGACCACATCATCAACGGCCGCGTGACCTTGTTCTTCTAG
>JAEULG010000056.1 GCA_016793875.1 Rhodospirillales bacterium | reverse complement strand
GCGACCACCGCCTTGCCGGGCTCGGTCACGACCGGGGCAAGCAGGTGCGGGATGCCGTCGTAAACCGAAAGCTCCAGCATCTTCGGATCGATCAGGATCAGCTTGCAGACGTCCGGCGGCAGCCGGTAGAGGAGCGAAAGGATCATCGCATTGATGGCGACGGACTTGCCCGAACCCGTGGTGCCGGCGATCAGCAGGTGCGGCATGCGGGCGAGATCAACCATCACCGGCGTTCCACCGATATCCTTGCCCAGGACCAGGGTCAGCGCACCGCTGGCGCGCTCCAGCGCTTCGCACGCTAGCAGTTCGCGCAGCCCGACCATCTCACGGCGGGCGTTGGGCAGCTCGATCCCGATGACGTTGCGACCCGGGATCACAGCCACGCGCGCCGAGATCGCGCTCATCGAGCGGGCGATGTCGTCGGCGAGCGCAACCACCCGCGAGCTCTTGGTGCCAGGGGCCGGCTCCAGTTCGTAAAGGGTGATGAC
Source organism: Rhodospirillales bacterium (assembly GCA_016793875.1). GTDB lineage: Bacteria > Pseudomonadota > Alphaproteobacteria > Rhodospirillales > Defluviicoccaceae > Defluviicoccus. Next base: position 2,074 of record JAEULG010000056.1, on the reverse strand, counting down.
CGGCCCCGGCCGCACCTTGACGATGTCGCCGCGCACGCCGAAGTCGTCGAGCACGGTCTTCAGCATCAGCGCATTCTGCTCGAGCGCTTCCCGGCCGATGGAGTCCACCACTGCGACCGGCGGTGGCTGGCGCAGCAGATCGAGGGATGGAAGCTGGTAGCGGGGTGGCGCATCGAAGTCGAGGGCGCCCTGCATCGTCTCCTCAGCCTTACGCCCCGGCCGGGGGGCTGCAGGCTTTGTTTCGACCACCAGCCCCCGCGGGCTCTTCGCCGCCGGGCGCTTCAACGGTGGCGGCGACACGCGGCCGCTGTCGGCCACGGTGCTGCCGGCCTCGCCGATCTCCATGTCGAAGGGGGCGGAAGTCGGGCCGGATTCGGCCGGCACGCGGCGGGGAAGCCGCGCGGTGGCGTGTTCCACCCAGCGGCTGGCCGTGTGGAATGCGGCACGCAGTCGCGCCGACGCCTCGCGCAGGGTGCGCAGCAGCAGCCGCCAATCGGCCAATGAGACGCCCATGCCGAGACCGAGGGTGAGGATCCCGCCGGCAAGGGTCAGCAGCGCGACGGTCGTGTGTCCGAGGGCGGGGGCGATATTGATGCTTGCCGCGAGGCCGCCGAGGGCCAGCGCGCCGAAGGCACCGCCCGACCCGGCGGCGATGGGCCAGCCGGGCAGGGACGGAACCGCCGCCAGCGCCGTCGACAGCAGGATGATCGCCAGCAGCAGCGAGGCTGCCTGCAGAAGGAGATGGCGCAGCGGCCTGCGCCCCAGCAGCCGCCATGCCCAGCCGAACAGCCCCAGCACCGGCACCAGCGCCGCCCAGCCGAAGCCGTGCAACAGCAGGTCAGAGGCGACGGCGCCCGTGCTGCCGAGCAGGTTCATCGTCGGCAGGTCGGTCGCGTGGTTGAATGACGGATCGGCCGGATCGAAGCTGACGAGGGCGAGAAACAGGGCGAGGCCGGCGGCGAACAGGCTTACTCCCGCAAGATCGGCGAGGCGCCGGCGCAGGTAGGGAACCGCTCCAACGGGCAGGATCGCAAGCGTCCCGGTTCGGATCATGGTGGCGCTCGTCCGGTCGGTGGAAGAAGACGATCTTTTATAGGATGTTGAGAAGTCTTCTTAAAGCATCTTCACTGGCCGCCAACTCGTCCACCAGAGCAAGGCGGATATAGCGGTGGCCGGGGTTGCCTGTGTCGTCGCAATCCTTTGCCAGATAGGCGCCGGGCAGGACCCGCAGCGCTCCTCGCGACCACAGCGCCCGCGCGGCGGCTTCGCCATCGCCGACATCGAGCCACAGGAAGAAGCCGCCGGCGGGCCGAAAGAAGCCGAATCGGCCGCCGAGCAGGCGCTCGGCGAGGTCGAACTTGGCGCGGTAGAGGGCCCGGTTGTCGGCGGCGTGGGCATCATCGTCCCACAGCGCCGCCGAAGCCGCGAGGACCGGCAGCGGCAGCGTCGCGCCGCCGAACGAGCGCAGGCGGCGGAACGCCGCGATCAACCGGGCGTCGCCGGCGACGAAGCCCGAGCGTAGGCCGGGGACGCTGGAGCGCTTCGACAGCGAATGGAAGACGACGACGTTGTCGAAGCTGCCACCGAGGGTGGCGCAGGCGGCAAGCGCCCCCGTCGGCGGCTCGGCATCCCAGATGTCGGCATAGCACTCGTCGACGCACAACACGAAGCCGTGGCGGCGGGCCAGGGCGACCGCATGCTGCAGCAGCGCCGGCGATGCGACGGCACCCTGCGGATTCGCGGGCGAGCACAGGTAAAGCATCGCGGTGTGCGCCAGCAGGGCATCGTCCAGCGCCGCGAGGTCGGGCATGAAGCCGCTCGTCCCGCGGGCGGCGAGAAATACCGGCTCAGCATGGGCAAAGACGGCGGCACCGAAATAGACTTGGTAGAAGGGGTTCGGCATCAGCACCAGCGGCGTCCGGCCGGCTCCTCCCGCCGGCACCGCCACCTGGGCGATGAGGAACAGCGCCTCGCGGGTGCCCGCCACCGGCAGGATATGGCGGTCGGGATCGACCACCCCTTCCGGCAGCGCGTAACGGCGCTGCAGCCAGCCCGCCGCCGCGCGGCGGAAGTC
>JAEULG010000008.1 GCA_016793875.1 Rhodospirillales bacterium | reverse complement strand
TTTGGATAATCGAACATTTGATTCGGTCTTATTGACCCTCCAATTGCGGAAAAGCGCCACGCGCACGCGCCACCGCGGCGCGGTGCGCCGCCAGAGATGCTTCGCCGAAACAACAGAATAGGACCTTCGCCGGAATTTCCCGGCGGGCAAGGGAAGCCTGGACGGTGTCGATGGCGATCAAGGAAGCGCTGATGGGACAGCGCATCTTTCCGCGCATCGGCGACTGATGGTGGTGAGGGCTGGCTGCACTGGACGTGGCACCGCAGCGGCAGCGGAGTGGGCAGGATGGAGGAGCGGATCCGAATCGTTGCCGGCGACATCACCACGCTGGCGGTGGACGCGATCGTCAACGCCGCTAACGAAAGCCTGCTCGGCGGCGGCGGTGTCGACGGAGCCATCCACCATGCCGCCGGCCCGGAGTTGCTTCAGGAATGCCGCCTGATCGGCGGCTGCCCGACCGGCGAAGCGCGGATTACCCGCGGCTATCGGCTGCCGGCGAAATTCGTCATTCACACCGTGGGACCGGTGTGGCGCGGAGGGGGCTCCGGCGAAGACGAGACACTCGCAGCCTGCTACCGCAACTCACTGGAGCTGGCCCAACGCCATTTTTGCCAGACCATCGCCTTCCCGGCGATCAGCACCGGCATCTTTGGCTTCCCTGCCGAACGGGCGGCGGTGATCGCCATCGACACCGTCCAGGCTTCCCTCTCCCGCAGGGAAATTCCGGCGAAGGTCCTATTCTGTTGTTTCGGCGAAGCATCTCTGGCGGCGCACCGCGCCGCGGTAGCGCGTGGCGCTTTTCCGCAATTGGAGGGTCAATAAGACCGAATCAAATGTTCGATTATCCAAATTCCTCCCATGTAATCCCAACGGAGTACACAAACGGTAGAACTATATCTCCTTAATTTCGTCCAACCGTGGAGCATTCGGCATCATAATTCATTAAGAAAATGCTACAAAATCCCGCTTTGCCCAAAAAGAGCCTTATTCAGTTCCTACTTCCCCCAATGGGCGTTGGAGAGGTAGGATGCGATACGGCATATATAAGTTTATTCCATTGTTATCGGCCCTCTGGCTAGTCGCTGTATCATCGGCCTCGGCTGCGCCGGGCAGCCCGCTGTCGGCGCTCACCAGCCGGCCGTCGAACACAACGTGTCTGGCCGGGCCGCCTCCTGCCGCCGAGGGCAACGTTGTCCTGAACCGACAGTTCCTGCAAACCGCCGGCATGCGGGCATTCGATTTCCGCTATTCCCCGGCGAATCCGCAGCGCTGGTACTTCATCACCCGCGCCGGCAAACTGTTCACATTCGAGGGCGCCGGTACTCCTGAACTGGCGTTAGACGTCGCGCCGCTGGTGGGCGCCAACAATGCCGAAAACGCCTATACCATGGCGGGCTCCGAGCAATGGGGTCTCGTCAGCTTTGCCTTTCATCCAAATTTCGCTGCCAACGGTTGGGTCTTCCTTCTGATCAACGGTCGCCAGTCCGGCCAGACGCAGACGACCTCGATGGTCGTCCGTTACACACTATCCGGAGACGGCAAGCGCTTCGATCCGGCTTCTGCCTTGGTGATCATCGCCCAGCCGCAGAATCAGGGCTGGGTGCACCATTTCGGCCATCTGATGTTCGGCGGCGGCGGCCACCTGTTCATCGGCAGCGGTGATGGATCCGCGCCTGGGTATCCTTCGCCGGCCCAGCAACTCGGCGATCTGCGCGGCAAGATCCTGCGCATCGACGTCAACGTCTCGCGGCCCGGAGCCCCCTACCGCATCCCCATCGACAATCCCTTTGTCAACGTTCCGGGGGCACGGCCCGAGATCCATGCTCTGGGCGTGCGCAATCCCTGGCGCTTCTCCATGGATCCGGGCTCGCTGCGGCTGTGGGTTGGCGATGTTGGCGGCGACCAGTATGAAGAAGTCGATCTGGTGCAGCCCGGCGGCAACTACGGCTGGGACCGCTATGAAGGGCCGAAGTGCCGCCCCGGCAAGTCATGTGCCGGCTTAACCGCGCGTACGCCCGTCCTCTCGATCCCGCACACCGGCCAGCCGGTGGCGATTATCGGCGGCTTCGAATACACTGGCGCCACCGTGCCGGGGCTGACCGGGAGCTTCATCTATCAGATGCACGGCCTACGCCAGCTCTGGGCGTTGAAGCCGACAGGCACTGGCTATACGCCGCAGCTTCTGGTCGACAACGCACCCGAAATCTTCGTCTTCTTCACCGACGCCGCGGGCGAGATCTATGGCGTCGACCGTAACGGCGTCGCCTATCAACTGGCACGGAGCGCCGGTGGTACAGCCGGTGTCACCATACCGGAGCTGCTGTCGGCGACCGGCTGCGTCAACCCGGCCAACCCCCGGCAGCCGGCGTCCGGGCTGATCCCCTACGATGTCAATTCACCGCTGTGGTCGGATGCCGCCGCCAAGGAGCGTTTCATCGCCCTCCCCGACGGCCAGAGCATCTCCATACAGCCCGATGGCGACTTCGTCCTGCCGGCAAACTCGGTCTTGATGAAGTCCTTCTTCGCCGGCGCGCGGCCGATCGAAACCCGTCTGCTGAAGCGCCACAACGACGGGTCGTGGGCCGGGTACACCTACGAGTGGCGTGGGGATGGTACCGACGCCGTGCTGGTGCCGGCCGACGGAAAGGACATCCCGGTGTTCATGCCCGGGCGCGGCCAGATACCCTGGCACTTGCCGAGCCGCAGCGAATGCCTCACCTGCCATACGGAAGCAGCCGGATTCTCGTTGGGTCTCGAGGTCGCCCAGTTGAACCGGACCACAACCTATCCCAACGGCGTCTCCGGCCACCAGCTCGTTACCTGGGACCACATCGGCATGTTCGACCGGGCGCTCCCCGGAGAGGTCAAGGACCTGAACGCGCTGCCCGACCCGGTCAACAGCGTTGACTATGTGGCAGCGGCCCGGCGGGCCCGCGCTTACCTGCATGCCAACTGCTCGTTCTGCCACCGCGAAGGCAACGAGCTGCGGGCAACGCTCGATTTCCGCTTCGACCGGAGCATGGCCACCATCAACGCCTGCAATGCCGACCCGCGCGTCGACGACCTCGGCATCCCCGGCGCCAAGCTCATCTACCCCGGCCACCCGGAGTGGTCGATCCTGCCGGCGCGAATGGGGACACGCGGCGCCAACCAGATGCCGCCGCTGGCGACGAACCTCGTCCACGGAACAGCGGTCACCCTGATCTCCAACTGGATCGCCAAGGCCAACGTCTGCAACGTCTCGCCCGACAGCGACGGCGACGGTGTTCCGGACCAGGTCGACAACTGCGTCACCGTCGCCAACGCCGATCAGCGCGATTCCGACCGGGATCGCTTCGGCGATCGCTGCGATGGCGACTACGACGGTGACAACGTCGCTGGAGCCACCGACTTCGCTGCGGTGCAGGCGGCGGTGGGTGGAACCTACGGGGACGGCCGCTATCGCTCCCATTACGACTTTAATTTCGACGGCGTGATCGATGGCCAAGACGTCGACTACTTCCGCACCCAGCTTCTGGGCAAAGCCCCGGGGCCGGCTGGCTTCTACTCCGTCACGGCCCGTTAGGCCGGTTCCCCCTCCGGCCGGGCATCACGCCCGGCCGGGCGTGCGCGCCGCCGCGGGCGATTCGGTATCGCGGCGAACCACATGGACGTTGGCGGCGCCGTTCACCATCATGAGGTCGCGGGCGCGCATTTCCGCGGCCGCATCTCCGGCCCGCGCCCACAGGATGACGCTGCCGGCAGCGAGCGAGCGGGCGAAGTCGTCCGTGTGTGGCTGGGCGGTGACCTCCTCCAACACGTCCTTGACCGCCACACCACCGACAGCGGCACCGATGACCGCCGCAATCGTGGCCGCCAGCGGCCCGCCGGCGAGGAAGATGGCGCCCGAAGCCACCAGTGGTCCCTCGTACTTCAGCTCGCCCACCGTCGCCAGCAGCGCCTCGCGCCACGGCTTGCCGGGACGGCCGGCGGCATCGAGGGATTCGTGCGAGGCGAGCACGCTGAGGTCGGGCCGCTCGAAGCCGCTGTCCAGCAGCGCCAACACCGCGCGCTCGAAGCTGTCGCGGTCGGCGAACAGCCCCACCACCTCGATCGGCCCCTCATTCAACCCGGTCATGCCGCCCTCCGTTTCGCCTCATCTTGCCCATCGCCAACGCTGATGCCCAGCCTTTGTGCCACGCGCCGGGTCCGCTAGTCTGCCGCATCTGCTCCCGCTAGCTGCGCGCTGCCCGTGCCCGACACCCGCCCGCCGTCCCTCTCCGCCCCGGTCGCCGCCGCCTCTCCTGCGGCGACGCCACTGATGGCGCAATACCACGAGATCAAGCGGCAGCACCCCGACTGCCTGCTGTTCTACCGCATGGGCGACTTCTACGAGCTGTTCTTCGAAGACGCGGTCAGGGCGGCGGCGGCCCTCGACATCGCGCTGACCCACCGCGGCAAGCACGAGGGCGAGGATATCCCGATGGCCGGCGTGCCGGTGCACAGCCACGAGGGCTATCTCGCCCGGCTGATCCGTGCCGGCTTCAAGGTGGCAGTGTGCGAGCAGACCGAGGATCCGGCCGAAGCGAAGAAGCGCGGCGGCAAGAGCATCGTCGCACGCGCCGTCGTCCGGGTGATCACCGCGGGGACGCTGACCGAGGACGGCCTGCTCGACGCGCGCCAGCCCAACTACCTCGCTGCTTTGGCGGAGACTGCAGCCGGCATGGGCCTCGCCTGGCTCGACATCTCCACCGGCGATCTCCATTGCCAGCCGCTGGCCGCCGCGGGGCTGGTGGCGGCGCTCGCCCGCATCGAGCCGGGCGAACTGCTGCTGAGCGAGGCCGTGCTCGCCCTGCCCGTACTCGCCGACTGGCGCGAGCGGGCGACGCCGCTGCCGGCCGGCCGCATCGGCGAGGCCGCCGGCCGGCCGCGGCTGCTGGCGCTGTTCGGGGTGGAGACGCTGGACGCGTTCGGCGCCTTCTCGGCGGCAGAAGTGGCGGCGCTGGGTGCCCTCGTCGACTACGTCGAGCTGACCCAGAAGGGGCGGCTGCCGCGCATCGCGCCGCCGCGCCGGCAGGCGCAGGGCGCGGTGATGCAGATCGACGCCGCCACCCGCCGCAACCTCGAGCTGACCCGCACGCTCGCCGGCGAGCGGGCCGGCAGCCTGCTCGCTGTCCTCGACCGCACCGTCACCGGCGGCGGCGCGCGACTGCTGCTGGCCCGGCTGTCGGCGCCGCTCACCGACCCGCACCGCATCGACCGGCGGCTCGACCGCATCGGCGTCTTTGCCGACGACGAGCGGCTGCGCAGAGATGCCCGCGCCGTGCTGCGCCGCTGTCCCGACCTACAGCGGGCCCTCGGCCGGCTGTCCCTCGGTCGCAGTGGCCCGCGCGATCTCGCCGCGGTGCGCGACGCGCTGGGCGCCGCCACCGAGGTGCGGATCCTGATCACCGCCGCCGGCATCGGCGGACCTCCTCCCGCCCTCGCCGGTATCGCTGAAGCGCTGGACGCCGACGACGCCCTGATTTCCCTCTTATCTAAAGCACTGTCCCTGGAACTGCCGCTGAACACCCGCGACGGCGGCTTCATTGCCCGCGGGTTCCGGGATGAGCTGGACGAGCTGCGCCGGCTGCGCGACGACGGCCGCAAGCTGATCGCCGAACTGGAGGCCCGCTACGGGCGCGAAACCGGCATCGCCACCCTGAAGATCCGCCATAACAACCAGCTCGGCTACTATGTCGAGGTAGCGGCGCGGCATGCCGAGAAGATGCCGGCCGGCGCCGCCTCGCCGTTCATCCTGCGCCAGTCGATGGTCGGCGCCCAGCGCTACACCACCCTCGAGCTGGGCGAGCTAGAGGGCCGCATCGCCCGCGCCGGCGACCAGGTGCTGGCGTTGGAGCTGGCTCTCTTCGCGGAACTCTCGGCGGCGGTGCTGGCGCGCGCCGAGGCGCTTGCCGCCACCGCGGCGGCGCTGGCATCGGTCGATCTCGCCGCAGCGCTGGCCGAGGTGGCGGTGCGCTGCAGGTGGACGCGACCGATCGTCGACAACGGCGCGGCGCTGACAATTACCGGCGGCCGCCACCCGGTGGTCGAGGCGGCGATGGCGGCGGCGGGCGGCGCTGCCTTCGTAGCCAACGATCTGGCGCTCGATGGCGACCGCCGGATCTGGCTCCTGACCGGCCCCAACATGGCCGGCAAGAGCACCTTCCTGCGGCAGAACGCACTGATCGTGTTGCTCGCCCAGGCCGGCTCGTTCGTACCCGCCGAGGCGGCGCGCATCGGCGTCGTCGACCGGCTGTTCTCGCGGGTCGGCGCCGCCGACGATCTCGCCCGCGGCCGCTCGACATTCATGGTCGAGATGGTCGAGACCGCCGCCATCCTCAACCAGGCGGGCGAGCGAGCCTTCGTCATCCTCGATGAGATTGGCCGCGGCACCGCCACCTTCGACGGGCTTTCGATCGCCTGGGCTGTGGTCGAGCACCTGCACGCGGTCAACCGCTGCCGCGCCCTGTTCGCCACCCACTACCACGAGCTGACGGCGCTCGCCGCCAAGCTGCCCGGCCTCGCCTGCCAGACGATGCGGGTGAAGGAGTGGCGCGGCGACGTCGTCTTCCTGCACGAGGTGGCGCCAGGCGCCGCCGACCGCTCCTATGGCATCCATGTCGCACGGCTCGCCGGCCTGCCGGACGCGGCGGTCGAGCGCGCCGGACAGGTGCTGCAGATGCTGGAAACCGGCGAGCAATCCTCCGCCGTTACCCGCCTCGCCGACGACCTGCCACTGTTCGCCGCCGCCCGCCGGCCGCCGCCGAAACCCTCGGCGGTCGAGGAACGCCTGCGCCAGATCGACCCCGACCAGCTCACTCCGCGCGAGGCGCTGGACCTGCTCTACGCCCTGCAGGCACTGCTGCCGCAAAACGGCTGACTATCCCCCTGATCGTGTCGTTCCGGGAAAGCGTTGCGACCAATCCGTGCGATCTTCCATCCATCGGTTTTGGGCTGCTTGTCGGAAGGAGGCAGGTTGAGCGGGCAGGGGCGGGCGTAGGGTGTGCTGAGCGAAGCGAAGCGCACCGTCCTGCGCAGGCGGAAGACCCAATCCGTGCGGGCGTCCCGTCCGGTCGCCAGGCCGCTGGTCGCAAGTCTGAGGGTGCGCTTCGCTGCGCTCAGCACACCCTACAGGATGCTGCAGATGCCGGAAACCGGCGAGCAATCCTCCGCCGTCACCCGCCTCGCCGACGACTTGCCGCGGTTCGCGGCCGAGTACGCAAGAACAAGCAATCCCGGCACTCATTCCCCCGCCACGGGGACTGGCGCCTTGTGCCGCTCCTCAACCTTGCGGCGTGCGGCGCCGCGGCCGCTGAGGCGGTCGGCGAGGGCGTCAAGGTAGAGGTAGATCACCGGGGTGATGTAGAGGGTGAGGAGCTGCGAGAGGATCAGGCCGCCAACGACGCACAGGCCGAGCGGCTGGCGCAGCTCTGAGCCGGCGCCCATGCCGATGGCGATTGGCAGCGTGCCGGCCACCGCGGCGACGGTGGTCATGGTGATCGGCCGGAAGCGCAGCAGGCAGGCCTCGCGGATGGCGGTCAGCGCCGGCACGCTGCCGCCGGCACGGCGGGCGATGGCGAAGTCCACCATCATGATGGCGTTCTTCTTGACGATGCCGATCAGCATGACGATGCCGATGATGCCGATGACATTGAGGTCGTGGCGGAACAGCATCAGCGTCAGCAGCGCCCCCAGCCCCGCCGACGGCAGCCCGGAGAGGATGGTCAGCGGGTGGACGTAGCTCTCGTAGAGGATGCCGAGAACGATGTAGATCGTCACGAGTGCCGCGAGGATCAGCACCAGCTGGTTCTCCAGCGACGCCTGGTAGACCTGCGCCGTGCCGGAGAAGCCGGAGAGGATGGTCGCCGGCAGCCCGAGCTCCCGCTCCGCCTGCTCCGCCTGCGCCACCGCTTCGCTGAGGGCGACGCCGGGCGGCAGGTTGAAGGCGATGGTGACCGCCGGCAGCTGGCCCTCGTGCGAGACGCTGAGCGGCGCCGCCTGCAGGCGGATGCGGGCGATGGCATCGAGCGGCACCAGGGTGTTGTCGGCGCCGCGCACGTAGAGGCGGGATAGCGCCTTCGGGTCGTCCTTGAACTGCTTGCCCGCCTCCAGGATCACCTGATAGTCGTTGGATGGGGTGTAGATGGTGGAGACCTGACGCGAGCCGAAGGCGCTGTAGAGGGTGGAGCGCACGTCCTCGATGGTCACGCCGAGCCGGGCGGCGGCATCACGGTCGATGTCCACCGCCGCCTCGCGGCTGCCGAGCTGCAGGTCGGTGCTGACATCCTGGAAGGCCGGCAGCGCACGCAGGCGCGCTTCCAGCTTTGGCGCCCACTCCCACAGCTCCTGCTGGTCGACGCCGCGCAGCGTGTACTGGTACTGCGCCTTCGCCGAGCGGCCGCCGATCTGGATGTTCTGCACCACCTGGATGTAGGCGTTGATGCCGGGAACGGCGGCGAGCTTGCGGCGCAACTCCTGCTGCACCACCTGCGCCGAGGGACGGCGGCCGCGCGGCACCAGCTGCACAAAGATGCGGCCATTGTTCAGCGCTGACGACGAACCGGAGATGCCGACGATCGAGTTCGCCAGCGCGACGTTGGGGTCGGCCTGCACGATGTCTGCGATCAGCTTCTGACGTTGGGCCATGGCGGCGAACGAGATGTCCTGCGGCCCCTCCGTGGCGATGAACAGCAGGCCGGTGTCCTCGTCGGGGAAGAAGCCCTTGGGGATGGTGATGAATGCCCACACCGTCCCCGCCACCGTCGCGAGGGTCACGGCCAGCATCAGCGGCCGGTGCGCCAGCGCCCAGTCCAGCGTCCGCCGGTAGAGGGCAAGCACACCATCGAAGCCGGCCTCGAACGCCTGGTAGAGGCGGCCGTGCCGCTCGGCGCCGTGGGGCCGCAGCACCCGCGCCGCCAGCATCGGCGTCAGCGTCAGCGAAACGAAGCCGGAGATCAGGATGGCCAGACTGATGGTGACGGCGAACTCGTTGAACAGCCGGCCCACGACCCCGCCCATGAACAGCACCGGGATGAATACCGCTACCAGCGAGAGCGTGATCGATAGGATGGTGAAGCCGATCTCGCGCGAGCCCTTCAGCGCCGCCTCGAACGGCTTCATCCCGTCTTCGACGTGACGGACGATGTTCTCCAGCATGACGATGGCGTCATCGACAACGAAGCCCACCGACAGCGTCAGCGCCAGCAGCGTCAGATTGTTGATGGAGAAGCCGCACAGATACATGCCGGCAAAGGTGCCGATGATGGATATCGGCAGCGCCAGCGCCGGAATGACCGTCGCCCGCAGGTCGCGGAGAAAGAGGAAGATCACCATCACCACCAGCGCCACGGTGAGCATCAGGGTGAACTGCACCTCATGCACCGAGTCGCGGATCGACTGCGAGCGATCAACCAGCACCTCGACGTTCACCGCCGGCGGCAGCTGGGCGCGGAAGCTCGGCAGCAGCGACTTGACCGCGTCGGTGACCTTCACCGTGTTGGCGTCCGGCTGGCGCTGGACGGCGAGGACAATCGAGCGCTGGCCGTTGAACCAGCTCGCCACCTTGTCGTTCTCTACGGAGTCCTCGATGGTGGCGATGTCGGCGAGGCGGACCGGCGCGCCGTTGCGCCAAGCGACGATCAGCGGCTTGTAAAGCTCGGCCCGCGCCAGCGGACCCGAGGCATCGAGCACAAATGACTGCGCCGGGCCGTCGAGGGTGCCGAGCGGGCTATTGGAGTTGGCCCGCGACAGCGCGTCGCGAACCTCATCGACGGCGATGCCCTTTGCCGCCAGCGCATCCGGATCGAAGCGGACGCGCACGGCGAACTTCTGCGCCCCGTAGATAGAGACCTGCGCCACGCCCGGCAGGATCGAGATGCGCGGCGATAGCAGCGTGTCGGCGTAGTCGTGTACCTGCCACAGCGGCAGCGTCGCCGACGACAGCGCCAGCAGGATCACCGGCTGATCGGCCGGGTTGACCTTGCGGAAGCTGGGCGGGTCGGTGATCTCGGCAGGCAGCTTGCGGTTGGCGATGGACAGTGCCGACTGCACGTCGAGCGCGGCGCCGTCGATGTTGCGGTCGAGATCGAACTGCAGCGAGACCGACGTCGTTCCCTGGCCGCTGATCGAGGTGATCGAGGTAATGCCGGCGATTGTCGAGAACTGCCGCTCCAGCGGCGTCGCCACCGACGCCGCCATCGTCTCCGGGCTGGCGCCCGGCAGCGTCGCCGTCACCTGGATGGTGGGAAAATCCACCGACGGCAGTGCCGCCACCGGCAGCGTGCGGTAGCCGAACAGGCCGAGCAGCACCGTCGCCAGCATCAGCAGCGTCGTCATCACCGGCCGGCGGATGCACAACTCGGGAAGGCCCATGGCTTCAGACGCCGCCGCCGCGGGACGACGTTGCCGCCGGCGCATCCTCGATCAGCACCGGTGATCCGGGCGCCAGCCGCAGCTGATTGCTGACGATGACGCGCTCGCCGACGGCGAGACCGTGGCTGACGAAGGCGACGCCGTCGACGGTGCGGTCTACGGTGACCGGCCTGGCCTCGGCGCTCCGCTCGTGACCCACAACGAACACGTAGGCGCCGTCCTGACCGACCAGGACCGCCGCCGAAGTGACCGACGGGACGTTCGGCATCGTCTCCACCAGGACCGAGACATCGACGAACTGACCGGGCCACAGCGCCTCATCGCGGTTGGCGAGGGTTGCCTTCAAGGTGATGGTCCCGGTCGTCTGGTCGACGGCGTTGTCGATAAAGGTGAGCGTGCCGTCGGCGGTCACTGGCTTGCTGCCGCGCACCCGCACCGTCACCGGCAGCGGCCGCTTCGCCTGGGCGGCGCGTATTGCGGCCAGCTCGGTCTGCGCGATGGCGAAGGCAGCGGCGATCGGCCGCGTCTGATTGATGGTCACCAGCGCCGACTCATTGGCCTTGACGTTGGAGCCGAGCTTGAACGCCTGGGCGCCAGTACGGCCAGCAATCGGCGCGCGGACGATGGTGTAGTCGAGCAGGGTGCGCAGGTTGCGGATCTGCGCATCGCCCGCCGCGGTTGCCGCCTTCAGTGCCTCGTGGGCGGCGCGGGCGGTATCGAGCGTCGCCTTGGCGGCGAAGCCACGCTCGGCGAGTGCCTCGTTGCGAGCGAGAATGCGGGCGGCATCGGCAAGCTGCGCCTGGTCGCGCAGCAGGTTGGCCTCGGCCTGCGCCAACTGGGCGCGGGCGGCGCGGTCGTCCATGCGAAACAGCACCTGGCCGGCGTTGACAAAGTCGCCTTCGGCAAAGCCGACCTCGATGATCAGGCCGTCGATACGCGATTTCACCGCCACCGTTGCCAGCGGCTCCACCGTGCCGATGACATCGACGCGCACTGGCATCTCGCGCGCTTCGACGACGGCGGTGCGCACGGGCACCGGCTGGGCGCCCTTCTCCGCGGCTGCGGCGCTGCCGGCCTCGCCGCCGCCCTGGCGCCCGTAAACGGCCCAGCCACCCGCCGCCACCAACGCTACGATGCCGAGGGTCGCGAAGGTCCGTCGCCACCGGCGACGCTTCGCCATAGTCTTCCCGTTCGGCAGCGGCACCGCCACGCGTTCCAACTCTTCCATTCCGTCTATCCCGGTGTGCGGTCGCGGCCGATGCCGTTTGCCAGACCCGCGCGCGAAACAAAAACCGGGGTCGCGCCGTCGCGATGATACTCCGCAAACGTGGTCCGCGGCAGGCTCTTGCACAAGCCCGGCTGCAGACGGCGGGTGAAGACCGGGGCGCGGCGATCCGATCGGCCACGCCGCTGTGGAAGAAGCCGTCGCAGTGGCCACGCCCGATGGGTATCCTCCGCCAGCGCCGGCCGAACACAGGTCGAGACGATGCCCGGGCGGCGGCGATCATGGCTTGCGGGAAGGTGGTGAGCATGGACGAGCGCATTGCTTCGCCAGGAGCGGGGCGCAGTGTTACGGATGCGCCAGGGCCCGTGCTCGCCGTCCTGCGGGACATCCATCAGCGCCACCTGGCGGATACCAGCGGCACCGTCGCCAGCTACATTCCGGAGCTGGCCACCGCCGATCCGGCGCTGTTCGGCATAGCGCTTGCCACCGCCGATGGGCATCTATACGAGGTCGGTGACGCCGGCCATTGCTTCACCATCCAGTCCATCTCGAAGCCGCTCGTCTACGGCCTTGCCCTCGCCGACCATGGTCGCGCCTTCGTGCTCAGCAAAGTTGGCGTCGAGCCATCGGGGGAAGCGTTCAACTCGATCATCTTCGACGAGCGCACCAACCGCCCGTTCAACCCGATGGTCAACGCCGGTGCGATCGCGACCACCGCCCTAATCCGCGGCGACGGTCTGGCGGCGCGCTTCGGGCGGGTGCGGGCGCTGCTGTCCGCGTTCGCCGGACGCGAGCTGGAGATGGACGAGCGGGTCTTCCTCTCCGAGCGCGAGACCGGCCACCGCAACCGTGCCATCGCCTGGCTCGAGCGCCATTTCGGGATGATCGACGAGCGCCTCGATGAGCATCTCGACCTCTACTTCCAGCAGTGCGCCGTCCTGGTCACCGCTCGCGACCTTGCGGTAATGGCAGCAACGCTGGCCAACGCCGGGCGCAACCCGCTGACCGGCCGCCGGGTCCTGGCGCCGGAGCACGTCCGCGACGTCCTCAGCGTGATGCACAGCTGTGGGATGTACGACTACGCTGGCGAGTGGAGCTTCTCGGTCGGGCTGCCGGCGAAGAGCGGGGTGGGCGGTGGCATCATCGCCGTCCTCCCCGGCCAGCTCGGCATTGGCACGTTTTCGCCGCCACTCGACGATCGCGGCAACAGTCACCGTGGCATCCGCGTCTGCGAGGAGCTTTCGGATCGGTTTGACCTGCACGTCTTTGCCGTCCATCCGCCGGCAACGGTGATCCGCCAGCAGTATCGAGACGGCGAAGGCTGCTTTCGCCATCGCCGAAACGACAGCGAGCAGGCGGCGCTGGCCGGCTGCGCCACCGCCATCGCCGTTTATGAACTACAGGGCGATCTTTATTTTGCGACAGTCGAGCGTCTGCTGCGCGCGGTGCAGGCCGAATTTCCTGACTTCGCTTTCCTCATCCTCGACGCCCACCGGGTCGGCCGTATCGACAGCTCGGCGCGCCGGCTGCTGACGATGCTGCTGGAAATGCTGGCCGCGGCAGGCAAGCCGCTGCTCCTCGCCGGTTTCCCGGAGGAGGCCGTGGCGCAGCTGCTCCAGCCCGGCGAGGCTTGGCCCGCCGACACCTTTTTTGCCAGCGCCGAGACCGCGCTGACCTGGTGCGAAGACCGGCTGATCGCCGGCGGCAGCGACGGCTGAGGGCGGCGGGGTTCGCAGCACGGCTTGAGCGCAGCGGCATTCGGCAGTTATGGTCGCAGGTATGCCGGCCACCGAGGATGATCTGTTCGCGCGCCTTCACCAGCTCGGCGTTTCCACGGAAACGCACCGGCATCCGCCGGTTTTCACCGTCGCCGAGGCACAGGAGTTGCGCGGCGCCCTGCCCGGACAGCACTCCAAGAACCTGTTTCTCAAGGACAAGAAAGGGGGGCTGTGGCTGGTCGTGGCGGACGAGGACCGCATCGTCGACCTGAAGGCGCTGCGCCGCCTCATCGGCTCGGCAACGCTGTCGTTCGCCAGCGCTCAGACACTGCGCGCCGTCCTTGGCGTCGAGCCCGGCTCGGTCACGCCGTTCGCCCTGATCAACGATGCCGAGGGAGCGGTGCGCGTGGTTCTCGACGCCGGGATGATGGTGGCCGACATCCTCAACTTCCACCCGCTGGCCAATACCGCGACCACCGCCGTCTCTCCGGACGGGCTTATGGCGTTCATCCGCTCGTGCGGCCGAGAGCCACTGATCATTGCCTTTTGAGCAAACGGTCCGGAGTCAAATACTCGTTGCGGCGCGGCCACCCGCCCGAAGGGGCTTGAGCGATCCGGACGTTGCTGCCATTTATGGCGCACGAGCTTCCCTCAACGACGTCCGAGCGAGCGCCACGATGATCATCGATCCTGGAAAGGCGGCCGCGCCGGCTGCGGCGCCTTCCGGTACGATAAAGAACGGCGATACCGCCGGATTTGCGAACGACGTGATCAAGGCGTCGATGACCGTTCCAGTGATCGTCGACTTCTGGGCGACGTGGTGCGGTCCGTGCAAGACCTTGACACCGCTGCTTGAACGGCTGGTGCTGCAGGCTGGCGGCAAGGTGCGCCTGGTCAAGATCGACATCGATGCCAACCAGGACCTCGCCGCGCAGCTCCGCATCCAGTCAGTGCCGACGATTTATGCCTTCTTCGGCGGCCGTCCGGTCGATGCTTTCGTCGGCGCGCAGCCGGAAAGCAAGGTGCGCGCCTTTATCGAGCGGCTGACCCGCTCCGGAGGCGGCGGGGCCTCCCCCATCGACGACGCCCTGGAACTGGCGCAGGAGGCGCTGGGAGCGGGCGACGCCGCCGCTGCGGCAGAGCTGTACGGCCAGATCCTGCAGCAGGATCCCCGGCATCCGAAGGCACTCGCCGGCCTGATCCGTGCCCGGCTGGCGGTCGGCGACACCAAGGGAGCGCGATCGCTGGCCAAGGGCCTGCCCGCCGACCTTGCCGCCAACGCCGACATCACCGCCGCCGTCTCCGCCGTCGATCTCATCGAAGAGAGCCATGGCGCGGCCGGGAACGTCGCCGACCTGAGGCGCAAGGTGCGGGCAAATCCGGGCGACCATCAGGCCCGCTATGACCTGTCGGTGGCGCTGTTTGCGCAAGGACTGACCGAAGGCGCGATCGACGAGCTGCTCGGCATCATCCGTGCCGAACGGGAATGGAACGATCAAGCCGCCCGCAAGCAGCTCGTGCGCATCTTCGATGCGCTCGGCCCGGCGCACCCGCTGACGGTGTCCTCGCGCCGCCGCCTGTCCTCCATCCTCTTCTCATGAGCGACATTTCGGCCGAGGATCTGATCCGGCTGCTGCCGCAGACCCTTGCGGTGTTCCCGCTGGAAGGCGTGCTGCTGCTGCCGCACGGTCAGATGCCGCTGCACATCTTCGAGCCACGCTACCGCAACATGATCGAGGAGGCGCTCGGCAACGGCCGCATGCTCGGCATGGTCCAGCCACGGACATCGCAACCGCAGCCGGTGCCTGACGAGGCCGAGATCTTCGAGACCGGCTGCGCCGGTCGCATCGTCTCGTTCACCGAAACCGACGACGGCCGTTTCCTCATCACCCTGAAGGGCGTCTGCCGCTTCCGCGTCAGCCAAGAGCTGCCGCTGTTCCGCGGCTTCCGCCGGGTCATCCCCGACTACGCGACCTTCCGCGCCGATCTTGAGCCCGCTTCCGAAGAAGGCATCGACCGGCCGCGGCTGCTGACGGCGGCCCGCGCCTTCCTGATGCTCAAGGACATCTCCTGCGACTGGCAGGCGGCGGAGCAGGCCTCATCGCAGGCGCTCGTCACCTCGCTGGCGATGAGCTGCCCGTTCGAGCCGGAAGAGAAGCAGGCGCTGCTGGAATCGCACACCCTGGCGCGTCGCAGCGAGCTTTTGATTTCGCTGTTCGAGATTGCCATGCTGACGACCGACGCTCCTGCCGCCGGTACGCGGCACTGACCCGGCGCCACTGGCGAGGAGTTGCTTTCAGATGTCGGCGAGAGCCAACCGTATCGATCCCAGGCTGCTGGAAATCCTGGTCTGTCCCCTGACCAAGAAGTCGCTCCGCTACGATGCGGAGACTCAGGAACTGATCAGCGATGCCGCCGGCCTCGCCTATCCCATCCGCGACGGTATCCCGATCATGCTGGCCGACGAGGCGCGGCGGCTTGACGACGTGCCCGGCACCGGGACAACGCCATGAGCGAATACGGCAACATCCACCGCCCCCTGGAGATCCGGGTGAAGCGACAGGAGAAGGTGATCGAACTCGACTTCGAGGACGGCCGCAGCTTCCGCCTGCCCGCGGAGTTGTTGCGGGTGGAAAGTCCTTCGGCAGAGGTGCAAGGGCATAGCGCGGCACAGAAGACGGTGGTCGCCGGGCGCCGGCACGTCGGTATCGTCGGCGTCGAGCCTGTCGGTTCCTACGCGCTGCGCGTCCGCTTCGACGATGGCCATGACAGCGGCCTCTACACCTGGGACTGGCTCTATCGTCTTGGTGCGGAGCAGGACACGATTTGGCAGGCGTACCTTGACGCCCTTGCCGAGCGCGGACTCTCGCGCGAGACCGCCGGTCCCGCCGCCTTCCCGCCACATCCGCACGGCTGCGGCTGACCCCTGTTGCGCCCCGCCGGCAGCGGTCCCGGCAGGATCACCGGGACCGCCGCTGCTTGTCGCGGTCGATGTAACCCATCTCGTCGCGCAGGTCGTTCACCTGCTTTTCCATCTGCTCGATCTTCTTGTCGCGCGCGGCAAGGTCGTTGGAGATGGAGCGCTCGATGCGCAGTTCGAGCTGGGTAAGCTGGGTCATCAGCTGATTGAGCTTGGTCTCGACGATGCTGATGTTCTTTGTCACCTCGCCGAAGTCGGCGATGCGCTCCGCCCGGCCGCGCTCGACATCCTTTGCCGTATCATCGACTTTCTGGACCAGCGCGGTGCCACCGGCGATGGCGACGGAGAGCGACGTCGAGGCAATGGCGCCGACGATCATCGCCGTCGTCTTGTCGATGGCGATCCAGCTTCGGCTGCTGCCGGCTTCCCGCTGGTGATCTTCGTACCGGTA
Source organism: Rhodospirillales bacterium (assembly GCA_016793875.1). Classification (GTDB taxonomy): domain Bacteria; phylum Pseudomonadota; class Alphaproteobacteria; order Rhodospirillales; family Defluviicoccaceae; genus Defluviicoccus. The sequence goes on along the minus strand of JAEULG010000008.1, from coordinate 2,718 downwards.
GAAGTCGGCCCGGGCCGGCGACCGCAGCGGCTCGTTCTGCGGCACGTCACCCCCGCTGATCATCGCCTGTCTCCTGATGGGAGGAGCCCGACGGCGCCGCCGGCGCCTGGGGGCCGCAGGGCTGCACCGCCTGCTCCGGATCCACGCTGCTGGCCCGCTGGCGCAGTTGCTGAACTTCGGTCTCCAGCCGGTTCAACCGCTCATCCCCGCCCTGGCTCTCTTCGATGTTGTCGATCGCCATTTCACCAACATGCTGCAACTTGTCGGAAAAAGCGCCAAGCTTGGCATCGAGTTCGCCGATCGTGCTCTTGATGCCGTGCAGTTGCCTCTCCCGCTGCTCCGCCGCCGCGTCTAGCCGGCTCCCGGGAGCGAACAGGCCGGTGAAGATCACCAGCCCGCCGGCTAGGCTCAGCATCAGCAGCAAGGCCGCCACGACCGCCAGGATCGTGCCGGAAGGCCCGGTCGGCGAACGAACGCCGGCGGCCGGGCCTTCCTTGTGGCGCACGAAGTCCAAGCCGGGGCGATAGCAGTCGTGCAAGCCGGCTTGCCGGCCTGCCTCGCCGCCACCCGGGAGCGGCAGTGGATATCGCGAGGACCGGGATTGCCGCCAGACGGGACCAACGTTGGGCATAGGCGCTATTTCCTATAACGCCACAAAAATGCCGTTTTTATTCCTGCTTGTCAAGCGCGATCCCGTCGCCTGCCGACCCTGGCGGGGGACCACCCATCAAACGGCGCAGGCAGGCAACTTCAGGTCTGCGAACGGCGGGCAAGCTGTCGCTTCTGCAGCAGCGAAGCGGTGACCACGCCAATGGTGACGAGGCTGATCAGGACTGTGGAGATGGCGTTGATCTCGGGGGTAACACCGAGACGGACTTGGCTATAGATGCGCATCGGCAGCGTCGTCGCCCCCGGGCCGGTGGTAAAGCTGGCGATCACCAGGTCGTCGAGGGAGAGGGTGAAGGCCAGCAGCCAGCCCGACGCCAGCGCCGGCGCGATCACCGGCAGGGTGATGACGAAGAACGTCTTCAGCGGCGTCGCACCGAGGTCCATCGCCGCTTCTTCCAGCATCGTATCGAAGGTCAGCAGCCGCGACTGCACCACCACCGCAACATAGGCGGTGGCAAAGGTGGTGTGGGCAATGACCACCGTCCAGAAGCCGCGCTCCCAGTTCAGGCTGACGAACAGCAGCAGCAGCGACAGCCCGGTGATCACCTCCGGCATGACGAGCGGCGCGAACGTCATCCCAGAAAACAGCGTGCGTCCGCGAAAACCGGAAAAGCGAACGAGGCCGATCGCCGCCAGCGTGCCCAGCACCAGCGCAAGACTGGCAGAGACGATGCCGATGCGCAGCGTCACCCAGGCGGCATCCAGCAGCATTTCGTTGCGCAGCAGCTCGCCGTACCAGCGGGTCGAGAAGCCGGCCCACACCGTCACCAGCCGCGAATCGTTGAACGAGAAGATGACCAGCAGCAGGATCGGCAGATAGAGGAAGGCAAAGCCGAAGGTCAGCGCCATCACGGTGACCGGCGTGAAGCCCTGCTTCATCGCTTGACGTTCGCGCCGCGCGCGGTCCCTTGCGTCCGCTGGAACCAGACGATCGGCAGCACCAGGACCAGCAGCAGGATGGTGGCAACTGCGCTTGCCAGCGGCCAGTCACGGTTGTTGAAGAACTCGACCCACAGCGTGCGGCCAATCATCAGCGTTTCTGAGCCGCCCAGCAGATCGGGAATGACGAATTCGCCCACCGCCGGGATGAACACCAGCATCGCGCCAGCGAGAATTCCGGGGAAGGCGATCGGCACGGTGATCCGCCAGAACGCCGCCGCCGGCCGGCAGCCGAGATCAATCGCCGCCTCCACCAGGCTCGCGTCCATCTTCTCGAAGCTGGCGTAGATCGGTAGCACCATGAACGGCAGGTACGAGTAGACGATGCCGATGTAGACGGCGATGTTGGTGTTCAGGATCACCAGCGGCTCGCCGATCACCCCGAGCCACAGCAGTAGCGCGTTGAGGAACCCCTCGTTCTTGAGGATGCCGATCCAGGCGTAGACGCGGATCAGGAACGACGTCCAGAAAGGCAGGATCACCAGCATCAGGAGCGTCAGGCGGAAGCGCGCCGGGGCGCGGGCGATGCCGTAGGCCATCGGCAAACCGACGGCGAGGGTGATCAGCGTCGCGAGACCGGCGATCTGGATCGAGTTCAGGTAGGCGCGGAAGTAGGTATCGTCCTGCAGCAGCATCAGGTAGTTGGAAAGATTGAGCTGGACGCGCAGGTAGAGGCTGCCGGCCTCGTCGGCCAGTTCCAGCAGCGGCGCAAAGGGCGGCTGCGCCAGAACCGGCTCGGAGAAGCTGATCTTCAGGACGATCAGGAACGGCACCAGAAAAAACAGCAGCAGCCAAAGGAACGGCACCATCACCGCGAGACGGCGGCCGTGCCGCTCCAGCCAGCGGGCGGTGCGCGCTGCCACGGCCCATGGCGAGAGTGGCGGCAACGGGCTGCCGAATACTTCCGCGCCAGAGGGAGCCTGCGGGCGGGGCGGCCGGCTCACCCTTTCGTCGCTCATGGCGACCTCATGACAGCAGCACGACGCTGGCCGACGACGGCCAGAACAGCCAGACCCGGTCCTCCCAGGTGATCGGGCGCTCCACCAGCCGGGACCGGTTGGCTGCGGTCACCTTGACCTTGGCGCCCGAGGGCAGCCGCACATGGTAGAC
>JAEULG010000006.1 GCA_016793875.1 Rhodospirillales bacterium | reverse complement strand
TTCGAGCCGGTATCCTGCGATGTGTTCCTCACCGAGGCGACCTTCGGCCTGCCGGTGTTCCGCCATCCGCCCGATGCCGACGAGATCGCGAAACTGATGACTTCGCTGCGCCTCTTTCCGGAGCGGGCGCACCTGATCGGCGTCTACGCCCTGGGCAAGTGCCAGCGGTTGATCGCCCTGCTGCGCCGGGCCGGTTGGGAACGGCCGATCTGGCTGCACGGCGCCCTGATCGCCCTGTGCGAGCTCTACGCCGGGCGCGGCGTGGAGCTCGGCGAGCTGCGTCCGGCGGCGGGGGCGGTACGCAAGGAGCTGGCCGGCGAGATCATTCTGTGTCCGCCGTCGGCCATCGCCGATCGCTGGACGCGGGCCTTTCCTGAGCCGCTGCCCGGCCTCGCCTCGGGGTGGATGCGCATCCGCCAGCGGGCGCGGCAGCGGGGCGTCGAGCTACCGCTGGTCATCTCCGATCACGCCGACTGGGACGAGCTGACCGCCACCCTGAGCGACGTCGGCGCGCCCGCCGTGCTGGTGACGCACGGCCGCGAAGAGGCGCTGGTGCACTACGCCCGTAGCCACGGCTTCGCCGCGGCGGCGCTGTCGCTGGCCGGCTACGAGGACGACGCGCTTGACTAACGGTAGCGCTTCCATGCAGGCCTTCGCCGCGCTGCTGGAGGCGCTGGTCTACGCACCGCAGCGCAACGCGAAGTTGCGAATCATCGAGAGCTGGCTGGCCGGCAGCGCCGATCCCGATCGCGGCCTCGGCCTCGCTGCGCTCACCGGCGAGCTGGTGCTGCCGCATGTGCGCGGCGGGATGATACGCGCGCTGGTGGAAAGCCGCGTCGATCCGCTGCTGTTCGGCCTCTCTCGCGACTACGTCGGCGACCTCGCCGAGACCGCGGCGCTGATCTGGCCGGCGGGGGGCGGAACATCTTCGCCACGGGCTCCCAGCCTCGCCGAGGTGGTGGCGGCGCTGACGGCGGCATCGCGCGACGAAGCGCCCGCGCTGGTCGCCGGATGGCTCGACGTGTTCGATGCCTCCGGCCGTTTCGCGCTGCTGAAGCTGGCGACGGGGGCGCTGCGCGTCGGTGTCTCCGCCCGGCTGGCGAAGACCGCGGTCGCAAGCTGGGGCGGCGTGCCGCTCGCCGACATCGAGGAGGTCTGGCATGGGCTGGCGCCCCCCTACCTCCCGTTGTTCGCCTGGCTGGAGGGCCGGACTCCGCCGCCCGCCCCCGGTGACGTGGCGGTCTTCCGGCCGATGATGCTGGCGCAGCCGCTGGACGAAGGCGAACTGGGGGGGATCGCCGCCGCTGATTTCGCAGCCGAATGGAAGTGGGACGGCATCCGCGTGCAGCTGGCGGGGCGGGGAGCGCCAGGCGCTGCGGCGGGAGCGGTCTTCTCGCGCGGCGGCGACGAAATCAGCGGTGCCTTTCCGGAAATTAGCGGCGCCCTCTGCTTTTCCGCCGTTCTCGACGGGGAATTGCTCGTCGTGCGGGACGCCGTGGTTGGTCCATTCAACGATCTGCAGCAGCGGCTCGGCCGCAAGGGGCCTTCGCGGGGGCTCATGCGCCAGCATCCGGCGCACGTCCGCCTCTACGACATCCTGCGGGAAGACGGCGAGGACCTGCGGACGCTGCCGTTCCAAGCGCGTCGCGCCCGGCTGGAGGCGTGGTTCGCCCGCATGTCGCCGGCGCGGATGGACGTCTCGCCGCTGCTGCCGTTCGAAGACTGGGCGGACCTCGCCGCGCTGCGTGCGGATGCCCGGGACGCCGGGCGGGAGGGGCTGATGCTGAAGCGCCGCGACAGCATCTACGTCGCCGGCCGGCCGAAGGGGCTGTGGTTCAAGTGGAAGCGCGACCCTCTTACCGTCGATTGCGTGCTGATGTACGCCCAGCGCGGGAGCGGCAAACGCTCGTCATATTACTCGGACTATACGTTCGGCTGCTGGCGTACCGGCGACCAGGGGGCCGAACTGGTGCCGGTGGGGAAGGCCTATTCCGGCTTTACCGATGCCGAACTGGTGGAGCTGGACAAGTGGGTGCGCGGCCACACGGTCGAGCGTTTCGGACCGGTGCGCGCGGTGGCGCCGGGGCTGGTGCTGGAGGTCGCCTTCGATGCGCTGCAGCCGTCACAGCGCCATCGCTCCGGCATTGCCATGCGCTTTCCGCGGATCCGGCGGATCCGCTGGGACAAGCCTGCGGAGCAGGCGGACACGCTCGAGAACCTGCGGGTGCTGCTGCCGCCTCACCTCGATTGAGAATCTCTCGCAAGGGTAGCGCTGACGACGTCAAACTTTCGCCTTTTTCTGCGGCGATGTTCCCTGCCAACACCCGCCGAATCAATGGGGGGTACAACCGGGGCGAGCGTAGAAGGTGCCCGCGTCCGGTCAGTGGCTCTGGGAGGAAGAACGTCAGATGCGATTCGTGCGTATGAGTTCGTTGCCGTTAATCGCTCTGTGTGTTGCGGCGGTGCCAGCAGCTGCACAGGATCTGGGAACGCCTGCGGAAGCGAAAGCGATGCTCGAAAAGGTCGCTGTCGCCATGAAGGCCAATGAAGCAAAGACCCTGCAGGACATTACCGCGGGGTCTTACAAGGAAAAGGATCTCTACCCGTTCTGCGCGGGCCCAGACGGCAAATTCACTGCGCACGGTGCTAATGCCGCTCTGGTGGGACAAAGTCTGAAGGATCTGAAGGACAAGGCCGGGAAAGCGTTCGGCGAAGAAATCTACAAGAGCGCACAGCCCGGTAAATTGGAGGAAGTGTCCTACATGTGGCCGAAGCCCGGCGGGACGGATCCCGTCCAGAAGATGACCTACGTCACCAAGATCGGTGACGAGGTTTGCGGTGTCGGCTACTACAAATAGCGCTTATATAATTTAGCGGACACGTTCGATGACCTGTGGCGCCTCGCCTTCAGCGAGGCGCTTTTTATTTCTACCATAACTCCACGTTGCCCAACGACGGCCCGGCGGCGCCAT
>JAEULG010000130.1 GCA_016793875.1 Rhodospirillales bacterium | reverse complement strand
CCCTGGCTCTACCTGTTCCTGATCCCGGCGGTGGCGATGCGGCTGTGGGCCGAAGAGCGCAAGAGCGGCACGATCGAGTTGCTGCTGACCATGCCGATGTCCACCACCGCTGCCGTCCTCGGCAAGTTCCTCGCCGCCTGGCTGTTCGTGGCCGTTGCCCTCGCGTTGACCTTTCCGCTGTGGATCACCGTCAACATCCTCGGCGATCCGGACAACGGTGTGATCCTCGCCGGCTACCTCGGCAGCCTGCTGATGGCCGGCGCTTTCCTTGCCATCGGCTCCTGCCTGTCGGCGGTCACCCGCAACCAAGTCGTCGCCTTCATCCTCGCCGCCGCCGTCTCGTTCCTGTTGTGCATGGCGGGCGTCGACTTGGTGCAGGACGGGGTCCGGGCAGTGCTTCCCGGTGCGGCCGACACCATCGCCGGCTTCAGCTTCCTGACGCGCTTCGGCGCGATCTCCAAGGGGGTCATCGACGGCCGCGACCTCGTCTTCTTCCTTTCGATGATCGCCTTCTGGCTGTTCGCGACGGTGGTCGTCCTCGACGCCGAACGGGCAGCCTGAGGAGAGCACACCCATGCACTGGCTGCAAAAGTTGCAGGGCTCGCGGCTGGCCATCGCCGGTCTCGTCCTCGCCGCGATCCTGCTGGTCGCCGTCAACGTTCTCGCCAATGCGGCGTTCCGCGGCACCCAGGTGGATCTGACCCAGGGCCGCCTCTACACCCTCTCCGAGGGAACGCGGCGGCTGATGACGTCGCTGGAAGACCCGATCCAGCTCCGACTCTATTTCTCGCCGCGGTTAGGCGAGGTGGCGCCGGCCTACGGCGCCTACTACACGCGGGTGCGCGAGCTGCTGGAGCGCTATGCTTCACTGTCTGGCGGCCGGCTGACCCTCGAGTTGCTGCAGCCGGAGCCGTATTCGGATGCCGAGGACCGGGCGGTCGCCGACGGCCTGCAGGGGGTGCCGCTGAACCAGGCGGGCGAACTCGGCTACTTCGGCCTCGTCGGCACCAACAGCGTCGACGGCCGGGCGGTGATCCCCTTCTTCAACCTGGAGCGCGAGCCGTTCCTGGAATACGACCTGACCAAGCTGGTGCACGGGCTTGCCGTCATCGATCGGCCGGCTCTCGGGCTGATCGATGCGCTTCCCAATGATCCGATGGGCGCGATGGCCGGGACCGGCGCGCCGCCACCCATCCGGGTCCTCGAACAGATCCGCGAATTCTTTACCGTCGAGACGATCGATGCCGACGTTCCGGTGATCCCCCCGAAAGTCAGGACGCTGATGATCACCGACTTCGCGCGCCTCAGCACCGATGCGCTGCATGCCGTCGATCGCTTCGTCCACGACGGCGGCCGGGTGCTGGCGTTCGCTGATCCGCTCGTCGAAAGCGCGCAGGCCTTTCGCGGCGAGGACGAGGACGCGACGAAAGGGACCGCGGAGGACCGGGCAAAGCTGCTGCGCACGTGGGGCATCGACGTCGTGGCGGGGAAGGTGGCGGGCGATATCGATGCCGCGCGGCGGGTCTCGACTGGCGCCCGCGGCGGCATCGGCTCGTATATCGCCTGGATGAGCCTTGGCCGCGAGAACTTCGACGAGGGCGATCCGGTGATGGCCAACATCGAGCGGCTCAATGTCGCCACCAGCGGTATCATCGAGCCGGTGCCGGACAACGCGCTGACAGTGACCCCGCTGTTCTGGACCGGCCCGCGGTCGATGCCGCTCGATGCCGAGAAACTGCGCCTCGTCCCCGACATCACTGGCCTGCTGCGGGACTTCCAGCCGGGCGGCAAGCCGCTGTCCCTGGCGGTGCGGGTCGCTGGCAACGCGCCGCTGGCGTTCCCGCAGGGCGAGGAAGCGAACGAGCCGCGGCCGCTGCAGGTGATTGTCGTCGGCGATGCCGATATGCTCTACGACCGCTTCTGGCTGCAGACGACCGACTTCTTCGGCCAGCGCGTCGAGGTGCCGACCGCCGGCAACGGCGATTTCGTCATCAACGCGCTGGAGAACCTCGCGGATGCGGACGCGTTGATCGGCCTGCGCGGCCGCGGCACCTCCTACCGGCCGTTCACGCTGGTCGATGAGCTGCGCCGCGATGCCGAGGCGCAGTACCGGAGCAAGGAGCAGGAGCTGCAGCAGCGGCTGAAGGAGCTGGAGCAGCAGCTGCAGGGCGTCCAGCAGCGTGGCGAGGGTCCGGCCGGCGAGCTGATGCTCACCGCCGATGACAAGGCAGCCATCGAGCGGTTCCGCGGCGAGATGCTGTCGGTGCGCCGCGATCTGCGCAACGTTCAGCATGCGCTGCAGAGCGACATCGACCGGCTGCAACAGCAGGTGAAGTTCGTCAACATCGCCGCCGTGCCGATCGTGCTGTGCGGCATCGGCGGCGTCGTCGCCCTCGTCGGCCGAATGCGGCGGACGCGGGCCAAGCGGCAGTCGCGCGGCTGAGCGGGGCAAGGCAGCGATGCGGGTGCGATCCTTTCTGATCCTGGCGGCGGTTACCATTCTGGCAACCGGTGCCGCGGTCCTGACCGTCGTCGGCGGCACCAGGCCGCACAGCGATGTGGCAGCCGCCGGTCCGGTGCTGCCCGGGCTGGCGGACCGCCTCGGCGACGTGACCGCTGTCGTGGTGCGCGAGGGCGGCGCGACGCTCACCGTCCACCGCGTCGCCGATGGCTGGGCGCTGGCCGAATACGCCGGCTACCCGGCCAAGGCCGACAAGGTGCGGGAGGTGGCGCGCGGCCTGGTGCAGCTGGAGAAACTGGAGGCAAAAACCGCGCGCACGGACCGCTGGGCCCAGCTATCGGTCGAGGACGTCGATACGCCGGGAGCGACCTCGAAGGAGATCATCCTGCGCAACACCGGGGGCGATGCGGTCGCGGATCTGATCATCGGCAAGTCCGGCGGCGGCACCGGCGGCGAAGCCTCCACCTACGTGCGCGTGCCCGGCGACGGGCAGGCATGGCTGGCCCACGGCGCTGTCGATGCCGACGCCAAGCCGGGGAACTGGGTGGAGCGGCGGTTGTTCGATGTGCCGGCGGCGGAGGTCCGGCAGGTGCGCATCGTCCATCCGGACAAATCGACGCTGACGATCGTCCGTGAGGACAGCGGCAGCTTGCGTGTCGCCGAACTGCCGGCGAAGGACAAGGAAAAGGTGAAGCGGCCGGAGATCGTCGACCAGATCGTCGAGGTGGCGGCGGATATGTCGCTGGACGACTTGGCGCTGATGGATGCGGCGAACTTTCCTGCCGACAAGACGACGCGGGTCAGCGTCACCCGGACCGACGGGACGGTGATCAGCTTCGATGTCGCTGCACGGGGCGAGGAGCAGTGGCTGCGATTTGTCGACGGCATGCTGCCCGCCGGAATGCCGGCGGCAGCGGCGGAGATGGCATTCCGCGTGCCGGTCTGGAAGGTCTCGCCGCTCGACCACAAGCTCGCTGACCTGATGGAGCCGCCGGCGGGCTAGGGACCGGCGGACAAGGCTCCCGCCCTGCCTTCATCCGGAACGAAAGGAAAGCGGACTTCTCGCCGGCGCGCCGTTGCCGCCGGGTGCCGCGGGGCCGCCCGCTGCATTGCGATACAAACGCCGCAATGCAGTACGAGGATCAACGCTGCTGATGTTGGCAGATTGACAACCGTCCCGGCATCGCGATTCTGAGCCGGCTTGGTGCAGGGGGTGTGGGCCTGGGTGATGACGATGTGGCGCTCCGGCGTCGCGATTGCACTTGTTCTCGGACTGGCGGTGCTGGTTTCCAAGCTGTGGCTGGATGACAGCGCTTTCGTCCGGTCCAACTGGCGCACGGCGACGACGGCGATCTTCAGCGCCGACGAGCAATCGCTGCTGTCTGCGTCCGATTCTCCTGCTGGAGGGACGTCCGAGCCGGCCGCCTCCCCCGACGAGGCGCAAGAGCCGCAAGAAGAGTCCGCCGCCGACATTCGTGCCGGGGCATCGCCGAGTGGCCAAGTGAACGACCCGCTCGCCGGCGATATCCTCATGCCGCTGGCTCCGGTGCATTCACCGGAACAGACGGCTGATGCGGTGGCGACGGCTGAAGCCTCGGCGGAGGTTCCCCCGTCGGCGGCACCATCGGAGGGACGGCCTTCCGATCGCACTTTTCCGCCTGGCGAGCCACGCCCGGCGACGGTGCCGCCGCACGGCGATCTCGCGCTGCCGCCCCCGCGACCCGCACACCTACCGCCCACGACGAAGATGATCACGGAGGCCCAGCACCGGCTGATGGCGCTGGGCTACGATCTTGGCGGCGCCGATGGCCGCATGGGTTATCGGACCGAGGCGGCGGTCAGAGATTTTCAGAAGAGCGTCGGCGTTCGACCCGATGGGCGGATCGATGATCTGCTCCTAGCACACCTCGATACTGCGGTGCGTGCTCGCGCGCAAGCGCGCCAGCGTCAGGCGCCAGTTCCCCCACCAGCGAGTGCGGCGGCACCGGCGGAACCGAAGCGCGGCATGCTGGGAGCGGTGCTGGGGGGCTTCCAGCGCCTCATCGGGCAGGACCTCGACGGCTTGCGCCGTCCGGCGGAACTGGCCGCCTACTGCCGCAGCAACGCCGATACCTGGATTTACGATTTCGGCCGGGAAGCTTTCGTCTACTGTGGCAACATCAACGCCGAAAGCCTGTCTTCCGCCCAGAAGGCCGGTGCCGGAGAGACGGCGGGCCAGTGAAGGCGATATGAGCCCTCGCGACGGGCACGAGAGACTCAGACATCCGCGGTGAAGCCCATCTCCCAGAACGCCGTCTCCAGGCGCGTCGCCTGCCGGAAGGTTTCCGAAAGGGAGGGCAGGCGGTCTTCGCCGCCGCGGCGCGCCGCGAGGGCATCGAGCTGGCGCGCGTGGTCGGCGGCGACGTCCTGGTACTCTGCGGCAGCGTAGCTCTCGATCCAGGCGCGATAGGGGTTGCCGTCCCATCGCGTCGCCGGATCGGCGGCCAGTTCCCGTCCGATATCGGCGTAGCCGATGATGCAAGGGGCCAACGCCACCTGCAGGTCGAGGAGATCGCCGGCGAGTCCCTTGTCCAGCACGAACCGGGTGTACGCGATGGTCGCGTCCGCCTCCGCTGTCGCCGCCATCTCCGCTTCGCTCAGATCCCATGCGGCGCAGTAGGCGACGTGCAGATCCATCTCACGATCCACGATCGCGGCGAGCCCCGCCGCTGCGGCGCGGATATCGGCGAGGGTATCGGCCTTGAAGGCAGCGAGTCCGTAGGCCCGGGCGAAGTGTATGAGAAAGAGGTAGTCCTGAACCAGATAACGGCGGAAGCACGGCTGCGGCAGCGTCCCGGCAGCGAGCTCGCGAACGAAGCGATGCCGGATATACGCCTCCCAGCCGCCCACACAGGCGCGGCGCAGCCTTGCGATCAGCGATCTATCGGCGGGCTGCCGGCCGCCGTCGGTCACGTCCGCTCGTCGAGCCAAGCCATCTGGATCGCTTCGAGGATTTTCTCGTTGGAGCGCATCGGGTCGTCGTCGAAGCCCGGCAATTCCTGCACCCACTTCCACAGGTCGGTGAAGCGCAGGTTGATCACGTCGGCGTCCGGATGCTCTTCCTCAAGCGCGATCGCGATGTCGTAAACGTCATTCCAGCGCAAAGCCAACCTCCCCCGTCTCCCTGTGCCCGGTCCGGAGTGGCCGCTAGCGGTCGACCATCATGTTGCGGGTGGCCGACGGTAGCGTCACCGTCAGTCCGTCGAGTTCTTCGGTCATCTTGATCTGGCAGCCCAGGCGGGACGTGTGCGTCAGGCCGAAGGCGAGATCGAGCATGTCCTCCTCTTCCTCGCTCGGCTCGTCGAGCTGGTCGAACCATTGCGGATCAACGATCACATGGCAGGTGGAGCAGGCGAGCGAGCCCTCGCAGGCACCTTCGAGATCGATATCATTGCGATGTGCGATCTCCAGAACGGACAAGCCGAGTGGAGCCTCGACTTCGGTGCGCATCTTCCCGTCCGCCGAAACGAACGTCATTTTCGGCATCATACCCTCACGACCCTTCCAGCGCGCCGTTGTTGTTGTTTAGCGGCCCGCCGCCTCAAAATCCTTCAGTTCGCGTCCGCTGAGGGCGGCACGAATTCCCCGGTCCATCCGCCGCTCGGCAAACGGCCGGGACAGCGTTTCAAGTTCCTCGACCGCAGCGTTGATGGCGTCGCGGTCCTCGCCGGCTATGGCGGTTTCCACCGCTGCAACCTGCGCATCGAGCGCCTGCCGCTCCTCGTCGGTCAGCAGGTCGCCATCGACGGCGAGCGCCGCGGCGAGCGCCACCAGCACCCGCTTAGCCTCGACCCGGGCCTCAGAAAGAACCCGCAGCCGCATGTCCTCGGCGCCATGCTGCAATGCATCATACAGCATCTGCGCCATCTCGTCCTCGGTCAAGCCGTAGGATGGCTTCACCGCGACCTTCTGCTCGCTGCCGGTCGTGGTTTCCAGTGCCGACACGGTGAGCAGACCGTCGGCATCGACGGCGAAGGTCACCCTGATGCGCGCCGCGCCGGCGGTCATCGGCGGAATGTCGCGCAGCTCGAAGCGGGCAAGGGAGCGGCACTGGTCGACCAGCTCCCGTTCACCCTGGACGACGTGGATCGCCATCGCCTGCTGGCCGTCCTGGTATGTGGTGAATTCCTGCGCTCTCGCCACCGGGATCGGCGTGTTGCGGGGGATGACCTTCTCGACGATGCCGCCCATCGTCTCGATACCGAGCGACAGCGGCGTGACATCGATCAGCAGCGTCTCGGACCCGCGCGTCAGCGCCTTCGCCTGCAGGGCGGCGCCGACCGCCACGACCTCGTCGGGGTCGATGTCGGACAGCGGCTCGCGGCCGAACAGCTCGCCGACACGCTGGCGTACCAGTGGCACCCGGGTCGAGCCGCCGACGAGGACAACACCCTGCACATCCGCCGGATCGACGCCGGCGTCGTCGAGCACCTGCCGGCAGATGTGGATGGTGCGATCGATCAGCGGATCCAGCAATCCTTCCAGCGCCGGCCGATCAAAACGATGCAGGCTCGGAACGTCGCCGATGTTTAGCGTCCACTCACCCCATTTCTGGGTGCTGAGGCACTCCTTGGCGATGCGGCCGGTCATCAGCGCCAGCTTGACATCGGCTACCGCGAGCGGCTCGTCGCCGCGCTGCTGCCGCCGCTGCGCCAGAAAGTGCTCGGCGACCGCGTGATCGAAATCGTCGCCCCCCAACGCTGCATCGCCGCCAGTCGCCAGCACCTGGAAGACGCCCTTCTGCATGTTCAGCAAGGAGACATCGAAGGTGCCGCCGCCGAGGTCGTAGATGGCGTAGATGCCCTCGGCGCCCTCGTCGAGTCCGTAGGCGAGGGCGGCGGCGGTAGGCTCGTTGACCAGCCGCAGCACCTCCAGTCCGGCAAGACGGGCGGCATCGCGGGTTGCGGTGCGCGCGGCATCGTCGAAGTAGGCGGGGACGGTGACGACGGCGCGGTCGACGGTGCGGCCGAGCTGCATCTCGGCACGTTCCTTCAGCGCGCGCAGGATCTCGGCAGAGATCTCGACGGGGCTGAAGACGTGCCCGGCGACTACCACCCGCGCCATCCTGCCGCCCGTTCCCATGCTGCCGTCGCCGTCGACCAGCTGGTAGGGCAGGGTGCCGGCCAACGTCTTGACGTCGGCAATGCCGCGACCCATCAACCGCTTGACCGAGCCCACCACGGCCTCCGGCCGGTCCAACATCAACCGGCGCGCCAGCTCGCCGACGATCGCCGAGCCATCGGCGGCGTAGGCGACGATGGAGGGAACGAGGCCGATGCCGTTCTCATCGCGCAGCACCCGGACGCCCGCGTCTTCCCCTATGGCGACGACCGAGTTAGTGGTACCGAGATCGACGCCGACGGCGAGTGGGGCCTCATCGGTGCCGGGTTCCGGCGTGGCGCCCGGCTCGTGAATCTGTAGAAGCTGAGCCATTGAATCACGCGCGCGCCAACTGTAGCCGGCGCGCGCGGCAGTCGTCGGCGAACTTGCGCAGATACTTGAGGCGGGTCGTCAGCCAGGAGGCCATCTTGAGATCGTCTTCGGCAAACGCGGAGGAGAGGTTGCGCAGGCAACTCTCGATGTCGGTTTCACTCCGTCGCGCCAGGAGCTTCACCGCATCGGCAGTGCCCGCCTCGGCGAGCGCTTCGCGCAGCTCCAGTGCCTCCATCAACAACGCGTTGTCGTTGACCATATTGCAGCCGGCGGGTGTGGCCGCTCCCTTCCGGGTCTGCAGCAGGTAGTCGGCTCGGCGCAGCGGGTCCTTCAACGTCTCGTACGCCTCGTTGATCGCAGTGGCCTGGCTCTGTGATAGTGCCCGCTCCCGCCCGGTGCGGGTGGCGAAGCGGTCCGGGTGGAGCTGCCGCTGCTGCTCGAAATAGCGTCTGTCCAGCAGGGCGCCATCAATGTCGAACGACGGCGGGATGCCGAGCCGGGTGAAGTAATCGGTCTGGCCGGGCGGCTGCACCGCGGCGCAGGTGCCGCAGAACACCGCCGACCGGTCGACCGGTCCACGGCACGACCAGCATGGCGCTGGCACGCCTGTCGTCTTGACGGCGCTCGCCGCCTTCACTGCCAACAGATTCTCTCTGCTTTCCGAGCCATCCATCGCTTCGGTCCACCTCCGGCCGGCTGTTCCGGCCCCTACTTATCGCTCAGACGTGGAAGGACTCGCCGCAGCCACAGCGTCCCTTCTCGTTCGGGTTGCGGAAAACGAAGCCGCTCTCCAGCTTGTCCTCAACGAAGTCCATTTCGGTACCGAGGATGAACATCGTCGCCTTCGGATCGATGAGAATGGTCACCCCTTGCGTCTCGACGACCTCGTCGAACGGGGTGCGCTCGTCGGCGTACTCGAGCGTGTAGGACATGCCCGAGCAGCCGCGGGCGCGAATGCCGATGCGGACACCGGCCGAGGGCTTATCGCGATCGGCAAGCAGCGCCTTGACGCGCTCGATGGCGGCGGGAGTAACGGTGATGGGCTGCGAGCGTGCTGCCGGCATGATCTGTCGTGCGTCCTCTTCTGCTACGGTTGCCTCAGACAACCTCTTCGGTTTTGGCTTCGGAGGCGGGGCGGCTTGCGGCCTTTTGCCGGTAGTCGTTGATCGCCGCCTTGATCGCATCCTCGGCGAGAACCGAGCAGTGAATCTTTACCGGCGGCAGTGCCAGATGCTCGGCGATCTGGGTGTTCTTGATGCCCTGCGCCTCGTCCAGCGACTTGCCCTTGACCCACTCGGTCACCAGCGACGATGAGGCGATCGCCGAACCGCAGCCGAAGGTCTTGAACTTCGCATCCTCGATGATGCCTTCCGGGCTCACCTTGATCTGCAGCTTCATTACGTCGCCGCACGCGGGCGCCCCGACCAAGCCGGTGCCGACCCCGTCGTCAGTCTTGTCGAAGCCGCCGACATTACGAGGGTTTTCGTAATGGTCGACCACCTTGTTGCTGTACGCCATGTTCGTCCTCCTTCTTGCGGGACCGCCCAGCCACCTGTGTGGCTGACGGCTCAGTGTGCGGCCCACTTGATTGATTTAATGTCGATTCCTTCCTGCGCCATTTCCCACAGCGGGCTCATGCTGCGGAGCCGGCGGACTTCGCCAACGATGCGATCGACAGCATAATCGACCTCAGCTTCGGTGGTGAACCGGCCCATGCCGATGCGCAGGCTGGTGTGGGCGAGTTCCTCCTCGACCCCCAGCGCGCGC
The DNA here is from genome assembly GCA_016793875.1 of Rhodospirillales bacterium. GTDB lineage: Bacteria > Pseudomonadota > Alphaproteobacteria > Rhodospirillales > Defluviicoccaceae > Defluviicoccus. The sequence goes on along the minus strand of JAEULG010000130.1, from coordinate 16,288 downwards.
AGCACGTAGGAGGGTTCCAGCGAGGCCGACGTGCACGCCGATCCCGACGAGACGGCGAGGTCCTTGATCCCCATCATCAGCCCCTCGCCTTCGACGTAGGCGAAGCTGAGGTTGAGGTTGCCGGGGATGCGGTTCTGCAGATCGCCGTTGACGTAGACCTCCGGCAGCTGCTCGGTGATCTTGTCGAGGAAGCGGGTGCGCAGGGCGTGCAGCCGTTCCGCCTCGGCGCCCATCTCCTCCTGAGCGATGCGGCAGGCTTCGCCCAGTCCGACGCACAGCGGCGTCGGCAGGGTGCCGGAGCGCATGCCGCGCTCCTGGCCGCCACCGCTGATGATCGCCTCCAGCCGCACCCGCGGCCGCCGGCGGACAAAGAGCGCGCCGATGCCCTTGGGTCCGTAGATCTTGTGACCCGAGATGCTCATCAGGTCGATCTGCATCGCTTCGACGTCGAGGGGAATCTTGCCGACGGCCTGTGCCCCGTCGGTGTGGAAGAAGACCTTCTTCTCCCGGCAGATCCGGCCGATCTCGGCAAGCGGCTGGATGACGCCGATCTCATTGTTAACCGCCATGATCGAGACCAGCACGGTGTCGTCGGCGATCGAGGACCGCAGCAGGTCGAGATCGATCAGGCCATTTTTCTGTACCGGCAGGTAGGTCACCCGGAAGCCTTCAAGCTCCAGGTGGCGGGCACTGTCGAGGACGCACTTGTGCTCGGTCACGCAGGTGATGATGTGCCGCTTCTTGTCCTTGTAGAAGCGGGCGACGCCTTTGATCGCAAGGTTGTTGGACTCGGTGGCGCCGGAAGTGAAGATGATCTCCTTCTCGTTGGCGCCGATGATGCTGGCCACCTGATGACGCGCCTGCGCCACGCCTTCCTCGGCGTCCCAGCCGAAGCGGTGATTGCGGGAGTGCGGGTTGCCGAACTTCTCGGTGAAGTAGGGCAGCATCGCCTCGACCACGCGCGGATCGGTCGGCGTCGTTGCCTGATAGTCCAGGTAGATCGGCACCGCGCTGTTGGCGGCGCGCGTATGCTTCGTCGCAAAACCGGCGAAATCGTTCATCTTGTCACCTTTCCGACACGGCTTCCGAGCGTCGCTGTTTCCGCTCTGCCGGCCGCAAGCGCCGTACTGCGACCGGATGCCCGGGCGTAAATGCTGGTCCAGACTTCAATAAACCGCTCCACATCTGCCTCGCCGGTGGTCCAACCCAGGCTCACTCGAAGGGCAGTGCTTGCAAGATCGTCGCCAATCCCCATCGCCGCGAGCACGCTGCTGCGGGTGACCCGCCCCGACGAGCAGGCGGTGCCGGCGCTGACGGCGACGCCGGCGAGGTCGAAGGCGATCACCTGGGTTTCCGCCGGTACTCCCGGCATACCGATGCAGGACGTGTTGGGCAGGCGCGATGCGCCCGCCCCGAACACCGGCGCCGCCGGGCAGAGCGCGTGCAACCGCCGCTCCAGCCGATCGCGCAGCAGGGTCAGCCGCGCGGCATCGGCGAGGGCGCGCGCGCGTTCGGCGGCGGCGCCGAAGCCGGCGATGCCGGTCAGATTCTCGGTGCCGGCCCGTAGCCCGCGCTCCTGTCCGCCACCGCGCAGGATCGGCCGCAGGACGAGGGCAGGATCGACGATGAGGGCGCCGACCCCCATTGGTCCGCCCAGCTTGTGCGCCGACAGCGACAGCAGCTGAACATCCGCCGAACGCAGGTCAATCGGAATGCGGCCGGCCGCCTGCACCGCATCGCTGTGCAGGATGGCCCCAAAGCGTCGGCACACGGCGGCGATGGCGGCGATCGGTTGGATGACGCCAGTCTCGTTGCCGGCCCACATGACCGAAACCAGCGCAGGCTCGGCGGACGCCGCCAGTGACGCCTCCAGGGCATCGAGCCGTACAACGCCGTGACGATCGACCGGAAGCAGCTCCGGCGCATCGACCGCCCGCAGCACCGATGGGTGCTCGACGGCGGAAACCAGCACCCGCCGCACACTCATGCCGGCCAGCGCCAGGGCGTTGGCTTCGGTACCGCCGCTGGTAAAGACGACGTCGGCCGGGGCCGCATTGACCAGCGCTGCCACCTGTTCGCGGGCATCCTCGACCACCCGTCGCGCCTGCCGGCCGGACGCATGCACGGACGACGGGTTACCGGCGGTCGACAGGGCGGCCGCCATGGCCGCGGCGGCCTCCGGCCGTAACGGCGTCGTCGCGTTATGGTCGAGGTAGGTGGTCACCATCGCCGTAAGCTTCGACCTCCAACCTAGCTGGCCGCGACGGCTGCCGGCCGTTCGCTCCGCGCCGAGCCGAAGAACATCCGGCTGGTGCCGAGGACGCGGCGCTCGCAGACGTCCGCCAGCGTGACCGAACTCAGATAGAGGTAGATCTGGTTGCCAAGCTCCTCCCACAGGTCGTGGGTCAGGCAGCGGCCCTTGTGGGAATGGCAGCCGGTGGGGGAGCCGGGGGTGCAGCGGGTCGCCTTGATCGGCTCGTCCACCGCAAGGATGATATCGGCGATGCGCATCTCGCCGGCCTCGCGGGCCAGCATATAGCCCCCTCCGGGCCCGCGCACACTGCTGACGAGGCCGCCACGACGCAGCCGGCCGAACAGCTGCTCAAGGTAGGACAGCGAGATTTCCTGCCGATCCGCAACCTCGGCCAGCGCAACCGGCCTGCCGTTGCTGTGGTGGGCGAGGTCTGCCATCGCCATCACCGCGTATCGACCCTTGGTGCTCAGTTTCACGCCGACTTCCTCCGATCTCACCGGTGATCAGTGTTGCGGACGGTCGGCAACGATCACCGCTGCCGACGGCCCGGCGGCCCCCGCCATCTCGTCTGCTTGGGCGTTCATTTCCCCGTCGACCCGTCCGATCGCGTGCCGCACCGACTGAAGCTCAGCCTGCAGTGTCTGCAGGCGCGCGGCCAGCTCGGCCACGTCGCTGCGCAGCCCGTCGATGGAAACGAGCACCGGATCGGGACAGCCACCGGCGGGCGTGCCGTAAGCGGAGAAGCCCTCGCTGGCGCCGCCATTGGGCGGCGAGACCGTGTGCGCCGGAATGCCGACGGCCGTGATCCCCGGATCGACGTCGCGGGTGACAACGGAGTTGGCACCGATGCGAGCACCCTCGCCGACGACGATCGGGCCGAGGATCTGAGCGCCGGAACCGACGATCACCCCGGTCTTCAGCGTCGGATGACGCTTGACGTTGACCTGCATGTGCGAATTGACCGACGGCGAGATGCCGCCGAGCGTTACGCCCTGATAGAGGGTAACGTCATCGCCAATCTCGGCAGTCTCGCCGATAACGACGCCGGTGCCATGATCGATGACGAAGCGTCGGCCGATGACCGCGCCGGGATGGATTTCGATGGCCGTTATCAACCGCCCAAGTTGCGAGATGATCCGCGCCGGCAGGAACATCTGGCGCCGCCAGAGCCTGCTGCTGATTCGCCAAAGCAGCAGGGCGTGCAGCCCCGGATAGCAGATGAGGATTTCCAGCCGTGATCGGGCGGCCGGATCGCGCGCCATAAAGGCGTCTATGTCTTCCTGAAGCCTCTTGAAAAACATGGCTCTTTCGATATTTTCTGGATCCTTCTCTGCCCCTGGGGGCGATGGGCGCGGTGAGGCCTCGCCGTCCGAAGCGCTTCCAGGTATATAAGATGCCGACTAACGCGATCAAGAATTTCTCCGAGACCGCTGATTTGGCAGCGCCGGCTATCCGACCAGCGCAATCGGGATTGCGGGCATAGCGGCAACAGGTGGAGCGTCACAACGTGTGGACAGGATGCCCGAAGTAATCTTCAATGGGACAGAAGGTCGCCTCGAAGGGCGCTACCATCACTCGAAGCGAGCAGCGGCACCCATCGCGCTGATCCTGCATCCGCACCCGCTGCATGGCGGGACGATGAACAATCGGGTCGTCTTTGCCCTGTTTCAGGCCTTCCAGAAGCGCGGATTTTCCGTCCTGCGATTCAACTTTCGCGGTGTCGGGCGCTCCCAGGGCCGTTTCGACAGCGGTCCTGGCGAACTGAGCGATGCCGCGTCGGCGCTCGACTGGATCCAGACGATCAATCCCAACGCTTCGGGATGCTGGATCGCCGGCTATTCGTTCGGCGCCTGGATCGGCATGCAGCTGCTGATGCGCCGGCCCGAGATCGACGGCTTTGTCTCCGTCGCGCCGCCTGCCGGCAACCTCGACTTCTCCTTCCTCGCCCCCTGTCCGGCGTCGGGTCTGATGCTTCACGGCAGCCGCGACGATGTCGTCTCGCCGGAAGCCGCGGAGAAGCTGGCGAAGAAGCTGGCGCACCAGCGCAGTGTGACGGTCGAGTACAAGGCGATCGCCGGTGCCGACCATTTCTTCGCCGAGCATATGTCGGAACTTGCCAAGGCCATCAACGACTACCTCGACAAGGCACTGGCTGCGACCGCCTGAACCGCTGAGCGGCAGCGACAGGGAAGGGGGCGCCGCCCGATGGCGATGCCCCCCGCCGGCTAGCGCTTGATGGGGGTAAACTTGGCGCCCTTGATCGAGGCGTCGAACATCAGCCCCTGCTGGCCGAAGGTGAAGCCGATCACCGGATCGACCGGCTGGGTGGTGTCCTGAATCGTGCTGTAGGATGCGGCCTTGCCCTCGTCGATGGCGACGACAGAGCCGTCGACGCCCGCTTCCCAGCCCTTGCTCTTACGGAAGGACTGCAGGGCCTCGGGGGTCATGAACATGATCACCTGCGAGAACGATTGGGCGCCGAGGGTGAGACCGAGCGATCCGGAGCCGACGCTGTAGTAGCCGGACGGCTTGCCGCCGACGAAAAGGACACCTTCGCCGTAGGAGCCGCCGATGCCGACGCCGCCCTTGGTGATCTCGGGAAACACGAGAATGCCGTTGGCCCGGCGGCTGAGGTTGCGGGCGGCGGCGTCCTGGTTGTAAAGCCGTGTCAGGGTGGCCTCTGCCTCAGCCCGGATCTCCTTGCCGCTCTTCGCCGCCGCCGTCGTCGAGACGGCAAAGGGGATCACCGCGACTGCGGCGACGACCAACGCTGCCCTCATCAGCATGCGCCTGTTCATTCGTTACCTCCCTCGTTCCGCTTCGTCCGCACGACATGGGGCCGGCGGCGACGAAGCACATGATCCGATCGCACGCGTAACGTGCGTCGTCAACTCCGGTTCCACGGCTTGGCAACTGACCGATCGGCGCCGATTTTTTCGCCCCGGTCGCGGCGCGGGAGCGGGCCTGCCGGCGACACTCTTCCGGCAGGCATGCCGGGAGGCGAAAGCGCGAGCAGTATGCGCGCCGCACCCCGAGGCTCTTTGCGAGATTGAACGGGCGCGGAAGGGGTTGCCGCCAGCGCTGACCCCCTGCGCGCCCTTGGCCGTGCTCCGGAAGCGGCAGACGGCCGTACCTAGCCGGTTGGCTTGCGCGATGCTTCGAGAACGCACGGCCTGTAGCCGTGACGGTCTTCGATCCATGGTTTGCTGGTCAACAGGTTCAGGTCGGACGGTCTGTTCGCCAGGACCTCCTTGAACAGTTCACCAGCATAGGCACAGTAGCCATTACCCCTGTCGGTAACTTGCTGCGACGAGTTGTTAGCCATCTTGGTAACGAAGGAATTCAGCCGGTCGGTTCCCTCCGCTCCATACGCCCGCTTGAACATCCCCTGCAATGCCTGACTACGTTCACTTAGCACGGACCGATAATCCACAATACAGTTATTGTACTGTTGACGCTCATCGCAGCTAAGTGCTGCTACCATGAGTTCTGTCTGTAATACCCGCGCATTCAATGCCGCAAGATCACTCTCAGATGCGCACAATTCGTTTGATCCACCCTCTTCTGTGCCCCCTTCGGCCAATGCGGTGGTCGCCATAGTCATACAGGCCAGCACGGCGGATATCCATACAGGGACAAAGAACGTTGACATTGGCGTCAGTGCCAACATCCGCGATAAACCCCGCTGCCAGTGCAGTGCCGACACAATCCAAATGTAAAATTCACAATTCGCTAATTTAAACATCATAACACTCCCTATTTATATCATCTTTTATATTAACAATCCAACGTGCCGCGCGAACGGATTAATGCACACTCAGCTAAATGAAATATGATATTATCCAGTGCGCCGCCGTACACCGGCCCACTCAGCAAGCGATACAAGAAATCCACCGCAGTGTGACACGTGCGGATTAGTCGCTCAAACTCACCGATAGATCCCCCCGATTGATAATGCGAACAGCAATCGTACCACGGTCAGGCCATTATCGCAACGTACGCGGGGAAACGCTGTTGCTGCTGGCAACCGGTCGACGGCAAGCAATACATATCTCCGCCGTAGAGACTTGGCGTGACCCGTTAGGGTCATAGCGACAGCCAGATCGCAACACGCGGTGAATTCTGCATTATGGTAGTGTTGTATAGGCCCGCGCTGAGCGCTTGACACTATCGCGCAACTCAAATAGATTTGATAATTATAATCTGCAGGCTCAGATGGCTTGAATTGTTTGGCTATGCATTAAGTATTGCCTGCGCCAAGGCGTTGTGTGCGCAGAAGACGTTCTTGGTGTATCGACCCGGCACTGGGCTCTGATGAAACAAGAGGGATAGAGATGAGGGTGACTGTCAGCGGCGCATTGGCCAAGAACGCCTTGGCACGCATAAGGATTCTATCTTTGTTGTTTGGTTGCGGCGGATCGATGCTGGCTGCCGACTTGGCCACCGCAGCCGCAGAGAAGCAGGACATCACGCAAGTAGGAAGCGTTAGCAGGTACACGCTGCCCACCGTGGGTTCGCAAGGGCCGGGCCTGGATTACGCCAACGCCAGAGCAATGCCGCTGCCGCAGGCGCCTGACGCGCCGCCGACACAGCTGCAGGCGCTTCTGTCTCCCGCCGTGCCGCAAGGCAAACCGAGCGTTACGCCCGGTGCCGTCGGCTCCGGCAAGCAGAGCCCAATCGTGCTCGTTCCCGCCAAACCGGCGGCGGAGGGGGAGTCGAGCGGCGTTGCTCCCGAAGCCTTCGGGACGTCTGGGCATCCGTTCACCACCAGCCGGGTAAACGTCGTCGGCAACACGACTTCGTCCTTCTATCCCTACCGCGCGGCCGGAAAGCTGTTCTTCCAGACCGGCAGCGGTACCGCGCTGTGCACGGCATCGCTGATCCGCAAAGGTCTCGTCGTTACCGCCGCGCACTGCGTCTCGCTGTTCGGCGCGAAACGCTTCTATACGGGATTCCAGTTCGCGCCCGCCTACAACAACGGGACCGCCCCCTACGGCATATCGACGGCAAAGTCCGTCTACGTCCTGACGTCCTACCTGAACGGCACCGACAGCTGCGCGACGCGAGGGGTCGTCTGCCGCAATGACGTTGCAGTCATGGTGCTCAACCTCTCCGGCGGCAGCTACGTCGGCACGCGGACTGGCTTTTACGGCTACGGCGTGAACGGCTACGGCTACAATGGCTCGAACCAGGCGCTGATCAACCAGCTCGGCTATCCGGTTGCTCTCGACGGCGGCAGGCTGATGCAGCGGACCGATTCGCAGGGGTTCGTGAGCGCTGCCAATTCCGGCAATACGATCATCGGCTCGCTGCAGACCGGCGGCTCCAGCGGCGGCCCGTGGCTGGTCAACCTGGGGGTTGCGCCGGTCCTGTCAGGCACGACCGCGGGCAACGAGGCGACGCGCAATGTCGTCGTCAATGTGACGAGCTGGGGCTACACCAATACCGCTGTCAAGCAGCAGGGGGCCTCGCCGTTCACCACCGCCAACATCGGCGCCCTGGTAAACGCCGCCTGCGGCGCGACGCCGGGCGCCTGCTGAGCTGTCCCCTGGCGACCGGCTGAGAACCGGGTATAGCGGCTGAAGATCGAACCAGGCAGAACAAGGCAGAGGGCGCAATGCTGCCCCTCTGCCGGCGTTTCCGGGAATTGCAGCCGCAATTTGCTGTTGCGTCACGGTTGCCCAGCTCCGCCGGCTGGTCCGTTTCAGGGTTAGAGGGGCGAAGTGACGCGGGCTCACCGGGGCGGTCGCCGCCGTCATCGCCGGTGCAGAAGGACGCGGCTGCGGGATTCTCGCCACCGTCGCGGCGGCGATGTCCCGTTTCAAACAGCAACCTGCTGTCAGATAAACAAATTTCGCCTTGGCGGCGACAGACCAGCCATGTTGCAAGGCGAAAACGAACGTGTTACAGAAAGCTGCCGCGCGGGCGGGACCTCATGCCGACATCGCTGTCCTCTGTACTCTCGCCGCGGGCTCGGGACATCTGGGGCCGAACCTTCCGTCGCAGGGCCCGATAACCAACAACAATGAGGGCGCTTTTCCGGTGACATCCGCAACGCAAGGCTCCACCGGCCTCGCCGAACGCTACGCCGGCGCGCTGTTCGACTTGGCCGAAGCCGACGGGGCGCTCGACCAGGTGAACGGCGAGCTGCAGGGGCTGGCCGAACTCATCCGCAACTCCAAAGACCTGGAGCGTGCGATCCGCTCGCCGGTGATCTCGCGCGCCGACCAGCGCAACGCGATGGACGCGATCCTGGAAAAACAGGGCGCCTCGTCCCTGACCCGCCGCTTCGTCGGCTTGGTTGCGCATAATGGTCGTCTGTTCGCGCTGCCGGGCATCATCGCCGCCTACAAGCTCCGGCTTGAGCGGTCGCGGGGCGAGACCAGTGCCGATGTGGTTTCGGCGCAGCCGCTGACCCAGGAACAGCTGGCGGCGGTCGGTGCAGCGCTGAAGGAGGCAGTCGGCTCCCAGGTGGTGCTCTCGGCGCGGACCGATCCGAGCCTGCTCGGTGGTCTGGTGGTCAAGCTGGGTTCGCGCATGGTCGACAGTTCGCTAAAAACAAAACTGCTCCGGTTGAGCTTTGCAATTAAGGGGATCGGGTGATGGAAATCCGGGCGGCGGAAATTTCCGCCATTCTCAAACAACAGATTGCGTCGTTCGGGACCGAGGCCGAGGTTGCCGAGGTCGGCACCGTCCTGTCGGTGGGCGACGGCATCGCCCGGGTTTACGGCCTGGACAAGGTGCAGGCCGGCGAGATGGTCGAGTTCCCGGACGGCACCAAGGGCATGGCGCTGAACCTGGAGGAGGACAACGTCGGTGTCGTGCTGTTCGGTGACGACCGCAACATCCGCGAGGGTGACACGGTCAAGCGCACCGGCGCCATCGTCGATACGCCGGTCGGTAAGGGGCTCCTGGGTCGCGTTCTGAACGCTGTCGGCGAGGCGATCGACGGCAAGGGGCCGATCGACGCCGCGGAGCGGCGCATCGTCGACGTCAAGGCGCCCGGCATCATTCCGCGGCAATCGGTGAATGAGCCGATGCAAACCGGTATCAAGGCCATCGACTGCCTGATTCCGGTAGGCCGCGGCCAGCGTGAGCTGATCATCGGTGACCGTCAGACCGGCAAGACCGCCATCATCCTCGATACCATCCTCAATCAGAAGCGGATCAACGATCAGGCCACCGACGAGCACGGCAAGCTCTATTGCGTCTACGTCGCCGTCGGCCAGAAGCGTTCGTCGGTCGCGCAGATCGTCAAGGTGCTCGAGGACAACGACGCCCTCTCCTATACCTGCGTCGTCGCCGCGACTGCATCGGAAGCGGCGCCGCTGCAGTATCTCGCGCCGTACGTCGGCTGCGCCATCGGCGAATACTTCCGCGACAATGGCATGCACGCGGTGATCTTCTTCGACGACCTCTCGAAGCAGGCCGTTGCCTATCGCCAGATGTCGCTGCTGCTGCGCCGGCCGCCGGGCCGCGAGGCTTATCCCGGTGACGTCTTCTATCTGCATTCACGGCTGCTGGAGCGTGCCGCGAAGCTGAACAAGGACAACGGCTCGGGCTCGCTCACCGCGCTGCCGGTGATCGAGACGCAGGCCGGTGACGTCTCCGCGTACATCCCAACCAACGTCATCTCCATCACCGACGGCCAGATCTTCCTGGAGACCGAGCTGTTCTATAAGGGCATTCGTCCGGCAGTGAACGTCGGCCTTTCGGTCAGCCGCGTCGGGTCGGCGGCGCAGATCAAGGCGATGAAGAAGGTTGCCGGCACCATCAAGCTGGAGTTGGCGCAGTATCGCGAAATGGCGGCGTTCGCCCAGTTTGCCTCCGATCTCGACGCCTCGACGCAGAAGCTGCTGGGCCGTGGTTCGCGGTTGACCCAGCTGCTGAAGCAGCCGCAGTTCCACCCCTATCCGGTCGAGGAGCAGGTGGTGGCGATCTACGCTGGTACCCGCGGCTATCTCGATGCGGTGCCGATCGATGACGTCAACCGCTTCGAAGAGGCGCTGCTCGTCAGCATCCGCGCTAACGGCGCCGATATTCTGGAGGAGATCCGCACGCAGAAGGACCTCACGCCGCAGATCGAGGACAAGCTGAAAGCCTTCCTCGAGCGGTTCGGCAAGTCGTTCTCGTAGAAGCGACGGCATTGACAGCAACATCGCCAACGGGAAAACCGGGTCATGCCTAGCCTGAAAGACCTGCGCGTTCGCATAACCAGCGTCAAATCGACGCAAAAGATCACGTCAGCCATGAAGATGGTGGCGGCGGCAAAGCTGAAGCGGGCGCAAGTGGCAGCGGAGCAGGGCCGCCCCTATGCCGAGAGCATGGAGCGGATGCTCGGCGGCCTGCTCGCCGGACTGCCCTCGCCGGAGAATGCTCCCAAGCTGCTCGCTGGGCACGGCAGCGAGCAGAAGCACCTGCTGGTGATCGTCACCAGCGACCGCGGCCTTGCCGGCGGCTTCAACGCCAACATCGCGCGCGAGGCACGGCGCAAGATCGCCGCGCTGCAGCGTGAAGGCAAGGAGGTGAAGCTCCTGCTGATCGGCCGCAAGGGTCGCGACGCTTTGCGTCGCGACTACGGCCGGCTGATCATGGATACACTGGAGAACGTCACCCGCAACGGCGCCGAGTTCGATCCGGTCCGCGAACTGTCCCGCAAGTTGCAGACGATGTTCGATGACGGCGAGTTCGATGTCTGCACACTGCTGTTCAACACCTTCAAGTCAGCGATCAGCCAGGTGGTGACGTCCAAACAGGTCATCCCGCTTCCGGCCGAGGAAATCGCTGTCGGCGAGATGGCCGCTGCTGCCCCGCAGGGCGGCGTCTACGAGATGGAGCCGGACGACGAGGCGCTGCTCAACGACCTGCTTCCCGCCAACCTCTCGATGCAGCTTTTCCGCGCCCTGCTGGAAAGCTACGCGTCGGAGCAGGGGGCGCGGATGACGGCGATGGACAATGCCACGCGCAACGCCGGCGATATGATCGCGCGGTTGACGCTGGTCTATAACCGCAGTCGCCAGGCCGCCATCACCAAGGAACTCATCGAAATTATCTCCGGCGCCGAAGCGGTGTAAGCCGCTGCCGGAACGCCGGAAACCGGGATTCGTGAAGGAGCTTGAGGGAATGAATAGCAACAACGCCGTAGGCACCATCTCCCAGGTAATGGGCGCGGTCGTCGACGTTCGGTTCGACGAGAGCGAGCTACCGAAGATCCTGAATGCGCTGCAAGTGAACCTCGAAGGCCGCAAGCTGGTGCTCGAGGTGGCGCAGGAGTTGGGTGAAGGCGTCGTGCGGACGGTGGCGATGGACACCACCGATGGTCTGGTGCGCGGCCAGACGGTCACCGATACCGGCGCGCCGATCTCCATTCCCGTGGGCCCTGAAACCCTCGGCCGGATCATGAACGTCATCGGCGATCCGGTAGACGAGCGCGGGCCGATCGTCACCAGCACGCGGTTCCCGATCCACCGCCCGGCGCCCAGCTTTCTCGACCAGTCCACCGAGTCGGAAATCCTGATCACCGGCATCAAGGTCATCGACCTGATCGAGCCGTACGCCAAGGGCGGCAAGGTCGGCCTGTTCGGCGGCGCCGGTGTCGGCAAGACCGTCATCATCATGGAGCTGATCAACAACATCGCCAAGGCCCACGGCGGCTACTCGGTGTTCGCCGGTGTTGGCGAGCGGACCCGCGAAGGGAACGACCTCTATCACGAGATGATGGAATCGGGCGTCATCAAGACCGACGGTAAGGGCTCGAAGGCAGCGCTCGTCTACGGCCAGATGAACGAGCCGCCGGGCGCCCGCGCCCGCGTCGGCCTCACCGGCCTGACCGTCGCCGAATACTTCCGCGACGAGGAAGGCCAGGACGTGCTGTTCTTCGTCGACAACATCTTCCGTTTCACCCAGGCCGGCTCGGAAGTCTCGGCACTGCTTGGCCGTATTCCGTCGGCGGTGGGCTATCAGCCGACCCTGGCGACGGACATGGGCGCCCTGCAGGAGCGCATCACCTCCACCAAGAAGGGCTCGATCACCTCGGTGCAGGCGATCTACGTGCCCGCCGACGACCTGACCGACCCGGCCCCGGCCACCTCGTTCGCCCACCTCGACGCCACGACGGTGCTGTCGCGGCAGATCGCCGAGCTCGGCATCTATCCGGCGGTGGACCCGCTTGACTCGACCTCGCGGGTGCTTGACCCGCGCGTCGTCGGCGAGGAGCACTACAAGGTGGCGCGCGAAGTGCAGCGCATCCTGCAGACCTACAAGTCGCTCCAGGACATCATCGCCATTCTCGGCATGGACGAGCTGTCGGAAGAAGACAAGATGACGGTGGCGCGGGCCCGCAAGATCCAGCGCTTCCTCTCCCAGCCGTTCCACGTCGCCGAGGTGTTCACTGGCACCCCCGGCGTGTTCGTCAACCTCGAAGATACCATCAAGGGCTTCAAGGGGATCGTGGCCGGCGACTATGACCACTTGCCCGAGGCCGCCTTCTATATGGTCGGCACCATCGACGAGGCGGTGGAGAAGGCGAAGAAGATGGCGGAAGAGGCCGCCTGACGACGGTGGCGACGTCGTTCGAGCCGGCTGGGGAAGCGTTGCCCGACGGGGCGATGCGACCCGGCTGGCACGAAGGGCGGTCAAACAGCATCACATCGGTAGTCGAGGGCGGGGCTTGAGGAATGGCCGATACCTTTGCATTTGAGATCGTCACACCGGCGAAGCCGCTGCTGGCGCAAGAGGCCGAACTGGTCATCATCCCCGGCGCCGCCGGCGACTTCGGGGTGTTGCCCGGGCACGCGCCGCTCTTGTCGACGCTGCGCCCCGGTACCATCCAGATCCGCGACAAGACGTTGAAGATCCTGGAGCAATACTTCGTCGAGGGCGGCTTTGCCGAGGTGACGCCGGAGCGCTGCACCATTCTCGCCGAAGAGGCGCTGCGGGTGGCCGAACTCAGCCGCGACGACGCCGAAGCTCGGGTGAAGCGGGCGCACGACGCGCTGATGCTGTCGAAGAACCTCGGCGTCCGCACCCAGGCCGAGCGCGACGTGCGTGCTGCCGAGGCGATGGTCGCGGCGATCGATGCCTACGAGAGCGGCGTGCTGCGCAGCCACTGATATTTTTACCGATGGCGACAGTGCCGCCATCGCCGGATGGAAAGCAGGAAATGGGAATCAGGCTGTACCTGATGCAGCACGGCGAGGCGGTCCCGGAGCAGGAGAACCCGGAGCGTCCGCTGTCGCCGCAGGGGCGGGAGGATGTGCTGCGCACCGCCGCATTCCTGGCCGAGGCCAAGGTGGCGGTGGGGCGGATCGTTCATTCCGGCAAGCTTCGGGCGGCCGACACCGCCGCCATGATGGCGAAGGCGATCGGCGCCGATGCCGCTGTCGAGGTGCAGCCGAAAGGTCTGCTGCCGGGCGACTCACCGGTTCCGCTGGCCGAGGCGATCCTTGGCTGGCGCGAGGATTCGCTGGTCATCGGTCACCAGCCATTCATGGGGCGGCTGGCGTCGCGGCTGCTGCAGGGTAAGGAACAACCGGTCACCTTCGAGTTCACACCCGGAACGATCGCCTGCCTAGCCCGCCGTCCGGTGACCGGCGCATGGTTCCTCGTCTGGCTGCTGCCGCCCGACCTGCTGCCCCGCTGAAGCGGGCGACCTCTTCACGCCGTCGGCGCCGGCTGGGCACCGGCGCCGTGCTTGTCGTGTGCTCGCTGCTGCCCGGGCCTGCCGTCGCTGCCGGTGCGCTCACCGAGCCCACCGAGAAGGAATTGCGGCGCGCCTATCTCGACTTCCTTTATGATTTCGTTGCCATCCAGGGGGAGTTCGTCGATCCCGGCTGCAGCCTTGAAGGCGCGGCGGGCTGCACCGTGCGCCTGCTCGACATCCGCCGCGACTACCGGCTCGTCGCCTTCAAGAAGAGCAAGTGCCATTCGACCGAGCCGACCGGGTTCGCCTGTAGCTTCGAGGCCCGCGTCACCTGCCGCTACACTGCCAGCACCAAGCCCGACGCTGCCGTTGCCGATCTCTACTGCGATCCGGTGTTCAACAAGACCTCGACCTTTGTCGCCCAACTTGACTACACCGCCGACGGGTGGCTGATCACCCGTTTCCTCGAAGGCTGAGACGGCTCCAGTCGCACCGATGGCACAGGCACCAGACGTCGCCGCCGCCTGGTGCCGATGGGATGTGACGCCGAAGGAAGCGGTCGCGGTCCAGCGGCAGGTGGCCGCGGCCATCGAACGTACCGACCGCTTTGCGGCGTTGCGCACCGTTGCTGGTGTCGACGTCGCTTACGGTGTGCGCGGCCGTGGTGGCATCGCCCGCGCCGCCGCCGTGCTGCTCGACCTGACAACGCTCTCGGTGCTGGCCGAGTCGGTCGTGCAGATGCCCGCGACCTTTCCTTACGTCCCCGGCCTGCTCACCTTCCGCGAGGCGCCGGCGGCGATTGCCGCCATCGACGGCCTGCCGATGCGCCCCGACCTGCTGATCTGCGACGGCCAGGGAATTGCCCATCCGCGCCGCTGCGGCGTCGCCAGCCATCTCGGCCTCGCCCTCGACTTGCCCTCGATCGGCGCCGCCAAGTCCCGGCTGTGCGGCACCCACCTTGATCCTCCTGCCGAACCAGGCGGCTGGACACCGCTCCTCGATGGCGATGAGATGATCGGTGCCTGCCTGCGAACAAGGGCGGCCACACGGCCGCTGTTCATTTCGATCGGCCATCGCGTCAGCCTCGCCACGGCGGTGGCGCTTGTTTTGCATTGCAGCAAGGGGCGACGGCTGCCGGAGCCGACACGACTGGCGGATCGCCTGTCGAAACATCCGAAGCGTCCGGAATCCAGGTAGGCCGTAGCTGATCGTGGTGTTTATGCAACTATCTTGGCACCCGCTAACGATTCTCTAACGCAAACCTTGTAATGCTGCAATGCAACATTAAATTAGAGAACTATGATGAACCGAAGTATCCGGACCCTCACACCTGCCGAGCGGCCAGCCTACGCGGCTCACCTGCTTCGTCTCGACGTCGAGGCGCGGCGGTTGCGATTCGGTCTGTTCATCGACGACGATGCCGTGCGTCGGCACGTCGCCGGTCTCGATCCCCACAGCGACCGCATCCTTGCGGTAGTGGACGGGGGCAAAGTCATCGCCGCGGCGCACATCGCGCGGGCTGCACAAGCAGACGCCAGTGCCGTCGAGTTCGCCTTCAGCGTCGATAGCGATTGCCGTAGCCAGGGCCTCGGCCGGCAACTGTTCGAGCAGGCGTTGGCATGGGCGCGCAACCGCGGCGTGCGGGAGGCGTGCGTCTATTTCCTTACCGACAACCACGCCATGCGGCGGCTGGCACGGCAGGTCGGCATGGCCATCACCTGCGAGGCCGGCGAGTGCACCGGCACGCTAATGCTGGCACCCGCGACGCCGTTCAGCGTCATTCGCGAGGTGGCGGCGGAGCGGTGGGCGATCTGGGAGGAGCACCGCGGGCGGCGCCGTCCCCGCTTTCTCGTCGCCCGCACCGCCTAACCGCATTTCCCGCAGGCTGGGGGCGGGCGTGGCCTCGGTCAGACCGGTCGGGGTCATCTTCACCCGCGCTTTCGCGCCGGGCTCGTCCCGCTCCCGAGAGGTGACGGGTAATGCCGGTGCGCTCTCCCTCTCCCTCTCGAGAGAGGGGCGGAGTGAGGGGAACGAGAGAGCCGACCCGCCAATCCGATGCCGGGGAGCGGCGCGCCGTCGCTTTCCCGCGTCGCCGAGCCGTTTTTGCTTGCAAGCGCGGGGCAGCACCGGCAATTAGCCGAATCGGCACCTTCGTTCCGTCAGCGCGGGTGGCCACAATGGCCCACACCCGACGCGAAAGGTCTCTTTGCATGCGCTCACGGCTGCTTTTTCCGCTTCTCGGCCTGCTCATCGCCGTTGCCGGCGCCGTTCCTGGCGCTCCCCGCGCGCTCGCCCAGCAGGCGGCGGCGCCGGCGGCAGCGGCAGCGTCGCTGACCGACGAGAAGCTGCACGCCTTCATCGTCGCCGCGCTGAAGGTCGGCGATCTCATTGAT
>JAEULG010000293.1 GCA_016793875.1 Rhodospirillales bacterium | reverse complement strand
GGGGGGTATCGCTATGAAACAGTTATCTGGGTTGGGAGCAGCCCTTGCCGTTGGCATGCTGGTATCTGGCTGCGCGTCCATCATCACAGGCGGCCATGATGACATCATGGTCAAGACCGATCCGGAGGGCGCAGACTGCACAGTATACCGTGGCGCCGACGTGCTTGGGCATATCAACCCAACGCCAGGGGGCATTGTCGTGCGGCGCAGCTATGACGACATCCTCGTGCGGTGCGTCAAGGACGGTTACGGGGATAGCGAGGCGATGAACACGTCCGGCGTCAATGGCTGGCTGTTCGGCAACATCGCCCTCGGGGGGCTGATCGGTATCATCATCGATACCGCAACGGCAAACGCAACCTCGTACGATTCCGTCACCTTTGTTGCATTGGCCGTGAAGTCGGAGCCGGGGGCCTCGCCGGAAAAGCCGGCCGAGGTGCCAGTCGCTACGGCGCAATCGGCCGAGCCAGCCGAGGTACCATCCGCTTGGGCGCAGTCGGTCGAGCCGGCCGTGGTACCAGTCGCTGCGACGCAGTCGGCCGAGCCAGCCGAAATACCATCCGCTTGGGCGCAGGCGGGCGGGTCGGCCGAGATATCATCCGTTTCGGCGCAGTCGTCGAGCCGGCATCGGCCGCAACCACGGTGCCGGAGGTTGTTGCGATAGAGGCTTTCCCAGCGGCAGAAGACACGTCGCTCGATCTCGATCAAAGCCTTTAGGGGCGGCTATGGCACGCGTGGAGGGTTTGGCTGACGCGACGGCCGCACCTGACGGCTGAGACAGAGACGGGCCCTCACGACCGTTCAATCTGAGATGCACTGAGATGCTCCCGGCGCTTGACAGGCGTTCGCAACATGCGCAAGTGTGGACACGGTCCAAGGGGTGTCCCGGTGCGGGGCTGAGACACCGCAGGGCGCGGGTGGTCAGGACAGCCGCCGCGCGACGCGGGAACCCTTCGAACCTGATCCGGGTCATGCCGGCGCAGGGACTGGAACCGTAGCGAACGGCACCGATTCCCCGCCTGCCCGGCCAACAGAATTCCGGCCGCCTGCCGACAAGGGAGATCGCTGATGCCGAAGGACGCCACGCTTTCCACCGCTTCCGTCACCACCGGGCCGCTGCCCGCCTCGCGCAAGGTCTACGTGGCCGGCGAGCGGTTTGCCGACGTCCGGGTGGCGATGCGGGAGATCGCGCTGTCCGCTCCTGACGAGGCGGCGCTGCGCGTCTACGATCCCTCCGGCCCCTATACCGATGCCGATGCCGTCATCGACATCCACCACGGCCTGCTGCCCTTGCGCGCCGGCTGGATCGCCGCCCGCGGCGATGTGGAAGCCTGCGATGGGATGGCGGTGCATGCGTTGCCGCTGATCGAGGGTATCCGCACCGGGCGGCAGCCGCTGCGGGCCAGGCCCGGATGCGCGCCGACCCAGCTCGCCTACGCCCGCGCCGGCATCGTCACGCCGGAGATGGAATACATCGCCGTCCGCGAGAACATCGGCCGTGAGCAGGCGCGGCAAGCCCGCGACGGCGAGAGCTTCGGAGCCGCCATCCCCGATCACGTGACGCCCGAGTTCGTCCGCGACGAGGTGGCGCGCGGTCGCGCCATCATCCCGGCCAACATCAACCACCCGGAGAGCGAACCGATGATCATCGGGCGCAACTTCCTGGTGAAGATCAATGCCAACATCGGCAATTCCGTCGTCGCTTCCTCCATTGCCGAGGAGGTGGAGAAGATGGTCTGGGCGATCCGCTGGGGCGCCGATACCGTCATGGACCTGTCCACCGGTGCCGATATTCACGCGACGCGCGAATGGATCATCCGCAACGCGCCGGTCCCCATCGGCACTGTGCCGATCTATCAGGCGCTGGAGAAGGTCGGCGGCGTCGCCGAGGATCTGACTTGGGAGATCTTCCGCGATACGCTGATCGAGCAGGCGGAGCAGGGTGTCGACTATTTCACCATCCACGCCGGCGTCCGCCTCGCCTACATCCCGCTGACGGCAAGGCGGGTCACCGGCATCGTCTCGCGCGGCGGCTCGATCCTCGCCAAATGGTGCCTTGCCCACCACAAGGAGAATTTCCTCTACACCCGGTTCGAAGAGATCTGCGAGATCCTGCGCGCCTACGACGTCAGCTTCTCGTTGGGGGACGGGCTGAGGCCGGGCTCGATCGCCGATGCCAACGACGCAGCGCAGTTTGCCGAGCTGGAGACCCTGGGCGAACTGACGCAGATCGCCTGGCGGCACGACGTGCAGGTGATGATCGAGGGCCCCGGCCACGTGCCGATGCACAAGATCAAGGAGAATATGGACAAACAGCTCGCGGTCTGCGGTGAGGCGCCCTTCTATACCCTGGGACCGCTGGTCACCGACGTCGCCCCCGGCTACGACCACATCACCAGCGCCATCGGCGCCGCGATGATCGGCTGGTTCGGCACGGCAATGCTGTGCTACGTCACGCCGAAGGAGCATCTGGGCCTCCCTGACCGGGATGACGTCAAGGCCGGGGTCATCGCCTACAAGATCGCCGCCCACGCTGCCGATCTGGCGAAAGGCCTGCCGAGCGCACGCGCCCATGACGATGCCCTGTCGCGCGCCCGCTTCGACTTTCGCTGGCGCGATCAGTTCCACCTGGCGCTGGATGCGGAAACGGCGATCGCCTACCACGACGAGACGCTGCCGGCCGAGGGCGCCAAGCTCGCTCACTTCTGCTCCATGTGTGGCCCAAAGTTCTGCTCGATGAAGCTGACCCAGGAGGTCCGCGACCTGGCGGCGAGCGGCATGGCGGAGATGAGCGAGAAGTTCCGCGAGGGGGGCGGGGAGATCTATCGCGCCGCCGAGTAGCATGAGGCCGTAACCGGGGGCGCAGGCCGTCCGGGCTGCGCCCCCAGGCTGGCTCCATTCGCCGTCTTCCCCAGGCGTATCAGCGTGCCGCCTGGCCCACTTCCCTAGCCATTGCGCGTAATCCAGTCCGCCACTGCATCTGTGCAGGCCTGGAATGCTTCGCTCCGCTTGCAATGACGGCGGCGGGCCGGGGTGTGCGACCTCGGCGCTGGCGGCTCCGCCCCAATCGCAAGCCCATTCCGCGCCGATGATAGAGCGGCACCTTGGCTGTGGCGTAGTGTGCCGCAATTGGGCACAGCTGCGTAATAGAACATGACGGAATGTTGACATCAAGACTATTTCGTCTCATAGTTAGCCCTGACGGGTGTGCAGGCAGGGGGGAGCCAGCATCGATGATCGCCAGGGGGTCGGCCGGAACGCGGTCTCTCGCGCGCTCGATGCAGTACCGCCGCCGCCGCCAAGCGGCGGCGGCGGTGGCACTTCAGATCCTCTGCCGCGGTGTGCCGCCCGGTCGTGAGTTTCCCGAGCGGTCTCTGCAGGAGCTCTTCGGCCTTCGTTTCCCGTCGACGACGCAGCCCCTCGAGGAGTCGACCGAGAGCGCCTCGGCGCTGTAGTCTCCTGAACGCGTCGGCTGTTTGCTGCCGCGGCAGAGGGCGGTCCATCGCCCGCGAGGAGACGTGAGCCGTGCACACCCGGTCGCTTGCACCCTGGCAGCACGACCACGCCTTCGGCCAGCAGGCGCGGCAGTCGGGCGAACGCCGCACGCTTGCCGTCGCCGGCTTGACGGCAATCACCATGGTGATCGAAATCGGCGCCGGCATTGTCTTCGGCTCGATGGCGCTGCTTGCCGATGGCTTGCACATGGCCTCGCATACCGTTGCACTTGGCCTCGCCGTTGCAGCCTATGTCTATGCGCGCCGGCACGCGGCGGACCGCCGCTTCACCTTCGGCACCGGCAAGGTCAACGTGCTGGCGGGCTACTCCAGCGCCCTGCTGCTCGGACTCTTCGCGCTGGCGATGGCCTGGGAGAGCGGTGTCCGGCTGCTGCAGCCGCAGCCGATCGCCTTCACCGACGCGATCATGGTGGCCCTTCTCGGCTTGGTGGTGAATCTGGTGAGCCTGGTGATGCTGCGCGACTCGCACGATCACCATCACCCCGATGATCGCCGTCCGGAAAGCCGCGGCCACCATCACGGCGACGGCCACGGCCACAGTCACGGCGACCATCGGCACGGCGAGGACCACAACCTGCGCGGCGCCTATCTGCACGTGCTGGCCGATGCGACCACCTCACTGCTGGCGATCGCCGCGCTCCTGCTCGGCAGCCAGCTCGGCTGGACATGGCCGGACGCCGCCGTCGGGCTGATCGGCGCGGTGATGGTGGGACGTTGGGCGTGGGGCCTCCTGCGTCACAGCGGCGGCGTGCTCCTTGATGCCCAGGCACCCGCAGCGCTGCAGGACCGCATTCGCACCGCCGTCGAGCAGGGCGATGACCGGATCGCCGACCTGCACGTCTGGTCGATGGGACCAACCGGCTGGGCGGCGGCGATGACCATCGTCGCCCACGAGCCGGCGGAGCCCGACGTCTATCGCGCCCGCATTCCAGACGAGGCCAACATCGTCCACGCCACGGTCGAGGTCCAATGGTGCCGCACGGGCAGGGAAACAGCAGGCTGCTAGCAGTCGCGGGCGGTCTTGAACTTTGTATTATATCTCTGCTTCTATTTGAGTGCGGTGGCTTTCGAAGGGGCTGTGGCGCATCGGCCGACTGGTCAAGGAGCCGCTTGAATTGGCACTGCGCCAGTTAACTGACGCAGTGCCCTTCGATTGACCGCCTTGCGGAGGCAGGACAGGCGAAACCGACCGCGGTCGTATTCTGAATCGTGGGGCACAACGCCGGGCAATTCGACCCCCCGGCGCCTCGCGGCGCCGGGGGGCGTCTAGCTAGCTCGTAATCCGCGCGTACGCCGGCAGCGTCAGGAAGTCGATGAAGTCGGGCGGCAGTGAGACCTGCAGAAACACTGCGATGGCCTCGGCGAAATGGCCGCCGTCGTAGCGGTCGGCGCCGATGACCTGCTTCAGCTTGGCCATCTCCTCACCGACCAGTGCCCGCACCAGCCGTTCGTCGATGACCCGGCCGTCTTCCAAGCTCGCCTTGTGCTTCAGCCACTGCCAGACCTGTGAGCGGCAGATTTCGGCGGTGGCGGCGTCCTCCATTAGGTTGTACAGCGGCACGCAGCCCAGCCCACCCAGCCAAGCCTCGATGTACTGGATGCCGACGCGGATGTTGTTGCGCAACCCCTCTTCGGTGATCTTGCCAGCCGGGACGGCAATGAGGTTGGCGGCGCTGATGCTGACATCCTCGCGCATGCGGTCGAGCTGGTTCGCCTGCGGCATGTACTCGTCGAACACTGCCTTGGCGACGGGGATCAGTCCCGGATGCGCCACCCAGGTGCCGTCGTGACCGTCGGTCGCCTCGCGCACCTTGTCAGCCCGCACCTGAGCCAGCGCCGCTTCATTGGCAGCGGGATCGCTTCTGATCGGGATGAACGCGGCCATGCCGCCCATGGCGAAGGCACCTCGCTTGTGGCAGGTCTTGATGAGCTGGAGGCTGTAGGCGCGCATGAACGGCACGGTCATGCCGACGGCGCTGCGGTCCGGCAGCACAAAGTCGGGCCGGTTGCGGAACTTCTTGATGAAGTTGAAGATGTAGTCCCAGCGGCCGCAATTGAGTCCGGCGGCGTAGTCCCCGAGCTGGTAGAGGATCTCCTCCATCTCGAATGCGGCGAGGATGGTCTCGATCAGCACAGTCGCCCGGATCGAGCCGTGGGGGATGCCGAGGGTCTGTTCCGCCTCCTTGAACACGTCGGCCCACAGCTTCGCCTCCAGATGGCTTTCCATCTTCGGCAGGTAGAAGTAGGGGCCGGAGCCTTTCGCCAGCAGGGCGCGGGCGTTATTGAAAAAATAGAGGCCGAAGTCGAAGAGCGCGCCTGACATCGGTGTGCCGTCGACGTGAACGTGCGCTTCCTCGAGATGCCAGCCGCGCGGGCGGACGACCAGCGTCGCCGTCTTCTCGGCAAGCTTGTATGATTTGCCGCCTTCGCTGTGGCTGATGGTGCCAGCGATGGCGTCGCTGAGGTTGAGTTGGCCGTCCAGCAGGTTCGACCACGTCGGAGTCAGCGAATCCTCGAAGTCCGCCATGAAGACGTTGGCGCCGGAGTTCAGCGCGTTGATCACCATCTTCCGATCGACCGGTCCGGTGATCTCGACGCGCCGGTCGGTCAGGTCGGCGGCTGGAGGCGGAACCCGCCAAGCGCCGCGGCGGATGTTCTCGGTCTCCGGCAGAAAGCCCGGCAATTCGCCGCGGTCGAGGCGCCCCTGGCGTTCCTCGCGCGCAGCCAACAGCTTTCGCCGCTGCGCGCCGAAATGCCGCTCCAGCTTGGCGATGAAGGCGAGCGCCTCGGGGGTGAGGATCGGCGCCCACTCCGGCGCGACCGTGGCCCTCACCATCACCCCGCCCGTCGAAACCACCGGTTCCTCGGTCTGAATGTTCATCTTGGGTCTCCTTCCCGGCCGGCTCTGCCCGGTCGAACCCCGCGTCCCGGCTGGTCCCTTTCCGCGCTTGAGCCATTATCTTTATGTACATGGGCGCGGCGGCAGCCCAGGTCGAGAATGCCGGCACTGGAAGGCGCGAATGCGACTTGCTGCCCGCTGCGCGGGGCTACATCGGCGGTGCAGAACGACGAGGGAATAGCCAGCCTTGCCTGTCCGTCTGTCTCGAAGGGCGTTTCTGATGGCGGCTCTCGGTGCCGGCCTGATGCCGCGACTTGCCCCCGCGGGCGGACCCGGCGGTCCCGCAAGTCTCCTCGCCGACTTCGGCTTTTCCTCAGGCGATCGCCGGGCGGTGATGGATGGCGAGGTGGTCGCCATCGAGATAGAGGCGCGCATGGACGACGAACTGGCCGGCGCCGCCGCCGTGCGCCTGCCGGTTCCGCCCGGAGAAGTGGCACGCCGGCTGCGCGGCGGCCTGATCGTGCTTGCCGATCGCGCGGCTACCGCACACGCCGAGATCACCAATGCTCCTCCTGACGCCGGCTGGACCGGAGTCGACTTCAGCGGCAACCAGAGCGAGGTCGTCCGGCTGTTCCAGGTCGCGCCGGGCGACGTCTTCAACCTGTCGACCACCGAGATCGCGATGATCCGCAGGGCGCTGAGCGGAGGGTCGCCGCAGTCAGTCGATGCCGGGGCGCAGGCTTCGGGCGTTTACCGGGATGTGCTGGTCGGGCGGTGGCGGACGTACCGCAATCAGGGCGCTGCCGGGCTCGCCGATTACGATCGCGGCGATACCGCCATATCGCCGGCGGAAGGGCTCCGCCGGATTACTGCCGCAGGCCGCCTGCCGGTCATGGTGCAGCCGCTGGCGCGGGTGCTCGATGCCTATCCGAGCGCCCAGCCGCGCGGCCTGGAGAACCGCTTCTACTGGAAAAAGACCATCGTCAACGACCGCGTCGCCTTCGTGCAGTCACACGTGGCGGTGGCAGAGGACCCGGGCGGGACGGTGCTCTTCGCCTTGCGCGAATACTACGTCGGGCACTCCTACAATGTCCTGCAGCAGTTGGGGGCGGTTGTCGCCGAAGGCGACGGAGCGCTGATGGTGGCCGTCAACAGCACGCTGACCGACCGCGTGGCCGGGCCGCTTGGGATCATCGCCCGTCCTCTCGGCAGCCGCTTCGCCCGCGACGCGCTGGGCAACTACTTCAGCACGATGCGCGAGCTGTGCGGGCAGCCGCTGCCGTAAGCCAGGATCATCTCACCCGGGACGGGTTCCCCGGAGGTGCTTTTGCGGCGCTTATCAGGGCGCCAGCGGCGCGTACTTCCAAATGGCGAGGAAGAATTCTTCGTAGTTCGGAGGCGGATTGTGCACGCCTGCGGCATAGATGTTACCCGCTGCGTCCATCGCCATGATGTCGTCGACGGTGCCCTCGTCGGGGTCGATCGACAACGGCTGTGTTTGCAGCAGCGTTCCGTCAGCAGAATACACGGCGAGCGTCGACGGATAGCCACCATCCTGCTGATAGACAACGATAAAATGATCTCTCGCCGGGTCGAACAAGACGTTGATGGCATACTCCGCGAAAGCGGCCGTCCCCAGCCGCCGGGTCCAGAGCGGCGCGCCGTCGGACGCATACTTGGCGACCAGGACGTCCCAGTTGTCAGGATCGCCGCCATGCACGTAGCCGGCGGCCACGATGTTGCCGGCGGTGTCGGTCGTCACGGCGGAGAACTGTTCGCTCCCCGCCACGCCTATCTGGCGCCGCCAGCGCGGAGCGCCATCGGGCCCGTATACGACGACGAAGGCGTCCGAGTACCCGCCGTTCGGCCGCGCCAGCGAGCCCCAGGTCGCGCCGACGATGGCGATGTTGCCGGCTGCGTCAATGGTAACGGCGTTGGCGGTATCATCGTCGGCCGTTCCGAACAGGCGGCGCCAGCGCTGCGTGCCGTCGGCTGTATAGGCGATGACGAAGGCATCTTCGATGCCCTTCACCCGTCCCGCCAGCGGGCCCATAGTGCGGCCGACGACGACGACGTTCCCCGCCCGATCCATGGCGACGCCGCCTACCTGCTCATTCTGCCGCGTGCCCGCTTGTCGCCGCCAGCTCACCGCGCCCTCGGGCGTGAACTTGACGACAAACGCGTCGGATAAGCCCTTGTTGGGTTGTGCAAAGGAGCCCGTGGTATTGCCGGCGACGGCGACGGCGCCGCCGGCGCCGATGGCAACTCCGAGAGGATTCTCTGACCCGGTCGTTCCGAGCAGGTAGCTCCAACGCTGTGTGCCGTTGGGCGCACGGACGGTGACGAACGCGTCACTTCTTCCCTTGCCCGGCATTCCGGCAAAGGAACCGGTCGTCGGACCGATTACGGCAACGTTCCCTGCCGCGTCGGCGGCGACGGCAGTGACGTATCCGTATCCCCACATCGCCTCCTGACGTTGCCACAGCAGCGTCAATCCCGGATCGGCGTGGGCGGCGTCGATGACCGGGGCGCCGGCGACGAACGCCGCGGCAATTACTGCCATCCCCAAGGCCCATCCGCGCCCCGCAACGGCCCAGGCACCGCTCGACAGCTCGATCATGAATCGGTTCCCCCCGCCCTGTGCGACCTCACCGCATTCAGACGATCATACTACCTAAACAGCGGCATTGTCATAGGGGCTACGACCACAGGTCGCCTTCCTCTTTTACAGGAACTGCGCGAGGTTGAGCGGACGAACGGTAGCAATCGCTTGGTAGGAGGCTTGCAGCGACTGTGTGGCATCGAGCAGCCGGGCGATGACGTCGGTGGGATTGGCGTTCTCGATGCCGGCGATGCGATCGTCGAGGGTCGCCGCCAACGTCCCCTGCAGCGTCTTGCTGTCGTCGAGCATGACCTGCTGGAAGCCGAGCAGGCTTTCCACGTCCGGCAGCGAGCCTTTCCTTTCGGCGCCGAAGGGCCCCCCGTCGCCGGTTGCAGGCAGGTCGCCTAGCGCGTCGCCCAGCAGCGCCAGGGCCTGCTCGACGCGCTCGGGGTGGGCGTCCAGCCCTCCGGCGGTGCCGGCGGCTCCCTGGGCGATGAGTCCGAGGGCGCGGAACGCCTTCTCGAAGGCCGGATCGATGCCGTCGAGGTCGAGGGTGAACGACCGCTGCTCGTCCAGGCGGAAGCTCCGCGCGACGGTATCGCCGCGGTACCAGTTGCCGATGGTGATGCGGGCGCCGGTGTCCGCGGCGCCCGCCGGATCCGCTAGCGCGCCGGCGACGCTGATGGTGGCATCGGAGCCGGGAAAGCTCAGGGTGCCGGCAATGGTGATGGCACGGTCGCCGTCGCTGCTGACGACGGTGTAGGTGCCGTCGTTGCCGGTGGTGCTGTCGGCGATGGTGATCGTCGCTCCCGGC
The DNA here is from genome assembly GCA_016793875.1 of Rhodospirillales bacterium. Classification (GTDB taxonomy): domain Bacteria; phylum Pseudomonadota; class Alphaproteobacteria; order Rhodospirillales; family Defluviicoccaceae; genus Defluviicoccus. Next base: position 4,494 of record JAEULG010000293.1, on the reverse strand, counting down.
TCCAGCGCGGCGAAGGCGCCGGTATTGGCGGCGGTGATCGTATCGAAGTCGGAGCTTGGGCTGCTCCGGGTCAGGGCGAGATCGCCAGTCTGCGCGTGGGAAAGGGTGCCGCTGGCGCCGACCTGGGCCTGCCGGGTCGGCGGGTAGACGACGGAGCTGCCATTCCAGCGCGCCTGGAACGCTTCGAGCGATGCCGCACCGATGTCCACCGGCTGCTGGCGCACCCGGCTGCCGGCGAACAGCGCGCGGCCGTCGACATCGGTATTGAGGAATTGCTGCATCCCCTGCATCGCCCGGAAAGCCGCCTGCTGCAACTCACCGGCCTTCGCCGGGGTGAGTGCCGAGGTGCTCGGTAGCTCCTGCCGCAGGGTGTTGCGGAAGTCGCGGACGGTCTCGCCGATGCCGTCCACCGCCACCGCGGTCGCATCGAGGCGCATCGCCATCAGCGCATTGTTTTGCTCGAACCGGTCGAGAAGGGCGCGCTGCGTCTCCAGACCGATCAGGCGGCGGGTATCACCGGCGATGCCGGCGTAGCTCTGCGCGCGTTTACCGGTGGCGACCTGTGTCTGTAGATCCTGAACCCGCTGTTGCGTACGGGCGAGGATCACCGTCATCTGGTCGCTGCTGGTGAGGGTCGCGATGCGGCTCATTGGCTTCCTTTCCTCCCCGCACGGGCTACGCCAGCGCCTGTTCGAGCGCGGTGAACATGTCCTGCACCGCCTTCACCACCCGGGCCGACGCCGTATACGCCTGCTCGTAGAGCATCAGGCTGCTCAGCTCCTCGTCGAGGTTGACGCCGCGGACCGCGTCCGACTTGCTTTTAAGCGCAGCGGCCATTTCGGCCCGCGAGCTTGCCTCAGCGCTGGCGGTATCGGCCTGGGTAGAGGCATCGCCGATGAAAGTTGCCGCATACTCGGCGAGGCTCGCCGTCGTTGCCGGCAGCCGGCCGGCAGCGCTGATCGTGGTGGCAGCGCTCAGCGCCGAAGTGAGCTGCTGGATGCCGCTGTCATCGCCGCTGGCAAGGGAGTAGGCGCCGGCGGGCGCGCGGCTGGCATCCCACTGCACCGCGCCGGACGCGGTCAGATCGGGGGAGGCGGCGATGTCGGCGCGCACCGCGATGCTGGCCGAAACGCCGGAACAGCCGTCGGTAACCTGCCGGTCGATGAAGAAGTCGTTGAGGCCGAAGAAGGCGGAAAACCCGCTGGCATTCTGGTCGGCAGCGCCATCACCGTCCGCGTCGAAGGCGATGCCGGCGTCTTGCGCCGCTGCCCCGCGCGCGCCCGATGCCTGGTCGCGCAGGGCAAGCGTCAGGCCGGGCTGAGTTGCCGACAGCACCAGCCGTCCGTCATCCGACAGGCTTGCGCCCAGCGCCCCGCCCAACGCGCCGTTCAGCGCAGAACGCAGCCCGGTGATGCTCATCGGTCCGGGGCTCCCGAGCAGCGTTCGCACCGTCGTTTGCGCCACCTCGTTGCCGTCAGCGTCGAACAGCACCACCGCGGTATCGTCGTTGCCATCGAAAGTGATCGTCTGCGAGGTCGGATCGGTAAAGCTGCGGCTGCCGCCCATCGTTGCCGGGCCTGGGAAGGCGCTGCTGCGGTTGTGCACGCCGTTGACAGTGTCGCGCAGGCGCACGGCAAGCTCGTCGAGGCTCGCCTGCAGGTTGGGCAAAGTCTGGTCGCGTGTCTGGATCAGCCCCGCCAGCTCGCCGCTGCGGATCTCGCCGGTGAGATCCTTGCCCGTCACCTTCTCGCCGATCCAGATGCCGTCGAGGCTGCCGGAAGCATGGTCCATCGAGGCATCGATCGTGGCAGCCGGGGTGTGGCTGAGCTGAACGGCGTTGCCATCGACCAGCGTTCGCCCGGCGGCGCTGAAGACGACGACCTCGCCGCCGCTGCCGCGCTCGACCACCCGGATGTCGATCAGCTCGGCCAACCTGTCGAGCTTGAGGTCGCGGGTATCCTCCAGATCGACGACGTCCTGTCCGACTGAGCCGTTTCGGACGATGGCGTTGTTGAGGTCGACGATCGACTGCAGCAGCCCGTTGATCTCGTCGATGCACGCGCCGATGCGCCCATCGGCTTCCTGCCGCAGGCTTTGGAAGGTTGCGCTCGCCTGCCGCAGCGAGCCCGCGGCGTCCTGCGCCGCCTGCACGAACTGCCGCTGGCTGAGCGCATCCTGCGGCGCCAGCGCCAGGGATTCAGCGGCTCCCTGGAATTCCGTCAGCTTGTGCGCCAGCGACGTATCGCTCTCCGCTTGGCCGAACACGTCCTGCACCCGCGTCAGAAAGTCGCTCACCGCCGAGCTTGCCTGTTGCCGGCCGCTCTCCAGGCGGGCGCTGGCGAGGAGTCCTTGGTCGAGGTTGCGGGTGAGGGTGCCGAACTGCACGCCGGCGCCGAAGCCGGCCAGCGTGCGCTGCTCGAGGTTGACGATGCGGCGCGAGTAGCCGGGGGTGCTGGCGTTGGACACGTTGCGGGCGACCGCGTCCAGCGCCTGCTGGTTGGCGAGCAGGCCGCTGTGCGCCGTGCGCAGGGCCTGGAACAGATCGGCGGCCATGGCAGCCCAACCCTTCCCGTAGCTTCGCCTACAGCGCCCGATCGAAGCCGAGCGCGAGCGGCGGCAACGATGACCGGGCCCGCGGCGTCGCACCGCCGGCGGCGTAAACGCCGGCGCCCGGCTGTCGTGCCCGCAGCGCCTCGGCGACCAGTTCCATCAGCCGGTGGTGGGCCGCCAGCGCCGCGGCAAGGCGGCGCCGGTTCACCGCCGAAACCTCGGCCAGCCGCGTCAGCCCGCGGTGCAGCCGCGTGCGCAGCGCCGGCTCCAGCAGTGCTGCAGTGTCAGACAGGGCGGCGGCGGCTTCCTCGTAGGCCCGGCACGCGCACGGCTTGTCGGCGGCGAGCCGGCGCAAGGCACCGCGGTCCGCGCGCGCCAGTGCGTCGTTCTCATGATCGAGCAGGGCAGTGAGCACGGTGATGGCCCGCAGCAGGGCTTCTCCGGCGCCCGCCAGGGCATCTTCGGTCATCGCGTTCTCCCGGCGCCGGTTTCCTGGGCCGCCAGCAGCTCGTCGTGGACGGCGGCGGCGAGGCCGATGCCGCCGCTGGCGGCGATGGCCTTGCCGAACTCCTGGACCTGCAGCGAGCGCCAGACGTCCTCGCCGAAGCCGCCGCTGAACGGGCCATCGGTCGCGAGGCCGTCAAACATCGGCTTCAGCATCTCCCCGAGGTAGACCGCCTCGAACGAAACCGCCTGTCGTTGCAGTGCTTTGCGCTGGGCGGTGCCATTCTCGCCCGCTGGCGTCGGCGCAGCGACCGGAACCTTGACTGCGGCCGCGGGCAGGGAAACGCTGTTCATCTCCGCCTCCTCACATCATCTCCAGGTCGGCCTGCAGCGCCCCCGCCGCCTTGACCGCTTGCAGGATCGCGATCAGGTCGCGCGGCCCGACTCCGAGGGCGTTCAGGCCGTTGACCAGTTCCTGCAGGGTGACGCCGCCCGTCACCACGCCCAGCTTGCGCTCGTTCTGCTCGTCCACCGTGACGTCGGTGCGCGGCACGACGACGGTGGCGCCGTCGCTGAACGGTCGCGGTTGCGAGACCTGCGGCTGCTCGGTGATGCGAATGGTGAGGTTGCCTTGCGCGATCGCCACGGTGGAGACGCGGACGTTCTCGCCCATGACGATGATGCCGGATGATTCGTCGACCAGCACCCGCGCCGGCTGGTCGGGCTCGATCCGCAGCTGCTCGATGTCGGTGACGAGGTTGACGACGCTGCCGTCATAGGTTCCCGGTACTTCGATGGCGATGGTGCTGTTGTCGATCGGCCGCGCCGCCGGCTCGCCCAGGAATCCGTTGACCGCCTGGGCGATGCGCCGGGCCGTGGTGAAGTCGGGGCTGCGCAGGGTCACCGTCAGCGAGCCCATGCGCGCCATCTCGTAGCCGACCTCACGCTCGATGATGGCGCCGGAGGGAATGCGCCCGTTTGTCGGTACTCCCTTGACGACGCTCTCCGCCTGTCCCTTGGCGGAAAAGCCGGCGACGCCGACCTGGCCTTGCGCCACCGCGTAGACCTCGCCATCGGCGCCCAGCAGCGGCGTCACCAGCAAGGTGCCGCCGAGCAGGCTCTGCGCGTCACCCAGTGCAGCCACGTTGACGTCAAGGCGCGAGCCGTGGCGCGCGAACGGGGGTAGCGATGCGGTGACCATCACCGCGGCAACGTTCTTCGAGGTGGTGCCCTTGTCGGTCGGCTTGACGCCGAGCCGGTTGAGCATCGACTGCAGGCTTTGCTTGGTGAAGCTGCCGTCCTTCAGCTTATCGCCGGTGCCGTTCAGGCCGACGACGAGGCCGTAGCCGACCAGCTGGTTCTCACGGACGCCCTCGACGTCGACCAGATCCTTGATGCGGGACGGCGCCGCCGAGGCGACGGGCGGGACCAGCAGCAGCAGGGCAAGCAGGGCGAGGAAGAGGGGCATGCGGGTGGCGTTCCGGGCGGTCGTGTCGACGG
>JAEULG010000152.1 GCA_016793875.1 Rhodospirillales bacterium | reverse complement strand
TGGACCATGCGCATGCCGAGCCGGACGGCGAACCCGCCCTCGTCCAGCGGCTCCAGCGTGCAGTCCCAGCGCGAGCGGTTGACGGAGACCGGCCGGACATCGACGCCATGCTCGCGGGCGTCGCGGACGATCTGGGCAGGGGCGTAGAAGCCCATCGGCTGGGCGTTGAGCAGGGCAGCGCAGAACACGTCGGGATGCCAGCACTTCATCCATGACGAGGCATAGGCGATCAGCGCGAACGAGGCGGCATGGCTCTCCGGAAAGCCGTAGCTGCCGAAGCCCTCGATCTGGCTGAAGGTCCGCAGGGCGAAGTCGGGCGTGTAGCCGCGCGCCACCATGCCGCTGACCAGCTTGTCCTTGAAGTGGCTGACGCCACCGGTGAACTTGAAGGTCGCCATGGCGCGGCGGAGCTGGTCGGCATCGCTGGCGGTGAAGCCGGCGCATTCGATCGCCACGCGCATCGCCTGCTCCTGGAACAGCGGCACGCCCAGCGTCTTGCCGAGTACCTTCTCCAGCTCCGGGCTGGGATACGCCACCGGCTCCTTGCCCTCGCGCCGGCGCAGATAGGGATGGACCATGTCGCCCTGGATCGGCCCCGGCCGGACGATCGCCACCTCGATGACGAGATCGTAGAAGGTCCGCGGCTTGATCCGCGGCAGCATCGCCATCTGCGCCCGGCTTTCGATCTGGAAGACGCCGAGCGTGTCCGCCTTGCGGATCATCGCGTAGGTGCGCGGGTCCTCGGCCGGGATCGTCGCGAGGTCGAGGGCGATCCCCTTGTGCTCCGCCAACAGATCGAAGGCGCGCTGCATGCAGGAGAGCATGCCGAGGGCGAGGCAATCGACCTTCATGAACTTCAGCGCGTCGATGTCGTCCTTGTCCCACTCGAGGACCTGGCGACCCTGCATCGCCGCCGGTTCGAGCGGTACCAGCTCGTCCAGGCGGTCCCGTGTCAGGACGAACCCGCCAGGATGCTGGCTAAGGTGGCGGGGCGTGCCGATCAGCTGGCGCGCAAGGTCCAGCGCCAGGCGCAGGCGGCGGTCGCCAAGGTTGAGGTTCAGCTCCTCGGCATGCTTCGGTTCGACCCCTTCCGTGCTCCATTCCCAGACCTGCGAGCACAGCATCCCGATCAGATCCGCCGACAGGCCGAGCGCCTTGCCGACGTCGCGGAGCGCGCCGCGCGCCCGGTAGCGGATGACCGTCGAGCACAGCGCCGCATGATCGCGGCCGTAGGTGTCGAACACCCATTGCATGACGATCTCGCGCCGCTCGTGCTCGAAATCGACGTCGATGTCGGGCGGCTCCTTGCGCTCCTGGCTGACGAAGCGCTCGAACAGCAGGTCGTTGCGCTCGGGATCGATCGAGGTGATGCCGAGCACGTAGCAGACCGCGGAGTTGGCCGCCGACCCCCGGCCCTGGCAGAGGATGCCGCGCGAGCGGGCGAACTGCACGATCGAATGCACGGTCAGGAAATAAGGCGCGTAGTCGAGCTCCTCGATCAGCGCCAGCTCGTGGCGCAGCAGGCGCCTGACCTCCTCGGGCACGCCCTCCGGGTAGCGCCGCTGCGCCCCCTCCCAGGTCAGCCGCGCCAGCGCCTGCTGCGGTGTGAGCCCGGGGATCGCCGCCTCTTGCGGATACTGGTAGACCAGCTCGTCGAGGCTGAAGCGGCAGCGCCCGGCGATCTCCAGCGTCCGCGCGATCGCTTCGGGATAGCCGGCGAACAGCCGGTGCATCTCCGCCGCTGACTTGAGATGCCGGTCGCCGGCTCGCTCACGCCGGAAGCCCAGGTCGTCGATGGTGCAGCCCTCGCGGATGCAGGTGACCACCTCCTGCAGGACACGCCGCGACGGATGATGAAAGAGCACGTCGCCGGTGACGACGGTGCGCACCCGCGCCGCCGCGGCGAGGTTCGAGAGGTCGTGCAGGCGAAGCTGGTCGCCTGGCCGGCGGCGGAGGCTCAGTGCCATGTAGGCCCGGACGCCAAAGATCGCCGCCGTCTGCCGGAGCTGGGCGGCGCATGCCGCATCCGCCATGTCGGGGACGAGCACGCCGATCAGGCCGTCGGCATGGAGTGCCACGTCTTCCCAGCCGAGGAGGCACTTCCCCTTGCCGCCGCGCCGCTTGCCGAGCGACAGCAGCCGGCACAGCCGGGCGTAGGCCGGCCGATCGGTGGGATAGGCCAGGAGTGAGGAGCCGTCCGCCAGATCCAGCCGGCAGCCGACGATCAGCCGGACGCCGGTTGCCTTCGCGGCCTCGTGCGCCCGGACGATGCCGGCGAGGCTGTTGCGGTCGGTGATCGCCAGCGCTTCGATGCCGCTGATCGCGGCCTGGCTGAACAGCTCCTCGCAGGAGCTGGCGCCGCGCAGGAACGAGAAGTGCGAGGCGCACTGCAGCTCGGCATATCTCATGCGAAGATGCCATGCAGGAACCAGCGCTGCGGTCCCAATGCCGGATCCGCCTCATCGTTGGTGCGGAACAGCCAGAAGCGCTGACCCGCTTCGTCCTCGACCTGGAAGTAGTCGCGCACCGCCGAGATCTCGGCATCGCCGCGGATCCACTCGCCGTGGATCCGTTCCGGCCCGTCGGCCCGCATCACCCCATGCCGGATCCGGCGCCAGGTGAATTGCACCGGCGGATGATCGGGGAGCAGCGCCAGCGTCTCGATCGCTTCCGGCGGCGACAACAGGCGCGTCGGCCGCGGCCAGTGCGGCGGCCAGCGGCCCTGGGTTGGTGCTGCGAGCGGAGCGATCTTGCACACCGAGCGTTCGGGAACGTCGCTTTCGACGGCGGCGAGACGGTAGAGATGCTGCGGGCCGATGCGGTTTGCCAGCGTATCGATCAGGCTGGCCACGTCCGGCGGTGCCGGATCACCCAGGCTCGTTGCCGCCGGCCGGTAGTCGAGCCGCTCGACGACCAACGCGGCAAGCGTTATCCGCTCGATGCCGAAGCCGGGGTCGATGGTCGCGATCCGCTCGCCGAGCAGCCGGGTCAGCCGCCTGACGTCACGCACCGGCTTGGCCGTGCCGATGCGCACGGCCTCGATGCGGTTGTCGATCCGATGGCAGAGGAGATCGAGGCGTCGCGCGCCGAGGCTGCGGTGCTCCAGCGTAAAGCAGAGGTCGGCGACGAGCAGGCCGATGTATCGGGCGATGGTCTCGGCGGTGCTAATCGGCTCGGAAAAGTTGCGCCGTGCTTCGATCCGCTCCGGGACGGCGACCGGCGTGATCGGCTCGCCGGCGCGGCCGAACGCCTGATCGAGCCGCCGGCAGACCTCTGGCCCGAAGCGCAGCGCCAGCGGTGCGCGCGGCTGCGCCGCCACTTCGCCGATCGTCTCGAAGCCCAGGCGTCGCAGCGCCTCGATTCCATCCGCCGGCAGGCGCAATGCCGCGATCGGCAGATCGGCGATCGCGGCCCCCGTCGCGTCGCTGGCGACGACCAGCGTCGGCGATGGGCGATGACGGGCGAGGGCATGCGCAGCGCCGAGCGTTCCGGCCATTGCAGCGCGCGCCTGAATGCCGGCGTCTGTCAGACGCCGGGTGAGGTCGGCGAGCATCGCCTCCTCGCCGCCGTGCAGATGCGCAGCACCGCTGGCATCGATGACCAGACCATCGGGGGGATCGGCGGCAACCACCGGCGAATAGCGCCGCAGCGCCCACACGGCGAGGCGGTTGAGCGCGGCATTATCGGCAGCGGGCTCGGCGTCATGTGTCCACAGGCCGGCAACGAGCGCCTGCGCCTGCGTGGCGGCCATGCCCGGCCTCAGGCCGAGACGCTGCGCGGCGGCGTCGGCCGCACAGACAACGCGACGGCGGCCTTCTTGCCCGATCAGCACCAGCGGCACCTCAGGCGGAGGCGCGGCAGCCCCCATCGCGCGCCGCAGCCGGTCGGTCGACCAGGTCGGCAGGAACAGCGAGACGACCCTCTTCATCGCAGGCTTCGACGATAAACCCGGCGCATTCGCCGGCGCGGCATCGGATCAGTTCGACGAACCAGCGGGCGCGGCCGATCCCCGGCACCGGCAGCGGCGCCGACGGCAGGGCGGAGATGCGCCAGCGCGTCACCGCCGCCGTCGGATGCCCGAAGTCGGCCGCGTCGGTCTGCCGGCGCCAGCGCCGCACCGCGATGCCGATGGTGCCGGAAGTCTCGGCGGCGAGCTGCAACCGCCGCGAGGCGGTCGGCGACAGGCGCGCCACCTCGGCAACCACCGCGCCCAGCCCGCCATGACGCAGTCCCTCCTCGAAGCAGGCCAGAACCGTCTTTTCGTCGGCGGCTTCGGCATAGAGGATCCGATCGGGATCGAGCCCGGCCTGGCCGAGCGCGGGGGCGAAGAGATCAGGTCGGGTCAGGCACCACAGCACCAGACCCTGGCTACGCGCCACCACGCCGGCGGTGAACAGCACCGCTGCCGCTCCGTCGAGGACACCGGTACCGCCGCCCGCGACCTCGTGCAGCGCGCCGAGCGCAAGACCGCCTTCGGGCAGCACCGCGTCGAGCGCCTCCACGCCGAAGGGCAGCACGTCCCGGCGCGTTCGTGCACCCACCTCCATCGCCCGGATGCGGGCGCGCAGAGCCTCGATCACGGCTCGAGGCCGGGACTGCATCATCGACCACCTCAGCCGCATGAGTGATGTTCTTGATATGTTCTCTATGCGGGCGTCAGAGTCAACGAGAGTCGTCTGGTCGGAAAATACGGTAACCGAATCATCGCCTTCGAGCAGAAGGCATGCCCGCGGCCGCGTAATGGCACCCGCCGCCTGCCGCCAGGCCGGCATGGAACCGCCGCTAAGCCTCAGTCAGCCTCGGAAGGCCGGACGTGCCGCCGCGGTCAGGCCAGCCCCATGATCCGCCGGCGCTTTGGTGCCGGCGCTGCTTCCAGCTGCAGCAGGGCGATGGCGAGGTTGGCGGCGTTGACGGTGGTGCCGGCGGTCTCGGCGCGGGCGCGCCACTTCCATGACGTGGGCAAGGCAGCGAGCGTCTGCCGCTGCGCCACGCCCGCGTGCAGATAGGCGGCGGCATTGACGCCCTCGCGCACGAACTCGCTCTGGCTGCTGCCATCCCTGGCGAAGGTGAGATAGCCGGAAACGGTGGTCGAGGCGGTGTTGAACGAGCCTATGGCGATGATCGCGTGCGCGGTCGCTGCCGGGGTGTGGGTAAGGGTAAGGAGATCGGTGTCCGACGCCGACGTGGTGCTCTGCACCCCCTGGTTCGAGATGAAGGCGTGGCCGGCGAAGGCGCTCAGCCGCAGCGCCAGGATGCGGGCATCCCGGTAGAAGCACAGCGTCCCGCTGTTGGAGCGGAACTGCAGCGTGAAGGTCTGCGGCGACGCCGGGAGGGCGATCTTCTCCATCACCGCGAACGGCTGGAACCACCAGGCGTCCCTGGCGTACCACACCCGGTCGCCATAGGTGACCGACGCGGTGGCATGGTTGAGCCGCCCGCGCATCGCCGCATTGTTGGCATCCATCGCCATCGCGGCGTTGCCGATGACGAGGTAGTCGCCCGCCGATGCCGGCGTGAACGTGAGCGTCGTCTTGTCCTGCCAGCTGGTGCTGCTGGTCTGCCATTCGTCATCGGATGCCGCGAACTGGTCGGCGGCGTCCGCCTTGATCACCAGCAGCCGGGCATCGCGGATCTTGGTGGTATCGCCATCGTTCTCCGAGGCGTAGCGGACTTCGATGCTCTGCTCGCCGGGCGCTGAGCCGAAGCTCAGCTTGGCGATGCCGAAGCAGGGGATCCAGTCGAGCGGGCTGGCGGCTTCCTTGACCTGCCCGCCCTGCAGCAACAGATCGAGCGCCGCCTCGACGTGGTGGACGGCGGTGACCGCCCGGCCGGCGGTGGCGGTGCAGACGAAGCCGCCCGAGGCGATCAGCCAATAGGTGGCGTTGGCATCGGGCGTGAAGGTCAGCGTCGCCTTGACCTGCGGCGTGGTGCTTGTCGTGCTGCTTTCGGC
>JAEULG010000150.1 GCA_016793875.1 Rhodospirillales bacterium | reverse complement strand
GCTCAACCGCTGCCGGCGTCTGGCCAAGGATTGGGAGAATCTCAACCGCAAGGCGCTCGCCTTCCTCCGCCTCGCCTCCATCCGCCTCATGCTGCGAAAACTCTGCAACCCATCATAATCTTCGCGGACAGACTCTAAGGGATTATGGCTTGCGGTCAAGGCGATGGTAACCCTCAGCGAGTAGAGTTTCCCGTGGCGTCTCCCCGATGGGGCGGCTCGGATCCTTGGGCAATCGGGTTTCTGCATCGTCATGTACGACAACTATGTTTCTCTGGGCCGTAATTGCGAGGCGGCGTTCCAGTTCCGGCGGCTGCTTGGCCGCGATGTCGCCTATTACTTCAGCTGGCTGGTGACGCCTTTCGAGGCGCTGATCGCGGTGATCGGCGACGATTTCGCCGGCACCTACCGCAAGGAAAACCTGCAGGTCACCGCCGACAGCGACATGATCCTCGATACCGGCACCGGCCTGAAGTACCACAGCGCCTTCCGCAAGGAGCTGGGGCGGACCCTCAGCGGGCCGCGCTTCGAGGAGCTCTACGCCGAGAGCGCCCGTAAGTACGCCTTCCTCGCCCAGCGCTTCCGCGACCTTGCCGGCTCGGCCAACCGCGTCCTCTACGTGGTCAAGACCGACGAGGACGGAGTGCGCGGCAAGGCGGCGCGGCTGCGCGACCTGCTCACGGCGCGCTACCCAGCGCACGACTTCACCCTCGTCATCGTCCAGGAGCAAGGTAGGGGCGAGGACGACTGGCGCGAGCCGGGGATCCGCAACCGCTACGTCGAGCGCTTTGCCCCGGTCAGCCGCGCCAACGACGGCCACGTCCCGTCGTGGGACCGCATCTTCGCCGAGTTCCCGCTGCGGCCGGGCGCAATGTCGCAACCGGTCTAAGCCGCATTTGCGGGCACTGCAGCGGCACCGCGCGGCGGCCGGATGATCCGCTATCGGGCGGTCCGTTCCAGTTCGCTCGGGCGACGCCGGCGTGTCAACGCCCACAGCCACAGCAACGCGGCATTGAGAACGATAGCGGTGGTAACGAGGAAGATGTTGAGCGCCATCGAATCAGAGTAGCCGTCGATGGCGCTCAACAGAAACGTCCAGGGAGCGCCGAGCAGCAGGGCGTAGGCCGCGGCGAGCGGACCGTCAGAAGGAATGACGAAGCCGATCGCCACGGCGGTGATGCCCATCAGCGAATAGATGGCGGCAATGACGATGAGCAGCGAGCGCGCCATCACGTCATCCCGCCTACCAAGGGCCGCCGCAAGGGCGCCACCCTGCCGACCGAGCATTTTGCCATGGGCGATCCCGGCGCGCAGCCGGGCCGGCATCAACCGCCGAACAGGACCGCGTCGGGGATCTCGTAGCGCTCGTTGCCGACCCGGACGAGATTGAGGTCGCTCTCCCGCGTGGCGCTGGTTTTGAGGTTGCCGTCGGCCTGACTGACATCGGCGCCGCTGAACTTGCCGTCGGCGAAGAAGAGGGTCCGCGTCCGGCCGTCGGGTGCAGTGATGACGACCGTGGCGGTGCCGCCGCCTCTACGGTTTACGCCAAACGTGCACTGTCCCATCGGCTGGCCCGTATGCTGCGCGCAGGGAATCGGCCCGGTGGCGTCGAAACTGCCTTGTTCGGCGGTCGCCACCGTTTTGCTCTCGCCGGGCGCCGCTTGCGTCTGTCCGCCATCGCTGATGCTCATCTCCAGGCGGTAGTTTGCCGCCTCGTTGCGGCGCGCGGCGTTGCGCATCAGATAAACGCGCAGCTTGTAGTCGCCTGTTGCCGGCAGCACGCCCTCGAACTGGTTGCCGCCGCTGGAGCCGGTAAAGAACGCCGTCTCGTTCTCGCCTGGTGCCAGGATATTGAAGTAGTTACTGGCGTTGTCGGTGGCTAGGCTGGCGTTCATCGTCTGCCCCTTGCGGGCGCCGAGAACGTAGTCGACGATCTGGTAACCTTTGATTCGCCCTTCCATCGTCGCAGACGACGCGCCCGCCGCGAAGTGGACCCGTTCTTGCCGGATATCCTGGGCGAACGGTGTTTCCGGCATCAACAAAGCGGCAGCCAGGACGACCGCGAACCATCCTGCTTTCATGTGAAGTCCTCCCATAAGTGAAGGCGCGCTTTTTGAGCGCACTCTACCACCTTTGCGATCTGGCAGTACCGCTACAAAGAGCCAGACAAGAGCCCTTGGCAGTCCCGAATCCTTGGCTTACGGGTTGTTGATGGTTGCCACAGGCGGCGGTTTCACTGCCTGTTCCCGTGCGGCATCCCCGGTTACCTCGTGGTTACCCTCGTCCTCCGTCTCCGCCGGCAGCGGCAACTGGATGCACAGCGAGGCGCCGACGTCGTTGAGGCCGGACTCGACGCGGATGCGCCCGCCGTGCGCCTCGACGATGCCGCGGCAGACGGCAAGGCCGAGGCCGTCGATGCCACTGCCGGCGCCGTCCGCCCGGTAGAACAGATCGAACACCTTCTCCCGCTCCTCCGGCGGGATGCCCGGGCCCTCGTCGCTGACCTCGACCAGCAGCTTGTCGCCGTGCCGCCGAGACCAGATGACGATGCGGCTGTCGGGTGGCGAATACTTGCAGGCGTTGTCGATGAGGTTGAAAAACACCTGCTCCATCATCACCCGGTCGACGCGCAGCCGCGGCAGCTCGGGATCGATGTCGATCTGCACCCGCCGCCCCTTCAGCACCTTCTTCGCCCGGTCGAGCACCTCGGCGACGATGGTATTGAGGTCGGTCCAGTCGGCGCCAGGGTGCAGCCCACCGGAGCCGAGCCGGTTCATGTCGATCAGGTTCTGAACGAAGTGCTCCAGCCGCTCCGCCTCCTCCTGGATGGAGACCGCCGCCTCCTTGCGCTCCGCCGCCGCCATGCCGGCGACATCGGCTTCGACCAGGCGCCCTGCGGCGGCGACGATCGAGGCAATGGGGGTCTTCAGCTCCTTCGACAGCGACGACAGCACCGCCGAGCGCAGCCGGTCGGTCGCCGTCGCGAGGCTGGCGGCCTCGACGTCGCCGACGAGGTTGGTGCGCTCGATGGCCAGCGCCGCCTGCCCGGCGAGCGCTTCCAGCAGCCGGCTCTGCTCCGGTGTCGGCGGCGCGTCGTCGCCTTCGATACGCACCCCGAGGACGCCGATGGCGCCGCGCGTCGTGTGCATCGGCAGAAACAGCCAGCTCGCCGCCGGCAGCGTCGTCGAGCCGCGGCCGGCGGGCACGCCGTGAGCCCACGCCCACTCGGCGGCGCCGCGATCGCGCTCCTCGAGGAAGTCCTCAGGAGGATAGCCGGCGCGGATCTCGAGGGTGCCGTCGCGCGGCAGCAGCACCAGCGAGTGGCCGTGGATCATCGCGGCAACATGGTGGACGACCGTCCACAGCACGTCGTCCTGGGTCACCGCCTGGGCGACCCGGCGACTGAACTCGTAGAGGGTGGTGGTACGGCGGACGGCCTGACGGGCCATCTGCATCTGCGCCCGCGCCCGGCCGGCGAGGTTGCTGGTGATCGTCGCGGCGACGAGGAAGAAGACGAGGGTCAGCGCGTTCTTCGGGTCGGTGACCTTCAGGGATAGTCGCGATTCGGTGAACAGGAAGTTGAAGGCGAGAAAGCTCGCCACCGAGGCGGCGATCGCTGGGTGCAGGCCGAGACGGATGGCGATAACGAGGATCAGCACCAGGAAGGCAACGGCGATGTTGACCGGCGGCAGCCACGGCTCGGCGAGCCAGCCGAGGCCGGCGACACCGGCGACGAGGGCGATGGCGATGGCGATGCCCTGCCAGCCGACCGGCCGCCGCGACCGCCGGCGGTCCCACACCTTCGGCCCCGCGGTGTCGTCCTCGCCGCTCACGACGACGACATCGACGCCGCCGGCCCGACGCAGGATCTCGGCGCTAGCCGACCGGCCCGACAGCCAGCGTGGCCGCTTGTTCCGCTGGCGGCCGACCATGATGCGGGTGACGTTGTGGTCTCGGGCCCAGCGCAGCACCTGTGCGGCGACATCATCGCCCAGCAGGATCTCGGTATCGCCTCCCAGCTGCTCAGCGAGGCGCAGCGCCTGCGCCACACGGTCCTTCGCCTCCTCGAGCAGATCGCCGTGCCGGTGGGTCTCCACGTAAACCACGGTCCATGGCGCACCGGTGCGGTCGGCGGAGCGCTTGGCGGCGCGGACGACGCGGGTGGCGGCGGCGTCCGCGCCAATGCAGACGAGGATGCGCTCGCGCGTGGGCCACGGCCCCTCGACGGCGTGGGCCCGCATGTAGTCGAGCATCTGCGCATCGACCCGCTCGGCGGCGTGGCGGAGCGCGAGTTCCCGTAGCGCAGTCAGGTTGCCGCGCGAGAAGAAGTTGCGCGCCGCGCGGCGCGCCTGCTCAGGGACGTAGACCTTGCCCTCGGCCAGCCGCTTCAGCAGGTCCTCCGGCGAGAGATCGATGATCTCGATGTCGTCGGCGCGGTGCAGGACGCTGTCCGGCAGCGTCTCCCGCACCTTGACCCCGGCGATGCGCTCGACGACATCGTTGAGGCTATCCAGGTGCTGGATGTTCACCGTCGAATAGACGTCGATGCCCGCAGCGAGAACCTCGTCGACGTCCTGCCAGCGCTTGACGTGGCGGCTACCGGGGATGTTGGTGTGGGCGAGTTCGTCGACCAGCAGGGTCTGTGGCCGACGGGCCAGCACGGCATCGAGATCCATCTCGGAGAAGGTGCGGCCGCGGTACTCGATCGTCTGCCGCGGCAGGACCTCGAGGCCATCGAGCAGCGCCTGCGTTTCCTTGCGGCCATGGGTCTCGACGACGCCGACCGCCACATCGACGCCTTCGCGGAGGCGCTCCTGTGCCGCCTCTAGCATGGCGAAGGTCTTGCCGACACCGGGAGCGGCACCGAGGAAGATCTTCAGCCGGCCACGCTCCTCGCGCCGCGCTTCCGCCAGCAGCGCGTCGGGCGACGGGCGGCCTTCGCGATCCTGATCCTGCATGAACACCTGCCTCGACCCGGACAAGGGTGGCTCGACAATGACGACGGGAACGCCGGCAGGCAAGCCGGCTCGGCCCGCCGGTCTGCCCCGTGGGGTGGCTCGGGGAGAACGGGCGTTGGCGCAGCGGCTGGCGGGCGTTCAGATATAGCCGCCGTTATCGCCGTCTGGCACGGTGATGGGCACGCCCGGCACGCGCTTCGAGGTGCGGATTGATAACGCCGACTTGACGTGGGTGACGTTGGGGGCGGGGGTCAGCCGGCTGGTCAGGAAGCGCTCGTAGGAATCCCAGTCCTCAGCCACGACCTTCAGCAGGAAGTCGGTCTCGCCGGCGAGCATGTAGCACTCGCGCACCTCCGGCCAGCTAACGACCAGCGTCTCGAATGCCTGTAGGTCGGATTCCGCCTGACTGGCAAGACCGACCTGGGCGAAAACGGTGACGTTGAAGCCGAGCGCCCGCGGCTCCAGGTCGGCGTGGTAGCCGCGCAGGTAGCCGGCGCGCTCCAGGGCGCGCACCCGCCGCAGGCAGGGCGGTGCCGAGATGCCGGCGCGGCGCGCCAGCTCGACATTGCTGATCCGGCCGTTCTCCTGCAGGTCGTGCAGGATGCGCTGGTCGATCCTGTCCAGTTTTACCCGCCGCACCGTGATCTTCCTTCCTCAGCTGGCCTCAGCACGAAATTATATTACCCTATCGCCCCCGCCGAAAGGGGCGGTGAAACGCTGTAACTTGGCCGTGGCGGCAAAGCCGCGGGGACGGACGGCAGCAGGTGCCCGATCGCCTCCCGGCCAGTCCGACGACCGGGCCAGCCACAAGTTCCACGTCCGGGATCGGCTCGTTGCCGAAAACCGCCGCGCGCGGCGAACGCCCTTGCCCCGCCTTGACAGCGGCGTGCCCGCGCTTCCATTATCCCGCCACGCGGCCGCACCCAGTGGCCGCACCTTACTTTTGTGGGGCCGTAGCTCAGCTGGGAGAGCGTCGCGTTCGCAATGCGAAGGTCAGGGGTTCGATCCCCCTCGGCTCCACCAAT
>JAEULG010000087.1 GCA_016793875.1 Rhodospirillales bacterium | reverse complement strand
TGACCCTGGACCATCCGGAGATCTTGCTCATCCAGCTGCGGGCAATGCTGCGCGCCAATGCCGGGCTGAACAACCTTCAGATGGCCTCCGGCGGGCGGGCAATGTCACCCGCCAGTACCACCACATCAGCGTCGGTGCGCGGTGGCGCAAAAGGGTGCACGCTCAAGTGCAGGTCGGAAATAATATGCAGCTTCAATGTCGCTATTTTTCTTGCTCCTGCTCAGTCTTCGTATTCGTAAAAAATCGCCGTCGTGGCTACAGCATCCGTCGCAACGTATCGTCACGTTGGAAACCGATATTCGCCATATGCCGGCGGCTTCGAGGTCAGGATCGCGTTTCTGACCGGCTTGGGCAACCGTGAATCGTCGTCGCAGCGAACAAACGGCGAGCAAAGTCAGAAACGTCAATAAGCGCTCGACGCTGATCGAGCTGCGCGGGCTAGAAAATCTCCGCGACGACGATACCCACCGCCTTGCGGCGCGCATCGCGGCACTTCACCAGCCGGCAATTCTGAAGGGACGCCAGCAGGGGCGGACAAGAAGACCAAGCCTCGACCAAGGGCGACTGTCCCGTCCTTACCAAGGACGTGCACGGCCCCACGCTGGGCTGGAAGGCTGAGCAGGCTCGCCGTGATGCCCCGGGGATTTCCGGAGCAGTGTTTGTGCCATGCGGCGATTACTAAGCCATGTTTCAATGGTGCCGCAGGAGGGATTTGAACCCCCGACCCGCGCATTACGAATGCGCTGCTCTACCCCTGAGCTACTGCGGCTGGATGGCTGGCTGCCAGTGTCCCTAGATGTACCCCGCCGAGCCGGTGAGCGTCAACGACCGCCCCGGCGTTCTCCAGCCGGAGGATATCGACAGACAGCGTCGTCATTTTTCCTCACCTTGGCGAAGGGGCTCCACATATGCCGCGCAAGCGCCGGTGCACTCGGCCGACGGCGAATTGACGTTGCCGGTGCCGGGCCTTAAGGATCGGCGCTGCCAATCCATTCACGGGGAGATGATCATGGACGTTCTGGCCGTCGTAGCGGCGTCATCGGGCAGCGGCGGCCGCAACTTTGCCGGCCGACCCCTTGCCCTGCAGGCACTGGAAAAGGCGCGGGCGGCACGGGCGGTGGTGCGCACCTGCCTCGTCACGGCGGATGCCGACCTTGCCCTGCTGGCGGCCGATGCCGGTGCCGACGTCATCACCCCACCGCCCGACGGTGATCGCGGCGCGCTGGTCGGTGCGGCTCTGGAAGCCTCCGCCGCGAGGGATGGCCTCGCGCCCGCCTTCGTGGCCCTGCTCGATGCCGCCTGCCCCCTGTTCGGTACCGAGGCCATCGATGGCGCCCTGGCACACCTGCTGCGCTGCGGCGCCGACTCGCTCATCGCCGTCTATGCCCTCAGCGAGCCCGTCTGGCTGCAGGACGAAGGGGGCGCGGCGCGGCCGCTCGAAAGCTGGGAGAACGAGCGCCGCTATGTCGAGACGCCGGCGATCAGCGTCGTGCGGGTCGGCGTGTTCGAGCAGACCGGCGATCTGCCGGCCGGCCGGGTCGTCCTTTACGAGGTGCCCGCGGCGACCGCCCTGCGCCTCGGCGACGGTGCCGACTGGCCGCAGGCAGAGCGGCTGGTGGCGCGGGCGAGCCGGACGCGGACCAAGGCACTGCTGCGCCACGTCCGGCTGCTCGTCCTCGACTTCGACGGGGTGATGACCGACAACCGCGTCCTCGTGCTGGAGGATGGCCGCGAGGCGGTGCTGTGCAGTCGCGGTGACGGCATGGGCATTGGCCTGCTGACGGCGGCGGGCGTGCCGGTAGCGGTGCTGTCGAAGGAGGTCAATCCGGTGGTCGGTGCCCGCTGCCGCAAGCTCGGCATTCCGCACGTGCAGGGGATCGACGACAAGATCGGCGAGCTGCGCAAGATGGCGGCAGAGCGCCGTATCAGCCTCGCCGAGATCGCCTACATGGGCAACGACGTCAACGACCTCGCGTGCATGGAGGCTGCGGGCGTCGCCATCGCCCCCGCAGACTCGCATCCCCTCGCCCTGCGCATCGCGGACTTCACAACCACCGCCAACGGCGGCTTCGGCGCGGTGCGCGAGGTCTGCGACCTGTTGGTGGAGGTGCAGAGCGAAAAGGCGACGGCGGAGGTCTAGCTCGGCCGCTATGCCGCCGCCCTTCCCGCGCCCGTCCTAGACGCGGGCGCGCGGCAGGAACGGATCGGGCTGCAGTCCGTCCAGAGGGTTGTATTCGGGCATGTCCACCGCCTCGAACTCATGGACATGCACGTCCTCCGCCTCGTGCTTGCGCAGAATCGCGGTAGCGCGGTTCTCGTGCTCGGCATCCCCGGTGCGCACCCACAGCAGCAGGCCGCCCTTCTCGATCTGGGTTTCCAGATCGCGGGCACGGCCACGGCCAACGGCGCGGGCCAGAAGGGTGCCGAGCGCGGCGCCGCCGCCGCCTGCTGCGACACCCGCGACAATCGCCCAGGCCAGCGCACCGCCGGAGGCGACAACGGCCCCCACCGCCGCAACCGCCCCCACATACCCCAGCGCACCCACCGCCGAAGCCTTGCCTTCGGTCAGCGAGTCGTTGCCGACGAAAGCGACGCGCGGCGCTTCCGGATCGTCCTCCAGTTCCGAGATCCGGCGATAAACGTGGCCAAGCTTCTGCTCTACCACTTTCTCGCCGGCAAGCATGCTGATCTCCGCCCGGTCAAAGCCGTTCAGCAGCAATTCGTCCACCGCGGCTTGCAGGTTAGGCCACCGGTGAAAGACGCCGACGGCCTCGCGGTACGTATGTTTAGTGGCTCCCGCTTCGGTCATGGGACTCTCTCCTGTCCTCGCTTGCGCAAGCGACCCCTCGTGGAGCTACAAACTCCACGAGGGGTCGATGATGGCGGAACCGCAGGTCGTTTGCCAGCGCCATCGCGCCCGCAACGCGGCAAAACACTCCACTCGTTCCACTTCCAGGAGAAGTGCGTTGCCACAAGGGGCTTTTGCGATCGGCGTCACCCGCGCACGAGCGGCTTGTATTTGATGCGATGGGGCTGGTCGGCGTCGGCACCAAGGCGCCGATGGCGGTCGACTTCGTAGTCCTGGTAGTTGCCCTCGAACCAGACGACGCGGCTGTCACCCTCGAAGGCCAGGATGTGCGTGGCGATGCGATCGAGAAACCAGCGGTCATGGCTAATGATCACCGCACAGCCGGCAAACTCGACCAGCGCATCCTCCAGCGCCCGCAGCGTCTCGACGTCGAGATCATTGGTCGGCTCGTCGAGCAGCAGTACGTTCGCTCCCGACTTCAGCATCACCGCTAGGTGCACGCGGTTGCGCTCGCCGCCGGAGAGATCGCCCACCTTCTTCTGCTGGTCGGGACCGCGGAAGTTGAACTGGCCGACGTAGGCGCGGCTCGACATCCGCCGCTTGCCGAGCTCGATCTCGTCAAGACCGCCGGAAATCTGCTCCCAGACATTCCTGCGCGGATCGAGGGCGCCGCGCGACTGGTCGACGTAGCCGAGCTTCACCGTTTCGCCGATGCGGATGGAACCGGCGTCCGGTGCCTCCTGCCCGACGATCAGGCGGAACAGCGTCGTTTTGCCGGCGCCGTTGGGCCCGATGACGCCGACAATGCCGCCCGGCGGCAACCGGAATCCCAAGTCCTCGATCAGCAGCCGCTCGCCGAATGCCTTGCGCAGCCCCTCCGCCTCGATGACCAGCGAGCCGAGCCGCGGGCCGGGCGGGATGGCAATCTGCGCGGTGCCGGGCGCCTGGTCGGCGGCCTGGGCGTAAAGCGTCTCGAACGCCTGGATGCGCGCTTTCGACTTGGCCTGGCGCGCGCGCGGGCTGGCGCGGATCCACTCCAGCTCGTGTGCCAACGTGCGCTGCCGCGCCGTCTCCTGCTTCTCCTCGACGGCAAGCCGCTTCTGCTTCTGCTCCAGCCACGCCGAGTAGTTGCCCTCGTAGGGGATCCCCCGGCCGCGGTCGAGTTCGAGAATCCAGCCGGTGACGTTGTCGAGGAAGTAGCGGTCGTGGGTGACCACCATCACCGTGCCGGCGTAATCCTGAAGGAAGCGCTCCAGCCAGGCGACCGACTCGGCATCGAGGTGGTTGGTCGGCTCGTCCAGCAGCAGCAGATCGGGACGCTCCAGCAGCAGCCGGCACAGAGCCACCCGGCGGCGCTCACCGCCGGACAGGGTGGCGGGATCAGCGTCGCCGGGCGGGCAGCGCAGCGCGTCCATGGCGATCTCGACCGTCCGCTCCAGCTCCCAGGCGCCGGCGGCGTCGATCTTCTCCTGCAACTCGCCCTGCTCCTCCAGCAACGCCGCCATCTCGTCGTCGTCGAGCGGCTCGGCGAAGCGGGCGCTGATCTCGTTGAAGCGGTCGAGCAAAGCCTTGGTCGGCGCCAGCCCCAGCAGCACGTTGTCCAGCACCGAAAGCGCCGGATCGAGCTGCGGTTCCTGCGGCAGATACCCCACCTTTGCACCGTCTGCCGCCCAGGCCTCGCCGGAAAAATCGCCATCGAGCCCGGCCATGATCTTTAGCAGCGTCGATTTGCCGGAGCCGTTGACACCGATGACGCCGATCTTGGCTCCCGGCAGAAAGGACAGGGTCACTCCCTTGAGGACCTCGCGGCCGCCGGGGTAGGTCCGGGACAGCCCCTTCATCACGTAGACGTACTGATACGCAGCCATGGCTCTGGTCCTCGCGTGATGCCGGGTGGGTGGAGACGGCTGGTTTCTAGCCCGCCACCGGGGGCTCCCGCAACCGGAGGCGAACGGGCCTCACGCCCCGCGGCCGTGCGTCGCGGCTTAGCCGCTGGCTGGTCGGACCAGTGCCGGGGCAGGGTTCAAGATCCTTCGCCAGGAACATTTTGCGGAATCCGGACGTTGGCGCCGCACAACCGGCGAACTGGAGGACCGTCATGCCCCAACGCAATCGAACCGACGCGGCGCACCGCGGTTTCGCGGCGATGGATGCCGAGAAGCAGCGGGAGATCGCGCGCAAGGGTGGCGAGAGCGTCCCGGCAGAAAAGCGCACCTTCGCACGCGACCCGGCGCTGGCCGCAGAGGCCGGTCGTAAGGGCGGTGAGAGCGTTGCCAGCGCCGATCGCAGCTTCTCACGCGATCCGGAACTGGCCCGGCAGGCCGGCCGCAAGGGCGGCCAGGCCTCACACCGGTCGGAGAGCAGGAGCCGTAAGCGGACAGCGCCCGCCCCGCAATAGCGGGGCGGATGAGCCGGTAGCAAGAATGCGAAACTGAACAGGGACGGTCAGCCGGTCAGCCGACCGTCCCACCGCCCGCGGCAGGATCCCGCGAGGCAAACCCGTCGCGAGCCGCCGCAATTCGCTCCCGAGGCTGTCCGCGAAATTCCGCCCATCAATTGGGCGTCGCGTCGGCGGCAACCGCACGCGGCGGCGACCTGATGATCGGCGTTGACAACCACAAGGCGTCCGCCCAAAAGGCAATGCGGGCCCGTAAACGTGCTATACTTGCCGTTCCGGGCGCAGGAAACGGCCGGCGTTGCCGGTCGGCTGACGCATTTCGGGAGGAAGGAGGATGGCGAAATCCATTCTCGTCGTGGAAGACGAGCCGAACATCGTTCTGTCACTGCAGTTTCTGATGAAGAAGGCCGGCTTTGATGTTCGTGTAGCCCGCGATGGCGATGAGGCACTCGCAGCGGTAGAGAGCAAAGCTCCCGATCTTATTCTTCTCGATGTCATGATCCCGAAGCGGGACGGCTACGACGTTTGCCAGACGATCAGAGCCAATCCTGCGTGGGGAAGCATTTACATCATCATGCTGACGGCGAAGGGCCGCGAGGTCGACCGCGAGAAAGGCATCGCCCTCGGCGCCAACGACTACGTCACCAAACCGTTCTCGACTCGCGACCTCACCGACAAGGTCAAGCAGCTTCTCGATAACGCCGGCCTCTAGCGCGCAAACTCCTGCCCTGGTGCGTCGATGAGGACGCTGACACCCCGGCTTTTCCTGATCGCCTGCTTCACCGCCCTTGCCTGCGCCACGCTTGCTGCGGTCGCCGCCGGGACCTGGCTGATCGGCAGCAATCTGCCCGATGACATCGGCACCGAGGCCCGCGACATCGTCATCGTCTACGGCGGCGGCATTGCCTTCCTCCTGGTGGCGGTGATCGCGGTGCTGTGGGCCTATCTCGATTACGCCATTGCCCAGCCGCTGGCGGCCGTCGTCAGGGGCATCGAGACGGTCGTCCAGGCGCGATCGGACTATCGCATCGACATCGAGGAGGTTCATCAACTCGACGGGCTGCCTGCAGCGGTCAATGAACTCATCCGTCAACTCGGCATCGCCCGCACCGGTACCAACGAGGCGATCGAGCAGGCGACGGCGAGCCTCGCGCAGCAGAAGACGCAGCTCGAGACGGTGCTGCTCGATCTGCACGAGGGCGTCATCGTCTGCACGATGGGCCACCGCATCCTCCTCTACAACAACCGGGCCGTGCAGCTGCTGCACATCGGCGGCGATATAGGCCTCGACCGGTCGTTATTCCGCTTTCTGACTCCGCAACCGATCGTGCATGCGCTGAACCGTCTGACGACGCGACTGGCGCAGGGCCGCTACGACAGCCCGCTCGGCGGCCCGACCGTGACCCTAGTCAGCTCGACCACCGACGGCAGGCATACCCTGCAGGGTCGGATGAGCCTCATCATCGAGGCTGATGAGTCCGCGGCCGGGTATGTGCTGTCGTTCGAGGACAATACCGAGGAACTGGCGGCGCTGGCGCTGCGCGACCGCCTGCTGCGCGAGGCGACAGAGGGACTCCGCGCGCCGGTCGGCAACCTGCGCGCGGCTTCCGAGATCCTGGTGGCCGACCCCAACCTCGCGCCAGCGGAACAGGCGAGCTTCAAGAAGGTGCTGCTGCAGGAGAGCCAGTTCCTGTGCACCCGGCTCGAATCGCTTTCGGCGCAGTATCGCGACGTGATCACCGGCCACTGGCCGATGAGCGATATCTATTCGCCGAATCTGCTGCAGCATCTGGCCGACCGGCTCCGCGAGCAGCGCGGCATCCCCGCGACCCTCCTCGGTTTGCCGCAATGGCTGCACGGCGACAGCTATTCGCTGGTCGAGCTGCTGGACCGGCTGATCGTGCGCATCGTCCAGCGCTACAACACCCGCTGCGTCGATCTGGAGGCAATGGCCGGCGGCCGGTGGATCTACCTCGACATCGCGTGGGAGGGCCCGGTGGTGCCAGCGGCTGAACTGGACCGCTGGCTGACGGAACCGCAGGAGGAGGTGCTGGGCGGGCTGTCGCTGCGAGACGTCGTCGAACGGCACAAGACCGACGTCTGGAGCCTCGCCGACCACCCGGGCCGGGCCCGGTTGCGGCTGCCGCTGCCGACAGCCATGCGCGCGGCAGGAACCGCGCTGCCGGCAGTGCCGCCGCGCCCGGAGTTCTATGACTTCGACCTGCTGCGCCGCCCGCTTGACCTGGGTGAACTGGCCGAGCGTCCGCTGAAGTCACTTACCTATGTCGTCTTCGACACCGAGACGACCGGGCTGGACCCGGTGGGCGGCGACGAGATCGTCTCCCTCGCCGCCGTGCGCATCGTCAACGGCAGGATGCTCACCGGCGAGACCTTCGAGCGCATGGTCAACCCCCGGCGGAGCATCCCCAAGGAATCGATCCGCTTCCACGGCATCACCGCCGAAATGGTCAAGAACAAGCCGCCGATCCAGGTGGTCCTCCCGCAGTTCCGCAGCTATGCTGGCGAGGCTGTTCTGGTCGCCCACAACGCCGCCTTCGACGTGAAATTCCTCAAGCTGCACGAGGCGGAAAGCGGTGTCGCGTTCGACATGGCGGTTTTGGATACGATGTTGCTGTCGTGCTTTCTTCACGACTATACGCCGAAGCATAATCTCGATGTGGTGGCCCAGCGGTTCGGGATACCGGTACACAACCGTCATACGGCGCTCGGTGATACCCTCGTCACCGCCGGCTGCTTCCTGAAGATGCTGGACATGCTGGAAGCGCACGGCGTCCACACCCTCGGTCAGGCGCTCGCCGTGTCAGAGAGGATCATGCAGACGAAGACCCGGCAGGCGAGCATCTGACGATGGTCAAGCACGGCATCGAGAGCGCGGGACGACGGCCAGGCCGCGGCACCGGGCGCGCGGGCGAGCGCTTGGTGGGTGTCTTCTTCCTCGGCGTGGTGCTGTTCAGCCCGCTGGTGATGGGTATCTTCGATCGCGGCGCTGGCTCCCTCGTCTTCGGCATCCCGCCGCTGTATGCCTTTCTGCTCGGCGCCTGGGCGCTGCTGATCGCGCTGATCGCTTTCTCCACGAGGAGCGCGTCCGAAGCACGTCGCCGCCGCGGCGAGCCGGCGGAGGGTTCCCGTGCGTTACGCGAGGGGCGGGATTGATGACCGGCAGCGCGGCCCTGCCGGCGTGGCTGATCATCGCCGCGTCATTCGGCTACGTCTTCCTGCTGTTTGCCATTGCCTATTGGGGCGACCGGAGGGCTGCGGCCGGACGGACGATGGTCGCCAACCCCTGGATCTATGCTCTGTCGATCGCGGTTTACTGCACCGCCTGGACGTTCTACGGGTCGGTCGGCCGGGCCGCCTCCGGCGGCATCGAGTTCCTGACGATCTACATCGGGCCGACGCTGATGTTCGCCCTCGGCTGGGTCGTGCTCCGCAAGATGATCCGCATCAGCAAAGTGAACCGGATCACCTCGATCGCCGACTTCATCTCGTCGCGCTACGGCAAGAGCCACCTCCTGGGCGGTCTCGTGACGATCATCGCCGTTGTCGGCATCATGCCGTACATCTCGCTGCAGCTCAAAGCGGTCGCTGCCAGCTTTGTCGTGCTGCTGCACTACCCGGAGGTCGGCGCGCCCGACGCTTCTTCGGTGCTGCCGCTGTTCGGCGATACAGCCCTGTGGATCGCCGCGCTGATGGCCCTGTTCGCCATCCTGTTCGGCACCCGCCATATCGATGCGACCGAGCATCACCAGGGCCTCGTGGCCGCGATCGCCTTCGAGTCGGTCGTCAAGCTTGTTGCCTTCGTCAGCGTCGGCCTGTTCGTGACCTTCGGGATGTTCGACGGCTTTGGCGACCTGTTCAGCCGTGCCGCCTCCTTGCCAGACACGGCGCGGCTGCTGACGCTGGAGCCGGTCACCGACTGGATACCGTTCACCTTGCTGTCGATGCTGACCATCATCTGCCTGCCGCGCCAGTTCCAGGTATCGGTGGTCGAAAACGTCGATGAAGAACACCTCAACAAGGCGCTGTGGCTCTTCCCGCTCTACCTGCTGCTGATCAACATCTTCGTGCTGCCGATTGCGCTGGCCGGATTGCTGCACTTCCGCGCCGGTGGCGTTGATGCCGATACCTTCGTGCTGGCGCTCCCCATGGCCCAGCAGCAGCCAGCGCTGGCGCTGCTGGCGTTCGTCGGCGGCTTGTCGGCGGCGACCGGAATGGTCATCGTCGAGACGGTGGCGCTGTCGACGATGATCTGCAACGACCTTGTCATGCCGATGTTGCTGCGTTTCGCTTGGCTGCAGCTGGCGGAGCGGCGCGACCTCTCCGGCCTGCTCCTCGGCATCCGCCGCGGCGCCATCTGCTTCATCCTGCTGATCGGCTACCTCTATTTCCGGCTCATCGGCGAATCCTACGCCCTCGTCTCCATCGGCCTGATGTCCTTCGCCGCGGCGGCCCAGTTCGCCCCGGCACTGATCCTCGGCATGTACTGGAAGGGAGCCTCGCGGCACGGCGCCCTTGCCGGCATCTCCGCCGGCTTCCTGCTGTGGACCTACACGCTGCTGCTGCCGTCGTTCGCACGATCGGGCTGGCTGCCGGAGAGCTTCATCGATGCCGGCCCCTTCGGCATCGCCCTGCTGCAGCCCTACGCGCTGTTCGGGATGGATGGCCTCGGCCCGACCGCGCATTCGCTGTTCTGGAGCCTTCTCGCCAATGTCGGCGCCTTCGCCGCGGTTTCGCTCCTCGACCGGCAGAGCACCATTGAGCGGATCCAGTCGACGCTGTTCGTCGAGGTGTTCCAGCACGCCGGCAACGCCGCGGCGGCGTTGCTCCATCACACGGTTTCGCTGCCAGAGCTGCGGTCGCTGGCGGAGCGCTTCCTCGGGCGCGAGCGCACCGAGGAGGTGCTCAACGAATACGCCGTCCGGCGCGGCATCGATCTGAACAGCAGCGCCCTCGCCGACGGCGAACTCGTGCAGTTCGTCGAACGACGGTTGGCGGGCGCAATCGGGGCTGCTTCGGCCCGCGTCATGGTCGCCTCGACGATCAAGGGCGAAGGGGTTGGCGTCGAGGAGATCATGCAGATCCTCGACGAGACCAGCCAGGTGCTGGAGTACAGCCGCCAGCTCGAGCAGAAATCGCGGGCGCTGGAGAACGCGACGGCTGAGCTGAAGGCGGCAAACGAGCGGCTGACCGAACTCGACCGGCTCAAGGACGATTTCCTATCGACGGTCACCCACGAGCTGCGCACGCCGCTGACCTCGATCCGCTCCTTCTCGGAAATCCTGCACGACAGTCCCGACCTCGACATCGCCGAGCGTCAGCATTTTCTGACCATCGTCATTCGCGAGAGCGAGCGCCTCACCCGGCTGATCAACCAGGTCCTCGACCTGACCAAGATCGAGACCGGACGGATGAAATGGCAGATAACCGATGTCAATCTCGGCGAGATCATCCATCAGTCGGTCGTCTCGCTGCGAGGATTGTTCGAGGAGCGGCAGATTGCCATCGAGACTGCGCTGCCGCCGGATATTCCGCTGATCCGGGCGGACCGCGATCAGCTCATCCAGCTGGTCATCAACCTGCTGTCAAACGCGCAGAAGTTCTCGCCTGCCGGAACCGGCAGGGTCTGCGTCGGCTTGACCAAGGCGGAGGGCACCGTCGCCGTTCGCGTCGCCGACAATGGACCGGGCATCCCGGCCAACGAGCACGAGAAGATCTTCGAGAAGTTCCACCAGGTTCGTGCCGGCCGTACCGGCAACCCGATGGGTTCCGGCCTTGGGCTTGCCATCTGCCGAGGCATCGTCGAGCACCTCGGCGGACAAATCTGGGTGGAAAGTGAGCCCGGCCATGGTGCGACCTTCATCTTCACTGTGCCGCTTGCGACCGGGCCCAGCCATGCCTTCGGGACGAAGGACGAACTTGCTGGGACGTAACCTCACCGCCTGAACCTCAGCAAACGCCGATGCTCAGTCAATTACCGAAGCCGGCGAAACGGAGCGTTCCGCTGGCTCAGACGTGTCGGTCAGCAGCCACCGGGCCAATGCCGGAAGCCCGGCCCAGAACGCGAAGAAGGCCACAGCCAGCCAGTCCGGGATGCTTTCGGCGGAGATCAGTATCGGGTGCAGGTCGAACATCACATCACCTCACGAACTCTGTTCGAGACCGGGAAGTTTCTGCCGGCGCCATCAAAGAACCACTAACGCGCCGACCACCGGCCCCTGACAGCGAATAGGTGGGTGCTGCACTGCAGCGTCGCAATGTGGTGTTGCTGGCAAGCCACTGCTCTCGGCCACAAGGCAACACTTGGCGCCGGTCAGGTATGAGCGCCGCGCTCATCAACGCCACCGGTGACGATCACATTGCGCCTGTTTTTCGTATGCGATAGCCTCCGGAGATCCTGCAGATCTCACGTGCTTCTCAAATGAACACGGGTGCCGGACAGGAAAGCAAGCGGGGCTGACGGGTCGTGATTGCGACCCGTGCAAGATTGTCTACGCCTGAAAGGGAGGAAAACTCCCGCGCGAAGGCCAAAAGGCCGAGCGATAAAATACTATGGGAGCTGGTCCATGCGAATACCTTCACGCGGGCTACTGCTGTTCTGCATCATCACGTTTGCGGCAGCGGCGGCGCCGGTCGCGGCCAGGCAACCGAACTGGCCAACCACTCTGACGCTGGCAACGGCATCGCCCGGCGGCACCTACCATGCGTACGGTGCCGGCCTCGCCAACCTCCTGACGCGCGCGCTCGGCTTGCCGGTCATCGAACGCACGACAGAGGGGCCGATCGAGAACATTCAGCTCGTCGAGGCCAACGAAGCGCAGATCGCCTTCGTTACCCTCGGCGCTGCGCTGCAGGGCTGGAACGGTACCGGTGACTGGACCAAGGGCAAGCCATTCCGGGCCATGCGCGCCGCGTTTCCGATGTACAGCACACCCTTCCACTTCATCGTATTGAAGAACTCCCCTGTCGCCACCCTCGCCGACTTGGCGGGCAAGCGCATCGGCGTCGGGCCGCACGGCGGCACCTCAGGCAGCTACGTTCCGCGGATTCTCGGCGCCTTGAACCTCTCGGCCACCCTGGTGGAGGGCAGCTGGGAAGACATGGCGGCGAAGCTGGAGAACGGCGAGGTGGACGTGCTGGCGGCGGCAGTTGGCGCGCCGTTCCCGGCGATCGCCAGCCTGGAGAAAAACAAGAATATCCGCTACATCCCGGTCGAAGAAGAACAAGTACTAGCCATCCGGCTGGCTATCCCGGAGCTGGCCGTTGTCAACATCCCGGCAGGCACTTACCCGTCGCTGATGAAAGCCTACCCCACCGTCGGCCTTTATAACTTCGCCGTCGTGCGCAGAGATCTGCCCGACGATCTGGTATACCAGATCGTCGAAGCGGTCTTCACCTACCATGATCAGTTGCTGGAAGCTCACCCCGCTGCCGCGGCGACGGTGCCGGAGAACTTCGTCCAGAACACCTTTCTACCCTTCCACAGCGGTGCCAGTCGCTATTACAGCAACAATATGGTGTCTGGTGTCGTTCGTGCCGACTGAGGGAACGAAAGCGCTGAATGTACCGGCCGTATTTGCACGACTTATGAAAGCAAAGCCGCTGGTACAAAAAAACACTCAGTCTGGCGATTTCCTCATATCAGCCATTCAAATGTAGCCAAGCTACCTGTCGCAGGGAGGAACCGCGATGGTCAATACCCTCACCACTCAGCCTGACTCGCCACCCAAGCCGAAGCGGCTCTACAAAAGCCTCTATTTCCAGGTCGTCTGTGCCATTTTCATCGGCGTGCTGTTGGGGCATTTCTTCCCCGAGATCGGCGCATCGATGAAGCCGCTCGGCGACGCGTTCATCAAGTTGATCAAGATGATCATCGCGCCGATCATCTTCCTTACCGTCGTGCACGGCATCGCCAGCATGGGCGACATGAAGAAGGTCGGACGCGTCGGCATAAAGGCGCTGATCTACTTCGAGGTGCTCACGACGCTGGCGCTGATCGTAGGCCTCCTCGTCGTCAACCTGTGGCAGCCGGGCGCCGGCATGAATGTCGACCCCGCCTCCCTGGACACCAAGGCGATCGCCGCCTACACGGCCAAGGCGCAGAGCCAGAGCACCGTCGACTTCTTCCTCCACATCATTCCGACGACGGTGGTCGGGGCCTTCGCGGAAGGCGAGATCCTGCAGGTTCTGCTGTTCGCGTTGCTGTTCGCTTTTGCCCTCCATACCCTCGGCGAGCGGGGGGCACCTGTTCTCAAGCTCGTCGATGATCTGTCCCACATTATGTTCGCCATCGTCGGCATCATCATGCGGGCGGCCCCAATCGGTGCTTTCGGCGCGATGGCGTTTACCATCGGCAAGTACGGCGTCGGCACGCTGCTGTCGCTGGGCCAGCTCATGGCAGCCTTCTATACCACCTGCCTGATCTTCATCTTCGGCGTGCTCGGCACGATTGCCTGGTTGGCCGGCTTCAACATCTTCAAGTTCGTGCGATACATCAAGGAAGAGCTGCTGATCGTGCTCGGGACGTCGTCCTCCGAGTCAGTGCTGCCGCGGATGATCGCCAAGATGGAGAACCTCGGCGTCGAAAAGTCGGTTGCCGGCCTCGTCATCCCCACCGGCTACTCGTTCAATCTCGATGGCACCTGCATCTACCTGACGATGGCGGCGATCTTTCTCGCCCAGGCGACCAACACCGACCTGACCATCGGCCAGGAGTTGGGGATCATCGCCGTCCTGCTGCTGACGTCCAAGGGCGCGGCCGGTGTCACCGGTTCGGGCTTCATCGTTCTCGCCTCGACACTGGCGGCAGTCGGCCACATCCCGGTCGCCAGCATCGCGCTGATCCTCGGCGTCGATCGCTTCATGTCGGAAGCGCGGGCCCTCACCAATCTCGTCGGTAACGGCGTGGCGACAGTGGTGGTCGCGAAGTGGGAGAACGCGCTCGATACGGAGCGGCTGCGCAAGCACCTCAACAAGGAGACGGATGCGGAGGCGGACGAGCCGGAAATGGTCCTGGTGGCCGCCGAGACCAAGGGCTACCCCTCGGTCAAGCCGAGCTGACCGAACCGCACCACGCGGCCCTTGCGACCCAAACGATCCGGGCGGTCTTCGCCCGGATCGTCCCCGTTGCCTCGTCACCCCGCCGGCAGGCTGTCGCAGCACGCGCGAGCCCGGCTTCGAGCCAGCGTCAGGCCGCCTGCTTCAGCGTCGCCATGTCGATGACGAAGCGATACTTCACGTCGCTCTTCAGCATCCGCGCGTAGGCGGCCTCGATGTCCTGCATCGCGATCATCTCGATGTCGGCGACGATGCCGTGCTCGGCGCAGAAATCGAGCATCTCCTGTGTCTCCGCGATGCCGCCGATCAGCGAGCCGGCGAGCCGGCGGCGACCAAGGATCAGGTTGAAGACGTTCGGCGAGGGATGCGGGGTGGAGGGCGCGCCCACCATCGTCATCGTGCCGTCGCGCTTGAGCAGGGCGAGGAAGGCATCGAGGTTGTGGGGCGCGGCGACGGTGTTGAGGATGAAATCGAAGCTGCCGGTATGGGCCGCCATCGCATCGGCATCCTTGGATACCACCACCTCGTCGGCGCCCAGCTTCATCGCGTCCGCCCGCTTCGACTCCGAGGTGGTGAAGGCGACGACCTGAGCACCGAGGGCGTGCGCCAGCTTGAGCCCCATGTGCCCCAGCCCGCCGATGCCGACGACGCCGACCTTCTTGCCGGGACCGGTCTGCCACTGACGTAGCGGCGACCAGGTGGTGATGCCGGCGCACAGCAGCGGCGCGACCGCCGCGAGATGCTCGGCGCCGTGGCGGACCGTCAGCACGAAGTGCTCGTCGACGACGATGGCCGCGGAGTATCCGCCGAAAGTGTTCTCGCCGCCGCGCAGCGGACCGTTGTAGGTGGCGACGAAACCGGGTTCGCTCTCACAGTACTGCTCGAGACCTTCCCCGCAGGAAGGACAGGTGCGGCAGCTGTCGACCATGCAACCGACGGCAACGACGTCGCCTACCTTGATCCGGCTGACGTCACCGCCGACGGCGGTCGCCCGTCCGACGATCTCGTGCCCGGGCACGCTGGGGTAGAGGATTCCCGGCCATTCGCCGCGCGCGGTGTGCAGGTCGGAATGACAGACGCCGCAGTAGAGGATGTCGATCGCCACGTCCCTCGGTCCCGGCTCGCGCCGGTCGACGGCGAACGGCGCCAGCGGCGTCGTCGGCGATTGTGCTGCATAAGCCTTTGTCTGCATCTGAATCTCCCCGTGCCCGGCCGAAAGCTTTGTCAGGCGTGCCAGCGGCGGCCAGCGGCGTCGTCTCCGGAGGGAGCATCGGCCGCGTTCCGCGACCGGCCTGTCCCGCCGCCGCCCCCTGACCGCATCGGCAGGTGCCGCCCGAAAAACTCCCGGCGGCACCCAGCCGCCGGCCATCGGCAGCTGCCGCGCGACGCCCATCGTCTCCGGGCGATGTGCTCCCTCCCGCCAGCGACGTCAAGGCCGTTGCCACCCCGTTCGCGTACCGCTGGTGTGTTACCCCGATTCGCGCTATAGTTACTTGTATGGAGGCTGTTGTGTGACGGCCTCATGGGGGAAATGGGTACTCGCCAACAAGATATCGTGCGTCGACTGGCGGTCTCGATCACGAGGCAGCCGGTGCAGGAACACGTTTGCCGACCCGGGGTGCTTCTGGATGTTACGCGTCTCTTGCTGTTGGCCGTCCTCCCCCCTGTCGCCCGTCTGGCGGCGGGGTGCTCATTACCTTTTTGCAGCCTTTTTTCTTGCAACATTGCCATTTCCTACCACATTCGTCCGGGCTGACGTCATCGGCGAGGCGCACGTCATCGACGGCGATACCTTGCAGGTCGCAGGTGAACGGGTACGCCTGCAAGGCATCGATGCGCCCGAGACCAGGCAGTCGTGCAGCGTCGCCGGCATCGGCTATGCCTGTGGGCAGAACGCCAAGCGCCTGCTGGCCGGCGCTACCGCCGGCAAGATAATCACCTGTAAAGGGGAAAAGCGCGACCGCTACGGACGGCTGGTCGCCGTCTGCTTCGCGGGCGAGGACGATCTGAACGCGATGATGGTGCGTGACGGCTGGGCTCTGGCCTACCGCCGCTACGG
This sequence comes from Rhodospirillales bacterium, assembly GCA_016793875.1. Lineage (GTDB taxonomy): Bacteria > Pseudomonadota > Alphaproteobacteria > Rhodospirillales > Defluviicoccaceae > Defluviicoccus. The sequence goes on along the minus strand of JAEULG010000087.1, from coordinate 20,646 downwards.
CCGGGACTACGTCCCGGAGGAAGCGGAGGCCCGCGCTGTCGGCGCCGGTCTCTGGCAGGGCACGTTCGTCGAGCCCTGGGAATGGCGCAAGCATGCCCGCGAGTCGAGCACGGAGGCGCAGCGATGAGCGAACGATCGGAGGACGCCGCGGACGCCCTCGCCAATCCCGCCACCGGCGCCAGTGTGACAGACTTCAGAAGCATGGGATTGTTGGTATCGGTGCGGACGTCGACCGGCGGGACGTCCATCTACACGGTCAAGGGGGAGACCCATCCCTACCGACACCTGCTGCGCGAACTCGGCGGCCGCTGGGACCGGATCAGTCGGGTCTGGATCTTCGACGGGACCGACCCGCGGCAGGCGTTGCAAAGCCGGGCGTGCCCTGCCGCGGCGCTGGGCGGCCTTTCCGACGCGGCGGCGGCCGAAGTACTGCCGCCGGGATCCAACCGTCCGCACTACTGGGGCCACCGGCAGCGGCTGCGCGAGCGCTTCCTCAGCGGCGCTGACGAGGCGCTTCCGGACTACGAGCTGCTGGAGATGCTGCTGTTCTTCGCCATCCCGAAGATCGACACCAAGCCGATCGCCAAGGAACTGCTCGACCGGTTCGGCAGCCTCGCCGGTGTCGTCAACGCCCCGGTCGAGCAGCTCTCCGAGATCGGGCGGATGAACCACTTCGTCGTCACCCTGTTCAAGGCCCTGCGGGTGTTCGCCGCGCGGCTGGTGCGCGAGGATCTGACCGAGCAGCCGGCCTTCGATAACTGGGACAAGCTGATCGCCTACCTGCGCGCGCAGATGGCGCACCGCATGGTCGAGCAGTTCCGGCTGCTGTTCCTCGATCGCCGCAACGTGCTCATCGCCGACGAGAAGCAGCACGAAGGCTCCATCGACCACACGCCGGTCTATCCCCGCGAGGTGGTCAAGCGGGCGCTGGCCCTCGATGCCTCGGCGCTGGTGATGGTCCACAACCACCCCAGCAACCACCCGCAGCCGTCGAAGCCGGACATCGAGATGACGCGGATGGTGCGCGATGCGCTCGACCGGGTCGGCGTCGTCCTGCATGACCACCTGATCATCTCGCGCCGCGGCCACACCAGCTTCCGCCAGCTCGGCCTGCTCGACAGCAAGTCGCGGTAAAGCGGCGGCTGGCGGTTGCTGCCCGGTCAATACGGGTAGGGATAGGCGGGTGACCACCAGTCGTAGGCCCACGGCGAGTCCATCGAGGCATCCAGCGCCGCTTCCTTATTGTCGTCGGCGATCTGCTGCTCGACCGCGAGGCGCTGGAAGTTCTGGTAGGCCGCCTCGTCGCCGACGTAGAGGCACCGGCAGAACTGCGCATCGGCGAACAGGAACTGCGGGTTGCCGTCCGGCCCCTTGCGCCGCAGCAGCTTGCGCTGCTTCATCCGCTCCAGCGCCGCCAGCTTTTCTGGCGTGTCCGCCGCCTTGATCGAAAAGCCGCCGGCGGCCAGCAACTGTTCGGTGCTCTTCGCCTGCTGGTGCTCGATCATCGTGCACCCCGCGGTGACTGCGAGCGATAACAGCCCCGCCCCGAGCAGAGCGGACCGGAAACGCACGGACGTCGGCTTCGGCATGGCCATACCCCCCATTCAGGGCTACCGCAGTAGCAGCTCACCGCTTGCTACACCGCCGTTAAGGCCCGCTCAACAAAAACCCGCAACGTTCCGGCTGAACTCCGCCGTCGCGGGGCCACATTATTTCCAACGTGCGGCCCCCCCGGGGACGCAGGCCGCGGGGGGCAGCCGAGAGCAACCAACAAGGGACAGACCATGCACATCGATCTTTCCGGGAAGCGGGCGGTGGTAAGCGGCTCGACCAGCGGCATTGGCTGGGCAACCGCCCGTGGCCTGGCTGCGGCCGGCGCCAGCGTCGTCATCAACGGCCGTGACCCGGCACGGGTGGAGGAGGCAACCCGGCGCCTTGCCGGCGCCGTGGCCGGTGCCCGCATCGAGGGCGTCGCCGCCGATCTCGGCACCGCGGCCGGCGCCCGCGACTTCGTGGCGAAGGTCTCCACGTGCGATATTCTGGTCAACAACCTCGGCATCTTCGATCCGAAGCCGTTTCTCGAGATCGACGACGCCGAATGGGAGCGCTTCTTCCAGGTCAACGTGATGAGCGGCATCCGGCTGAGCCGCGCCTATCTGCCCGGCATGCTCGCCGCCGGCTGGGGCCGGATCGTCTTCATCTCCTCGGAATCGGGCGTGCAGATCCCCCGCGAGATGGTGCACTACGGGATGACCAAGACAGCGCAGCTGGCGGTTTCCCGCGGCATCGCCGAGACCATCCCCGACAGCGGTGTCACCGTCAACGCGGTGCTGCCGGGGCCGACCCGCAGCGAGGGCGTCGCCGACTTCCTCGGCAAGATGGCCGAGCAACGCGGTCAGCCCCTGGCAGAGTACGAAAAGGAATTCGTCCGCAGCGAGCGGCCGTCCTCACTGATCGGCCGGCTGGCGAGCGTCGACGAGGTGGCCAGCATGGTCGTCTACGTTTGCTCGCAGCAGGCGTCGGCCACCACCGGCGCCGCGCTGCGCGTGGATGGCGGCGTCGTCCGCTCGATCGTCTAGTCTAACTCGCCGGCCACAGCACGTGCGCGACGAACATCTCATAAAGCGTCAGGAAGATTTCGACGACGATCAGCAGCACGATGTACCACTCGACCCGGTGGGCGCGCCGGGCCTGCAGCAGGCCGAGCGCCGTCGATGCGGTCTGGGCGATCAGGTCCAGCTTGCGGGTGAGTGCCCGGTCGCGCTCGGGCAGCTCGTATTCCTCCTTCAGGCGCAGGTAGAGCCGCTCGAGCTGCGGCCGGTCCCACAGCAGCTCGGGCTTTTCCGTCACCTCCACCCGGCCGACCATGCGGTGCTGGGTGATCAGCACGTCGCTGATATGGTCGAGAAGCTGGCGGGCGAAGGCGCGGCCGCCGCGATCTCGTCGCAACGCCTCGGCAACCGGCTCGATGCGCTCGAAGACACGGGCTACGCGGTTCTCGTCCCACGCAAGGCTTACGCTCTTCGCCAGCACGTCGGCGACGATGAGCAGCCGCTCCGTCGTCACCTCACGCAACAGGATGATGCCGTTGCCGTCCAGCCGCTCGTCCCCGGCCGCGTCAACGGCGATCTGCACTTCCTCCCGCTCGGCATCCTCCAGCGGATCACCGATGACGCTCTCCAGGCTGCGCAGGAAAGCCGCTTCCTCGACGATCTGCAGATTGAACAGGACGACGGCGCCGTAGCGGAACAGCACAGCCATGCCGTGCTCGCCCGCCGGGATGGCGAGCGGCGTCGTCTTCAGGCTGTCGCCGCGGTGGAGAGCACGCAGATCGATGCGCTTACCCACCAGCAGTGCGTGTACGCGCACCCGCTCCCACCCGTCAAAGGAGATGTTCAATACGCGGTGCTCCGCGCCGGCCCGGTCACCAACCTCGCCGCCCGATATCAAGGCGTATCACGGAGCCGTCAGTCCGGCAGCGACAAGCGGCTACCACCACCAAGCGTAGGGAAGGCGCACCCGCCGGGCCGGTACCGCCAGATCGGGCCGGGGATCAAGAACGGATGCGTACAAGGCCAGTATCGAGGCGAACGCGGTCAAGCAGTAATTGCCGACGGCGATTTGAGAGGGGAAACAGGGGCCGGTCATGGTCGAACCTCCACGAAATTTCTAACATCCCCGGCGCCCTGAGAGCTATGCGATTTCGCATGGCTCCCCCGGGAAATCAGTCGTTGACAGCGCCTGCTTTGCCAATTACCGGCCTGCCCCACCGTCGCTCCTCTTGGGGACATTCCCGCCGCCGCGGCGGCGCAGGACCTCGACTCAGCGGAATGAAGGCCGGTCGCGGTGCCGGCCGCGGCGTCACCGTCCGCCGCTCAAGCCGTCGGCGTGGATGTCGCTCTCGTTGATGCCGGCGTCGCGCAGCAGCGCCGCCACCGTCGTCACCATCGGACGGGGTCCGGCAAAGTAGGCCTTGCAGCCGGCGATTCGCGCGATTGCCCCGCTGGCGATGTCCTCGGCCAGCGCTTCGGTGACCATGCCGGTGCGCAGCCCGGTTACCTCCCGTGCTGCCGACAGCACCGGGATCCAGCGAAAGCGGGGATGCCGTTCGGCGAGCGCGTGCAACCGGGGAGCGACGTAGAGGTCGCCCTCATCGCGCGCGCCGAAGTAGAGCCGGATGTCGCGATCGGCGTCGCGGGCAAGGGCGGTAGCAACGATCGACAGCAGCGGCGCCATGCCGGTACCACCGGCGACGCCGATGATGGGTCCGCTGTGCGGCTCGCGCAGGAACGCATCGCCGAACGGCCCCTCCACGCTGACGCCATCACCGGGCCGCAGCCGCGTTATCGCGTGCTCGCCGACGCCGTGGCGCATATGGAATTCCAGGGTCCGGTCCTGCGGCCGTCCCGCCAGCGAAAACGGCCGGGCGCGGTGCCCGCCGAACGACAGCAAGGCGTACTGCCCCGCCGCGAAACGAAACATAGTGCCGGAAGGCGCGGACAGCCGGACCAGGCGGATCTGCGACGTCGGATCGATCACCTCGGCAACATGGTACAACAGCCGCTGGACCCGCCGCGGCTGCTCCGCGACCTCGCACTCAGCCAGCATCTCGCTCATCCTGTCCGCTCGCTGCTCGACGTCTGGAGAACCAGCCGCCGGCCCGCGCAGAAATGCATTTTACAGCACAGATATTGATTTTCATTCTTAATCTCATTTAATCGCGACATACCGCTGCCGGCTGATGGACAGCGAGATGGCGCACCGAAGCGACGAGATCAACGCGTTACCTGCAAAAAAAGCTGACCGCAGAAGCAATAAGGAGGATTGGCTGCTATGCCATTCCAGATTAAATGACAACCGCGCGATGGTCGAGCCCCGGATGGCGGGCTGTTGCGATGCGCGCAAGGAAGGGATGAACGAGAGCATCGGCATGGGCACCTGGACGCTGGACGATATCCCCTGGCATCGCTTCGATGCCACCAAGGTCGACCCCGACCTGGTGACGGTGGCAAAGACGGCTTCGCTGATCGAGCACAACGCCGCCGATTATGCGAGCTACCTGCGCAGCGTTTTTGCCGATGACGAGGAGTTCACCGCCGCCGCGACGGCATGGGCGGCAGAGGAGACCCAGCACGGCCTCGCGCTCGGGCGCTGGGCCAGAATGGCCGATCCGGCCTTCAATTTCGAGGACGCGCTGAGGCGCTTCGTCGCCGGCTACCGGCTGCCGCTGACCGCCACCGAATCGGTGCGCGGTTCCCGCAGCGGCGAGCTGATCGCGCGCTGCGTGGTCGAATCCGGCACCAGCTCGTTCTACTCGGCAGTGCGCGATCGAACCGACGAGCCGGTGATCAAGGCGATCTGCCAGCGCATCGCCGCCGACGAATTCCGCCACTACAAGCTCTTCTACACCTACCTGCAGCGCTATCTCGCCAGCGAGCGGCCGACCCGGCTGCGCCGGCTACGGGTCGCCTCCGGCCGCTTTCTGGAGGTGGACGACGACGAACTGTCATTCGCCTACCACTGTGCCAATCACGCGGAGAGCGAGCCCTACGACCGGGTCCGCGCCAACATCGCCTATACCGGCCTCGTCGCCCGGACCTACCGGCGCGGCCATGTGGAGCGGGCGGCGGCGATGATGCTGAAGGCCTGCGGCGTCAGCGCCGACGGTTGGTTCGGCCGCGTTGCCCGCAGCATCGCCTGGATGCACGTCCAGCGCCACCAGCGCCGTCCTATTCCCGTTTGAGCCGGTCGAGGTTGGGGGAGGCTCCTTCCTCCCCCGCCGTCGCTACCGCCCGGCCGGGCTGATCTCCACCACCAGCACGTGGTCCGGCACTTTCAGGTCGACAGACGCAACACCGGCGTGCGTCTCCGCCGGCTGCAACGCTGCTTCCGGGCTCGTTCCGTCCAGCGGCGTCGGTTTGTACAGCTTGAGGTTCGCCGGCTGCGCGAGGTGCAGCGTGGCGTTCACCGGCGGCGGATCGATATCGCTGTTGCTGTCCTTATCGAAACTGCGCACCGGCTGCCACAGCATCAGGTAGAAGCGGCCGTCCTGCTTCTGGACCAGCACCTGGCGGAGCCCGGCGGCTCCGTTGCCCTTCAGGGTGTAGTCAAGGAAGCCGGGAGTGAAATCGCCGCCGCCGTCGTGCAGCAGCCGGATCAGGTTGCGGATGGCATAGAACGCCGGCTTGCGGTTCATGCTGGCATCGATGATGCCCCAGCCCCACCAGCCGTCGCCCCCCGATGAGCCGCCGCCGCTGCTGCCTCCCCCGCCGCTGCGTTCCGCCGCGACCGCCCGCGCCCCTTCCGCCGCATGCTGGCGCTCGACCAGCTCGAAGATGAACGCCTTGTTGCCGGGATGCTCGTCGAACTTGTCCAGCAGGTTGCGCGGCAGATACTTGGCCTGCGCCTTCTGGCTGATGCACTTCTGGCTCGGCGAGAACTCCTTGACCATCTGCCACTCGGTGCACACGCCGGTTTCGGTGACGAGGATCGGACCGCCGCCGAAGTTGTTGGCGCGCAGCATCGCCGCCGACGGGCGGAACCGCGACTCGGTAGCGCCGCCGTCGCTGACGTAGTCATGCATGGCGCCGATATCGATGCGATCGCTGATCACACCGAGCCTGACCGACGGCTTCGGATTGTCGGCATTGGTCACCAGCGTCGGCGCCGCCACCAGGATGCCCTGGAGGCGCGGGTTCGAGCGGACGGCGGTGTAGATCTCCTTCTGGTAGTCGCGCAGCAGATCGGGCCAGTTGGGCGGCCCGCCCTGGTTCAGCTCGTTGGGTCCCTCGATGGCGAAGATCGCGGCGGTACCATTGGCGGTCAGGTTGTTGATGACGCCGGCGGCACTGCCCATCAGCGGTCCGTTTGCCTTCTTGCCGTCCCACTTCGAGACGTGGAAAACGCCGCGCATGCCGAGCGAACGATAGAGGTCCTCAGCCACCGCCGCAGCCCGGCCACCGACCGCCGAGGTGCGGTAGTAGAGGACGCCGAGTTCGCGCATCGCATCCTTCAGCGCCGACATATTGTCGGCATAGATGCCCTCCTTCTCGGCAAACTGGCCGCCGACGCCCACGGATTGGACGAAATCACCGGCCTTGCGCGCCGCTACTTCCGCCGCGCGACCACCCGAGGGCGCCGCCGGCAGCAGCATCAGGCCAAGCGCAAGCAGCGCCAGCAAGCGCCCTCCCCGCCTCTTTAAACCGTCTTTTCCGCCATTCATCATGCCATTCCGTGCTGTTGCAGCGAGGCCCCCGACGGCGGCACCGTCTCCCCTGCCGGTTCGCGGCCGCCACCCGCCGGCGCGGCTGGTCGCCGTCCGGCGGGCGCGGGACGTTAACGCTTCGCCGTTGCCTCCTGCAACGCTGCCGGCGACGCAGGCGATCCGGGCGACAGCCACTCGATCCGGCTGCCGCGTATGGTTGCGGTAGCACCGGTGGCGACACCGAGGGCAACCACGCTCGCGGTCTCGCGTCCGTGCGTGGTCTCGCTGTCGGCCGTTGTGTCCTCGTCGATGCGCAGCACGACATCGGCGGCGGTCAGCGTCTGGTAGCGCAGCGATGCAGGATCGGAGCCGTTGAAGGTGGCAAGTCCGCCGATCAGCGCTGGCGGTGCGGCGAACGGCGTCGGGAAGCGGACGCTCGCCGCTGTCGATGAGACCGCCGCGGTCATCGTGGCCACCGGCAGGTCGCCGAGGCTTGTGCCAGCGGCATCCAGCGCCAGCCAGCCGACCTGCTCGGGGCCGTGCGGGATGGCTGAGCGCTGCTGCGCCTCGCTCCCCTCCAGCATCAGCGAGAACGCGCGGCTGTTGCCGGCGACCGGCCGCTGCCGGCTCTGCACCAGCCTCGCGTCGGCCGCCGTCTGCGTCTGGCTGACGACGACCGGTGCGGTACTGAACGGCATGGCGAGGGCCACATCCTGCCAAACCGTCCCTCCCTGCGAGCGGCTGCCGCTTTCCAGCTTTTTGCCGCCCGCAACAAAGCTGCCGCGCTCGATTACCAGGTAGCTGACGTCCTCGCCGTTCGGGTGGAGGCCGTCGAGGTTCTCTGCCTCCTGCAAACGCACGGTGAACCGGTCGCGGGCGACGCTGGTAACACGGGAAATCGTGTAATCGAGGCCGCGCCGGCTGATCGGCTGGGCAAAAACCACCGGATCGGCGTAGGCCCGGGTGAGCGGGATCGTCCGCTCGCGATGGTCGAGCCGCGCGATCCGTCCCACCTCGCCGATCGGTGCCGCCTGGGTGATGCGCAACAGGCGGTCCGCCGGAATATCGGCGATCACCGTATCCGGCCCGCCCGGCCAGACGACGCGCAGTTCCTGCACGCTCGTATTCGCCCCGAGCCCGAAGTGCAGCCGCTGGTGGTTCTGACCGAACTCGAAGTGGACTCCGCCGTTCTGGCCGCGCATCTGCGTCTTGCCGCCGGCAGTCAAGAAGACTTTCGCGCCGATCGCGTCCCGGTCGGCGGCAACGCCGACAAGATCGATCTCGAGCCAGTGGTTGCCGTTACCCGTGTTCCGGTAAAGCTGGGTGGTGCTGCCGGTCGCCTTGAAGTAGGTCAGCAGGATGTCGAGCCGGCCGTCGACATCGTAGTCTGCTAGGCTGACCATATCGGGCGGCGACTGTATCCCGCCCGGGCCCCGAGCGCCGCCGGCCAGCGGATCGGGAGTAAAGGTGCCATCGCCCTTGTTCCACAGGATGACGTTGGCGAGATCACTGGTCGTCACGCCGTCGCCACTGGCCCCGTCATAATAGATGTCGAGATTGCCGTCGTTGTCGAAGTCGCCGGCAACGGTACTCGGCGTGCTCGAACGCAGCAGGGCGTTGATCCCGGAACTGGCGCTGGCATCGGTGAAGCCCGCGGCGAGGTTCAGATAGAGCCGGTGCCCCTTCGGCGTTGCGTTCGCCGCCCAGTTCTGCGCGATGAACAGGTCCTGACGGAGATCGCCGTCGAAATCGCCGATGGCGATGTCGTAGGCGCCGGAGAGCGGAATATCGAGAGGCGTGACCTCCTTGAACAGCGGCTGGCCCGCCGTCACGGTGGTATCGACGAAGCGCAGCGAGGTGTCCGGCGCGCGCACCGCTGCCGGCGCCAGCGGCAGCGGCACCTCCAGCCGGCCGCCAACCAGCAGCTCCAACCCGGAACCACCCAGCAGGTCGGCGACGAAGGCGCCGCGATCCTCGACCGGCCGGAAACCGGTCTCGTTCCGCACATCGACGAAGCCGTCAGGCGTCCCGCGGAAGAGGGTCGGTGGCGCCTGCCCATCGGGACGCGTCAGCGCCCCCTGATAGAGATCGAGCCGGCCGTCGCCGTCATAGTCGAACCACACCGGCATGCGGCCGCGGGAATACGGGTAGTCGATCCCCCAATCGATCGCCCGGTCGGCGAGGCGGCCACCGTCGTTGACATAGAGCTGGTTCGGCCCGCAGCCGCGCCCCGCCATGGCGCCGATGAGCTGGATCAGGTCCTGATCGCCGTCGTTATCGAAGTCGGCCCACGCCCGGCCGTGCTGGTCGCCCCACGGGCCGACCGGTTCGCCCGGCACCACGCACTGCGCGAGGTTGGTCGGCGCCTCCATCACCGTCGTCGTCACATCCTCGAAGCGGCCGCCGCCGCGGTTGCGGTAGAGCGTCGGCGGCGCATAGAAATGGCTGCCGATCAGCACGTCCGGCAAACCGTCGCCGTCAAAATCGCCCCAGCTGCTGCCCAGGCGATGTTCCGAGCTGCTCAGCCCAGCTGTTGTTGTTGCATCGGAAAAGGTCGTTTGCGCGCCTGCCGGCAGCGCGAGGGCAAGCCACACCGGTGCGGCCAGCGCAAGCCGTGATCGTCGTCCCGCCATTTCTTGTTTCCCCCGTCCTGGACCGCTCGACGCGCTCCAGGACGCAACCACGACACTAATGTTTGGGGAACAATAGCTACTTGAAGTTTTTAAACGCTGTGCGGCCGCGCACTTTCACAAAAATTTGTTCAAAAAACGGCACGTCCCGGCGATAATACTCCAATTGGCTTACATCATGGCAGCAGCCGATAGTGCCGGAGATCTTGCGCAAGGGCTGCGGCGCTGCGGAAGAGATGGGCGCGCATGCCCACCGCCGCGCCGCCACGACATTCGCCGGGACGTCATCGACGAACAGGCAGCGCCCGGCGCTCAGCCGGAAGCGCTGCAGCAGATGCCGGAAAATCGCCGGATCGGGCTTGACCAGGCCGATTTCACCGGAGACGACGATGCCGTCGAACAGGCCGAAGACATCGAACCGCCGACGGGTCAGCTCAAACTTCGACGACGAGAAGTTGGTCAGGCAGTAAAGCGCCACGCCGCGACGCTTCAGCGCCTCCACCAGGGCTATCGTGGCGTCGAGCGGCCCCGGAACCATCTCCTCCCAACGTTCGTCGAACGCGCGGATCAGCGCCGCGTGCTCCGGCCAGCGGCCGGCACCCTCGGCGATCGCGTCGGCCCAGCTTCGCCCGGCGTCCTGTCGCAGGTTCCAGGCCGGCGAACACACTTCGGTGAGGAAGTGCTCCATCGCCGCGTCATCGCCGCCGAACAGCTTGCGATAGAGGTGGCGGGGGTTCCACTCGATCAGCACGCCGCCTACATCAAACACGACCGCAGCGACCGCAGCGCCTCCCTCTTCGCAGCGCAGCGATGGCGTTTGCGCCTCCTGCGCTGTTGTGGTAGGCGAAAGCATCCATTCGTCGGGACTTTCAGGCATGTCGATCCTTGATCTGCAATCGTTTGCGCGCACCCCGCTGCAGCGTGACCCGTGCGACTTCATCGTCGTCCCGGAGTTCGTTCATCGCGAAGTGCTGGCGGAAATCAACCGCGATTATCCGGGAATCGACGAGCCGGGCAACTTTCCGCCGGACGAACTGAGGTACGGCCCGACCTTTGCGGCGCTCCTTGAGGAACTGGCAAGCGACGAGACCCGCCGCGCCTTCGCCGGCAAGTTCGGCATCGATCTCGACCATCTGCTGCTGCAGACGACCGTCCGCCGCTTCAGCGAGGCGTCCGACGGCGCCATCCACAACGATTCCCGGACCAAGATCGTCACCGCGCTGATCTACTTCAACGAGAGCTGGCCGCACGAAGGTGGAAAGCTGCGGCTGCTGCGCTCGCCTAAGAACATTGATTCCTATGCCGCCGAGGTGGCGCCGGAGCGGGGCACGCTGCTCGCCTTCCGCCGCTCCGAGAACTCGTATCACGGGTTCGTCCCGTGCGAGGCCGAGCGCCGGTCCCTGCAGATGTACTGGGTCAAGCCGAAGCGGCAGTCGCGCGACGAACGCGGACCGGGCACCCTGAAAAAACGGCTCAAGCGTCTCTTCAAACGGCACTGAGTTCGGGTACCGCCGCCAAGCGCAAGCCATATTTCCCTAACGAACCTTCGGCTGCGTGCCGTCGACAACAACCCTGGCCGCTCTGCCGGCCGCGTCAACCGGGAGAGGCACGCAGATGCTGACGCTTTACTGCCGTCGCGGTGGCCGCGTCGTCGCCGAGCCTCGGATGCATGGTGAACCGCTGCCGGACGGCTTGGTGTGGGCCGACATGCTCGAGCCGACACCGGATGACATCCGCGAGATCAAGCATATCGCCGGCATCGACGTCCCCACCCAGGAGGAAATGCGCGAGATCGAATCATCGAGCCGCCTCTACCGGGAGGGGATGGCCCTGTTCATGACGGCGAGCATCATCAACCAGATCGATACCGGCGCGCCGGAGACGCGGGCGATCACCTTCGTTCTCGCCGATGGGTTGCTGACCACCGTTCGCTACGCCACGCCGACTCCCTTCATCACCTTCCAGACACGCATCGCCTCGCAGCCGGAACTGTGCGCCAGCGCCGAGATTGCGCTCGTCGAACTGTTGGATGCGGTCGTCGACCGCGCCGCCGATACGCTGGAAGGGGTCGACGCCCAGGTGGGCAGCCTTTCCAAGTCGATCTTTTCGCCGCCGCTGAACGACAGCGGCGCCCAGGACTATGGCGAAGAGCTCAAGACGATCGGTCTGAACGCCATCCGCTGCTCGAAGGTGGACGAGAGCCTCGTCGGCTTGTCGCGCCTGCTCACCTTCTTCGATGCCAACATGCGGCTGCTCGGGCAGAAGCAGGTGCGGGTGCGCATCAAAGATCTGCAGCGCGACATCATCTCGCTGATGGGTTACGTCGAGCGGATGTCGGAAAAGCTGCAGCTGCTGCTCGATGCCACATTGGGCATGATCAACATCCAACAGAACAACATCATCAAGATTTTCTCGGTCATCGCCGTCATCTTCCTGCCGCCGACGCTGGTAGCAAGCATCTACGGGATGAACTTTCACCTGATGCCTGAGCTGGACTGGGATCTCGGCTACCCCGTTGCCCTGCTGCTGATGCTGATTTCGGCCATCGGCCCCTACCTCTATTTCCGCAGCCGCCACTGGCTATGAGCCGATCCGGCCTTAGCGGCGGGAGCACGTGTCGTCTCTCACTCCCGGCTTGCCTCGAACGAGATGAGCGCACCGCGGCGCCGGTTTTCGCGCTTCCGCGCCGCCGCGGCGGCATGCTACGGTCCGCCCCTCGATAGCTCTGGGCACCGCAGCCTGCGACGAAAGTGCTCGCCGGTGCCGGTTGCCCGCTGGTCAGCAGCAGGGAGAGAGGGGCAAGAAGCGACATGTTGCACGGCAAGGTTCTCGTCGCCCAAGGCGGCGGTCCCACCGCGGTCATCAATGAATCGATGGTTGGCGCGGTCATCGAATCCCGCAAGGTGCCGACGGTGGAGCGGGTTTACGGCGCCTACCACGGCGTTCGCGGTATCATCAACGAGGACTTCCTCGACCTCACCCGCGAAACCACCCACAACCTCGAGATGGTCGGCAATACGCCGACCTCCGGTCTCGGCTCCACCCGCGACAAGCCGGACGAGAAGTATTGCGCCGAGATCTTCAAGGTGATGCGGGCGCACGGCATTGAGACCTTCTTCTACATCGGCGGCAACGACTCCTCGGATACCGCGCGCATCCTGCACGAGCAGGCGCTGGCCGCCGACTATCCGCTAACTTGCGTGCACATCCCCAAGACCATCGACAACGACTTGGTGATCAACGACCACACCCCGGGCTTCCCCTCGGCGGCGCGGTTCGTCGCCCTCGCCTTCGCCGGCGCCAACCTCGACAACCGGGCCTTGCCGGGTGTCTACGTCGCCGTGGTGATGGGCCGGCACGCCGGCTTTCTGACCGCCGCCTCGGCGCTGGGCCGCAAGTACGAGGACGACGGCCCACACCTGATCTACGTGCCCGAGCGGGCGTTCAGCCTCGACCAGTTCGTCAAGGATGTGAGCGCCATCTACAACAAGTATGGCCGCTGCATCGTCGCCGTCTCCGAGGGCGTGCACGACGAGAGCGGCCAGCCCATCGCCACCAAGCTCGCCAAGAACGTCGAGCGCGATGCCCATGGCAACGTCCAGCTGTCCGGCACCGGCGCGCTGGCCGACCTGCTCACCGACCACATCAAGACCCACACCAACATCAAGCGTGTGCGCGGCGATACCTTCGGCTATCTGCAGCGCTCCTTCCTCGGCTGCGTCTCCGACGTCGACCAGCGGGAGGCCCGCGAGGTGGGCGAGAAGGCGGTGCAGTACGCCCACTACGGCAATTCCGCCGGCAACCACTCGGGCTCGGTCACCATTCACCGCACCGGCTTCTATTCGGTCGACTACCACCTCGTCGATCTGAAGGAGATCGCCGCCAAGACCAAGGTGATGCCGGCGGAGTTCATCGCCGACAACGGCCACGACGTCACCGACAAGTTCCTGCTCTACCTGCGGCCGCTGCTCGGCTCGGGCATGCCCGAGGTTTCGCGGCTGCGGCTCAACAAGGTTGCGAAGATCCTCAACACACCAGCCGAGTAACCCGGGGGATAACCCCGCTTTCCACGTGCTTCGGCGCCGCGGCGCGGGAGCATCGGCATTCCGGATCACCCCCCTCTCCCCCTGCGGGAGAGGGGTTTTTGCTGCCCGCCGTCCCGTATCGTCGACGATCCGGCATCTGATCGCAGATTTGGCGGCAAGGAACGGAGTGCGGCGGCGGCCCATTCTCCCCAGAGTCTTCCGTAGCCGAGCAGCGGAGGGCGGAAGAGCAATGAGCCAGGCGACGAGCAACCTCTCCTTCCAGGCGACCGACCCCGTCGCGGGCGACCCACGCTGGCGCGCGGTGGCGTCACGCGATGGCTCCTGCGACGGCGCGTTCGTCTATGCGGTCACCACGACCGGCATCTACTGCCGACCTTCGTGCCCGGCGCGGCGGGCCAAGCGGCAGCACGTCCACTTCTTCGCGACTTCGGCGGCCGCGCAGGCAGCGGGCTTCCGCGCCTGCCGACGCTGCCGGCCGGACGCGCCTTCGCGCGCCGAACAGCATGCCGCGACGGTCGCGGCAGCCTGCCGGGCGATCGACGCCGCCGACGCACCGCCGCCGCTGGCGGCGCTCGCGGCGACAGCCGGACTGAGCGCGTCCCGCTTCCACCGCATCTTCAAGGCGGTCACCGGCCTGACCCCCCGGGCCTACGCCGCCGGCCAGCGCGCCCGGCGGCTGCGCGAAGAGCTCGAGCGTCCCGACGGCAGCACCGTCACCGCCGCCATCTACAGTGCCGGCTTCAACGCCAGCAGCCGCTTTTACCAGGTTGCCGGCGACATCCTCGGCATGACCCCGACGGCCTATCGACGCGGCGGCGATGGGCGCGACGTCCGCTTCGCCGTCAGCGACTGCTCCCTCGGCTGCATCCTGGTGGCATGCAGCGAACGCGGGGTCTGCGCCATCGCGCTGGATGACGATCCCGCCGCCCTCGTCCGCAATCTGCGCCGCCGATTTCCGCAGGCCAACCTGATCGGCGACGATGCCGGCTTTGCCGAGGTGGTGGCGGCTGTCGTCCGCTTCATCGAGGCGCCGGCGTCGGGACTGTCGTTGCCGCTCGACCTGCGCGGCACCGCCTTCCAGATCCGCGTCTGGGAGGAGCTCTCAAGAATACCCGCCGGGACGACCGCCAGCTACGCCGAGATCGCCCGGCGTATCGGCACGCCCGGCGCCGTGCGGGCGGTGGCCGGCGCCTGTGCAGCAAACACGCTCGCCGTTGCCATTCCCTGTCACCGTGTGATCAGGAGCGACGGCACGCTGTCCGGGTACCGCTGGGGCATCGAACGCAAGCGCCGGCTGCTCCACCGCGAGGCGAAGGGAAAACCGACCGAGACACCGTAGAGCGGAACCTCACGAACTGCCGCGCGGTTGCGCCATGATATCGGCTCCGGCCGGCGCCGCCACGCCGCCGCTCGGCGGCGTGGCCGGACGCCCTCCCACCGCCGCGGACCGCAACAGCCGCTTGCGTGCCTCCCACTCTTCGGCAGCCTCCAGCTCCTGCAGCAAGCGCACCTCGCCGCCGGCAAGCATCCCCACCGGCAGACCGGCGCGGTAGAGCACGCGATTGCCGCCCAGCGCCGCCAGCTTTGGCCCCGGCGTCAGGATTCCGACAAGATTGAGCGGATCGGCGCCGGAAACCGCGATCCAGGCGTCCGAGGGTGGCTTGCGCCGCACCTCGCGCAGCATGCCGACCGCCTCCGGCAGCGCGAACTGCTCTCCCGAAAAGCCGGCGACGAAGCGGCCGCCGCGCACCTCGCCGCGGGCCTCCAGCCGGCGGCAGACGCGCAGCAGGTCGCGCCACGGCGGCAGCCACTCGGCCTCGCGCTCCAGCAGCCGCCAGAACAGCACCCCCCAGCGGCGCAGCAGCGCCTGCACCACATGCTCTGCGACGGCAGCTTCCGCCTGCGATGCCGGCTGACCGGGGCGCGAGCGGCGGGCCAACGCCCAGCGTCCGGCATCGTCCATGCCGAAGCCCACGCCGCGCCGGCGGTGCCGGTCGCCGCGCGCCGATGGCCGCCGGTCGGAGGGCACCAGCAGGGCCCGCAGGCCGGAGAAGCTGTCGGAGCTGACCTGGCCGAGGGCAACCAACTCCGCCAGCGCCTCTTCCACCTGCGTGCGCAGCAGCCCGCTGCCGTCGACGAGTTCGTCGAAGAATGACGCTCCGTGCACACGGATGAACTCGGCAACCGCCTGGGCACGGGCTGACGCCGGCTTCGCGTCGTCCGCTGGCGACAACGCTGTCCAGAACGCGGCGTATCGCCGCGGCAGCAGGGTGATCGGCGTCGTACGTACCGGCGCGACGCGGCGCTCGCTGCCCTCCCGGCGGGCCGGACCGCCGCCCAGCCTTGCCCAGGTAATGCGGCCGGCAAGGCAAAGATCGTCGAGCCATCCCGGCTCGTAGCCGGCGACGCGCGCCGGCAGGATCTCGCTCTCCCACGCCGCGGCCGGCGCCGGAAAGCCTTCGAGCTGGCTGACGACGACTTCCAACGCATCGGGGCCGACCATGCGCGCGTCCGCCGTCACCCGCTGCCATTCGAACAGGAAGCGCAGGAAGTCGCGGGCAGCGACCGGCTGAATCTCGGCGCGGAGCCGCTTGACGGTGTACTGGTGAATGCGGGCGAGCAGCCGCCGGTCGCACCACTCCTCGTCGTCCGCATCGGCGGAGAAGCGGCCGCGCAGGGCGAAGCCCTCGGCCTCGAACCCGGCCAGCACCGCGGCGATGTCGGCGCGCGGCAGCCCCAGCCGCGCCGCCAGCGCCGCCTCGGTGACCGGCCCCTCGCCTTCCAGCCGGCCGCGGACGATCTCGCTCAGCGCCTCGTCGCGCGACCAGATGCGGCCGGCAACAGCATCGGGAGCGCTGATCGGCGGATCGAGCCGGGCCTGCGGCCACACCGCCAGGAACAGCGGGATCCGCTCGGCGGCAATCCACAGTGTTGCGTTCATGGTATGCAAACGGGTGCCCCGCCGCTGCCGTGCCAAGTCCGTCAGCCAGCCCCCCCATCCGTCAGGCACCTCATCGGTGGTGAGGAAACCGAGCCAGACCAGCGCGTCATGCAGCTCGTCGGCGTTGGCAGGATCGGGCCAGGCTTCCTCGCGGACGCGGGCGATGGCCTCGGGATCGAGGCGGCCGAGGTCAGCCGCCGCCTCCGGCGCCAGCCAGCGGCGGCTCATCACCGCCTGGGTGCGGCGCTCTTCCAGCGGCGCATCGTCGAGGTAGGCGTAAGGCCGCGCCGACAGCACCTCCAGCGCCAGCGGCGACGGCTCGGTGAGATCGCGCGCCACCACCGCGATCGCCCCCGCTTCCAGCCCCGCCAGCAGCCGCTCCAGGCCACCCACGTCCATCGCCTCGTGCAGGCAGTCGGCAATGGTCTGACGCACCAGCGGATGGTCGGGGATCTCGCGCTCGCCGACGAGGTTCTCGGCGCAGGCGACCTGGTCGGGGAAGATCGCCGCCAGCAGGTCCTCGGCGTCCATCCGCAGCAGCTGTGGCGGCATCTTGCGGCCGCCGCGGAAGCGCGGCAGCGCCAGCGCCACGCTCGCCACCCACCGCCAGCGGGTGATGAACATCGGCGCATCCAGCAGCGCCTGGATCAGCAGGGAACGGACGCTTGCCGCCTTCAGGTAGCGGGCGACGTCGGCGAGCTGGAAGCTGTGAGCGCCGGTGAGCGACAGGACGATATTGTCCTCGGTCGCCGCCGCCTGCAGCTCGAAGTTGAACTTGCGGCAGAACCGCTTGCGCAGCGCCAGCCCCCAGGCGCGGTTGATGCGGCTGCCGAACGGGGCGTGGATGACCAGCTGCATGCCGCCGACCTCGTCGAAGAACCGCTCGAAGACGATGGTCGCTTGCGTCGGCAGGCAGCCGAGCGCGCCATAGCCGGCGCCGAGGTATTCGGCGAGCTGGCGTCCGGCCGCCTCGCCGACGCCGGGCAGCGTCGCCAGCCAGTGCACCTCGTCATCGGCGGCCCCGCCGCCCGTCAGGCGCGCCTCGACATCGGCGCGCAGGCGCGAGACGGCGACCGACAGCTCGTCGCTGCGGCCCGGGGCCTCGCCCAGCCAGAATGGGATGTTCGGCGCCTGCCCCTCGGCGTCCTCGACGCGGACGGTGCCGCGTTCAACGCGGATGATGCGATAGGCGGTATTGCCGAGCTGGAAGACGTCGCCGGCGAGGCTCTCGACAGCGAAATCCTCGTTGACCGTGCCGACGATGTGGTTCTCCGGCTCCAACAGCACCTGGTAGTCGGCGTTGTCGGGGATGGCGCCCCCGGAGGTCAGCGCCGTCAGCCGGGCGCCGCGACGGCCGCGCAGCAGGTGATTGACGCCGTCGAAGTGGATCAGCGCGCCGCGCCGGCCGCGCCGGGTGGTGTAGCCTTCCGCCAGCATCGCCACCACCGCGCCGAAGTCCCCGCGCGAGAGGTGGCGGTAGGGAAAGGCGCGGCGGCAGCGCTGCCACAGCGCGTCCTCGCCCCACTCGTCCGACGCCACCTCGGCGACGATCTGCTGCGCCAGTACGTCCAGCGGCTGATCCGGCACGGCGAGGCGGTCCAGCTCGCCGCGGCCGACGCTGTCCAGCAACGCCGCGCATTCTACCAACTCGTCGCGCGACAGCGGGAACAGCCGGCACTTCGGTGTGCCGATGACCGCGTGTCCCGAGCGCCCGGCGCGCTGCAGCAGGCTGGCGATCGAGCGCGGCGAGCCGAGCTGGCAGACGAGGTCGATATCGCCGATATCGATGCCCAGCTCCAGCGAGGCCGTCGCCACCAGCGCCTTCAGCCGGCCCGCCTTCAGCCGCTGCTCGGCATCGAGGCGCTGCTCCTTGGCGAGGCTGCCGTGGTGGGCGGTGACCAGGTCCGCGCTCAGCCGTTCGGAGAGAGCGCGGCTGGCGCGTTCCGCCATCCGCCTCGTGTTGACGAAGATCAGCGTCGTCCGATGCGCTTCGATGAGGCGGGCAAGCCGGTCGTAGACCTCCTCCCACACCTCGTTCGACATCACTGCTTCCAGCGGCGCCGCTGGTACCTCCAGCGCCAAGTCGCGGGCGCGGCGGTGGCCGACGTCGATGATGGTGCAGGCTGCCCCGGCCCACCCACCGTCCGCGCCACTGCCGACCAGGAACTGCGCGACGGTCTCGATGGGCTTCTGCGTCGCCGACAGGCCGATGCGCAGCAGCCGGTCCTCGCACAGCGCCGCCAGCCGCTCCAGCGACAGGGCGAGGTGGGCGCCGCGCTTGTTCGGCGCCAGCGCGTGGATCTCGTCGACGATGACGGTGCGCGTCGTCGACAGCATGGCACGGCCCGAGGCGGAGCCGAGCAGGATGTAGAGCGACTCCGGCGTGGTGACGACGATGTGCGGCGGGCAGCGGCGCATGCGCTCGCGCTCGCCGGGCGGGGTATCGCCGGTGCGCACGGCGGTGCGTATCCCGGGATCGGCAAGGCCGCGCTCGCGCAGCGCCGCGCCGATGCCGGCGAGCGGCGCTTCCAGGTTGCGGCGGATATCGTTGGAAAGGGCTTTCAGCGGCGAGACGTAGACAACCTGGGTTGCGTCCGCCAAGCCGCCGGCAAGGCCCTGCCGTACAAGCCCGTCGATCGCTGCGAGGAAGGCAGCCAGCGTCTTGCCGGAGCCGGTAGGCGCGGCGATCAGGACATGCGCGCCGCCCTTGATCGCCGGCCACGCCTGTGCCTGCGCCGCCGTTGGCGCGCCAAACGTCTGCGCGAACCAGCCGGCGACGGCGGGGTGGAACAGGCCGTCGCTGGTCATGGCATCGGCCCGCGGCCGGTGGTGATGCACATGCAGGAAATAAGCGGAGGCGGCGGCGCCAAATCAACCCCCGGCACAGCACCCGCTGCGGGTCAGGAGCCGAGACTCACCGGGGCGGAGCCAAACCCGCTCCCTCGGGACAGGTGCGAGCAAAGCGACGGGTGAGGGTCTGGTTGCGTGCCCGCCGCTTCAAGCAAGGGCTAGCCACCCTCACGTCCCGTCGCCTGCGGCGACCGGCCCCTCCCTCTCCAGGAAGGGGGAGAGCAATCCGCGTCCCTAGCGGTTGGCGCCGGGCACCCAGAGGACGTCGCGAACGCCCTTCTCGTTTTCCCAGCGGGCGAGGACGAAGAGGTGGTCGGAGAGGCGGTTGATGTAGCGGATCGCTGCCGGATTGACCTGATCGCCCTCGGCCAGCTCGCACATCAGCCGCTCCGCCCGGCGAGCCACCGTCCGCGCCAGATGCAGATAGGCCGATGCGGCGGTGCCGCCCGGCAGGATGAAGGACGTCAGCGGCTGCAACTCGACATTCATCGAGTCGATCTCGTGCTCGAGCCGTTCCACCTGGGCATCGACGATGCGCAAGGCCCCTTCCGCCTTTCGGCCCTCCTCCGGCGTGCACAGGTCGGCACCAAGATCGAACAGGTCGTTCTGGATCCGCGACAGCATGGCGTCGGCCTCGCCCTGCGTATGCTGGCGGGCGACACCGACGATGCCGTTGGTCTCGTCCACCGTCCCGTAGGCGGCGACACGGAGGTGCTGCTTGCTCACCCGCGAGCCGTCGCTGAGGGAGGTTTGCCCGGCATCGCCGCCGCGGGTGTAAATGCGCGTGAGTGTCACCATAACCGGGCTCCTGGGCAGACCCAGCGGCGGGTCGCGGTTCAGACGACGTAGAACAGGACGATCAGGCCGAACAGGGCGATCGCCACCGCCTGACAGATGACGCGCGCCGTCATCAGCTTGGTGGCATATTTTTCGTTGGTCTTCGGGCTCACCGCGAACGAGATGACGCCGGCGAAC
>JAEULG010000063.1 GCA_016793875.1 Rhodospirillales bacterium | reverse complement strand
CTGTCAGGACGCTTGCTGGCGGCGGGCGAACCCCTGCGGATGGGCGGCACGCCAGCGCCAAGCCGTCGCCACCATTTCGTCCAGTTCGGCGATACGCGGCTGCCAGCCGAGCTCGCCGCGGATGCGCGACGGATCGGCGATAAGCACCGGCGGATCGCCCGGCCGCCGCTCGCCGATGCGCGCGGGCAGCGGATGCCCGGTCACCCGGCGCACCGCATCCAGAACCTCGCGGACCGAATAGCCGCGGCCGATGCCGACGTTGTAGCGGCAGCTGCCGTCGTCGATGGCGCCGAGGACGCGGAGGTGGGCGTCGGCGAGATCGCAAACGTGGATGTAGTCGCGCACGCAGGTGCCGTCGGCGGTCGGATAGTCGTCGCCATACACCTCGACGAACGGACGCTGGCCCAGCACCACCTCGAAGCAGATCGGGATGAGATGGGTCTCCGGCGCGTGGTCCTCGCCGATCGGGAACTCCGGATGGGCGCCGGCGGCGTTGAAATAGCGCAAGGCGGCCGACCGCAGGCCGTGCACCTCGTCGGCCCAGCGCAAGATGCGCTCGATGATCAGCTTCGATTCGCCATAAGGATTGGCTGGATTGGGGGGCACGTCCTCGTCGATCGGCACCCGTTCGGGGAGCCCGAAGATGGCGCAGGTGGAGGACAGCACCAACCGGCGGACGTCGTGCTCGACCGCGGTGCGCACGAGGTTCAGGGCGTTGGTGACATTGTCGCCGACATAGCGGAATGGCTGCTGCATGGATTCGCCGACCAGCGAGTTGGCGGCAAAATGCAGGATGCCATCGAAGCGGTGGCGGCCAAACAGGTGGCGCAGCGCCCCGACATCGCCGAGTTCGCCGACGACGAGGGTTGCGTCGGGATGCACCGCCTCACGGTGCCCCTGCTGGAGGTTATCGAAGACGACGACGCGGTCGCCGCGCGCCAGCAGCGCGACGACCACATGGCTGCCGATGTAGCCGGCGCCGCCGGTAACGAGATAGAGACGGGACATGCTCCCGGAAGCTCCTTGACAGGATGAATGCCGCGTGCGCCGCCGTGGCTGCCGCACGGCCAGTATACTACGTCAAGGGGCACCCGAGGGACTGTGACGACGGCCCGATCGGGGATCGGTTTTCGTCGCCGCTCAGCCGTCCTCGCCAGGGGAGTGGGCATCGCGCCGCTCCGGTAGTGGCGGCGCCGGCGAGACGGTCTCCTCGGGCAGGGCGACGTCGAGCGGCGTGCCGGTGGCATGGGCATAGAGGACGAGGTCGTTGAGCAGTTCCGCCTCCACCTCGGCGGTTCGCCGATTGCGGCGGATGGTGACCAGCTTGGTCAGCGCGCGGACGTTGAAGCCGTCGTTCTTGATCTCCGCCTTCAGCTCCTTCAGGTCCTCCTTCAGCGCGTCCATATCGTCCAGCAGACGCTCCATCCGTTCCGAATAGGCGGTCAGCTTCTCGCCGGCAGCAGTGCCATGGCCGATCGTCAAGGGTCTCTCCCATTGGTGAAGGGAACGCCACCCGCGTATGTCCACGGCGCAGCAGGTGGCGCCCGACATACCACGACCGCCGCCCGCCCCGCGACAGCGTTTTCGCCGTGCAACTTCTTGACGGGTAAACGGCGCGGTTTCCTCAGAAGCGACTATTGAAGAAGACGCATCCGCGATCAGTCTGTTTGCGACGCTTGCCGCTTCCGAAGGGCGGATCCGACCTGGAGCTGGTGCGCCAAGCGGTAGCGAAGGACAGCCGGGAGATCGCCTCGTCCTCTGGAAATCGCGGCCGACCTTAAGGTCTGGCATAGAAACGCTCAGCGATTGTATCTGTCTGGCACTGAACCCAGCCACGGTGCCCGGCTGAACGAACGCCAGGCGAGGGAGGTCCTGATCCGTGCGACCCATCAAGCTCACCCTGCTCGGCGTTATCATCCTCGTCTCGGGTTTGTGGCTCCTGGCGAACATGGGGGCGCTGCAGTCCCCGACGTTGTTCGCCGTGCGCCCGGCGGCGCTGCAATATTCGGGCGTCATCGCGATCACCGCCATGAGCATCGCGATGATGCTGGCGCTGCGTCCACGCTGGCCGGAGCGCCGGCTGGGCGGGCTCGACAAGATGTATCGCCT
>JAEULG010000057.1 GCA_016793875.1 Rhodospirillales bacterium | reverse complement strand
CACGCCTTCCACACCGAGGGCGCCGGCGGCGGCCACGCGCCGGACATCATCCGCGTTGCTGGCCTGCTCAACGTGCTGCCGTCGTCCACCAACCCGACGCGGCCGTTCACGGTGAACACGCTCGACGAGCACCTCGACATGCTGATGGTCTGCCACCACCTCGATCCCGGCATCCCCGAGGACGTCGCCTTCGCCGAGAGCCGTATCCGTCGCGAGACCATCGCCGCCGAGGACATCCTGCACGACCTTGGCGCCTTCTCGATGATCTCCTCGGACAGCCAGGCGATGGGCCGGGTCGGCGAGGTGATCATCCGCACCTGGCAGACCGCCGACAAGATGAAGCGCCAGCGCGGTCCGCTCGCCGGTGATCGCGACGGCTGCGACAACAACCGGGTCAAGCGCTACATCGCCAAGTACACCATCAACCCGGCGCTGACCCACGGCATCGCCGCGCACGTCGGCTCGGTCGATGTCGGCAAGCTCGCCGACCTGGTGCTGTGGAAGCCGATGTTCTTCGGGATCAAGCCGGACCTGGTGCTGAAGGCGGGCACCATCGCTGCCGCGGCGATGGGCGATCCCAACGCCTCGATCCCGACGCCGCAGCCGGTGCACTACCGGCCGATGTTCGGTGGCTACGGCCGGGCGCTGACCCAGAGCGCGGTGACGTTCGTCAGCCAGGCCGCCGTCGATGCCGGCATCGGCGATGCACTCGGGCTGGGCAAGCCGCTGGTACCGGTGGCAGGGACGAGAACCCTCACCAAGGCCGATATGATCCACAACGGCGCCACGCCGGTTATCGCCGTCGATCCGGAGACGTACGAAGTACGGGCCGACGGCGAACTGCTGACTTGCGAGCCGGCGGAGGTGCTGCCCATGGCGCAGCGCTATTTTCTCTTTTGATGGCGATGCGGCGGGTGGGGCGGGTGCTTCCCGCGGGCTCTTGGGCGCTGATCGAGCGGCTGGCGACGGTGACGCTGCCGTGGAGCGAGCGCCATCGCCGACGGATGCGCCTGGATGACGATGCCGGCTCGCCGTTCCTGCTCGATCTGGAGCGCCCGACGGTCCTCGCCGACGGCGACGGCCTGCTCGTCGATGGCGGCGGCGTCATCGCCGTGGTGGCGGCGGCGGAGCCGGTAATCGAGGTAAAGCCGGGCTCGGCGGCGGAAGCGGCGCGGTTCGCCTGGCACCTCGGCAACCGCCATGCCCCGGTGCAGATCCTGGCCGGCGGCGGGCTGCGGCTGCTCGACGATCCGATCCTGGCAGCGATGCTGCGCGGTCTCGGGGCGGTGGTGGTGCAGCGGCAGGCGGCCTTCGTACCGGAGGCCGGCGCCTATGCCCTGGCGGATGCGCAAGCGGGGGGCCATGGCGGTCACTGACGCGGCGCTGGCGCGCCTGCTCACCTGGTTCTCGCCGGCGTTCCCGATCGGCAGCTATACCTATTCGCATGGGCTGGAATATGCGATCGAGGCCGCGCTGGTGAATGATGCGGCGTCGCTCGCCGGCTGGGTCGAGGCCATCCTGCGGCAGGGCGCCGGGCGTAACGATGCGATCCTGCTGACCTGCGCCTATGACGCCGAGCGTGCCGGCGACGATGCGCGCCTCGGCGAGGTCCTCGCCTGGGGCGAAGCGTTCCGCGGCACCGCCGAGACCGCGTTGGAGAGCGCGGCGCAGGGGCAGGCGTTCCTCGCGGCGGTGCGTGCCGCTTGGCCGCATCCGCGCCTGGAGGCGCTGCTGGCACTCGCCAGGACGCACGGGCGGACGCCGGCCTATCCGGTCGTGGCCGGGGTGGCGCTGGCGCTGGCCGGCGTTGAGCCGGGCGCCGCCCGCCGTGCCTACCTGCAGGCGTTCGCCGCCAGCCTCGTCTCCGCCGCCG
Source organism: Rhodospirillales bacterium (assembly GCA_016793875.1). Classification (GTDB taxonomy): domain Bacteria; phylum Pseudomonadota; class Alphaproteobacteria; order Rhodospirillales; family Defluviicoccaceae; genus Defluviicoccus. The sequence continues at coordinate 1,997 of JAEULG010000057.1, read as the reverse complement.
TCCGCCTGATACCGCTCGGGCAAAGTGACGGGCTGCGGGCGCTGGCGGGGCTGGAGGGCAGCATTGCCGCGGTGGCCGCCGCAACCAGCCAACTCGACCTTGCCGATATGGGCGGCGCCGCCTGGATGGTTGATATCTGCTCGGCGCGGCACGAGACCCAATACACCCGGCTGTTCCGGTCATGAGCGTGCGCGGGCGCTTGCCCCTGCCCCCAACGTATCGATGCGTTGCGCCGGCGCTCCACCCCATCCAGGCCGCGCGCCGGCGCGATAGCGCCGGCAGGACGAAACCCTGCCGATCGCAACCCATCTTCGCCCTTAACCGCTCGCGACGCTCGTACCCTCTCCCACCGGCGGAGGGGGTTATTTCTCCGCTTGTGGGAGAGGATCGGATTGGGGAGGCTTCCCAGTGCCGTCCGTGGAGTGCGCCGTGACTGGCCCGTTGCGCGTCGGGGTCGGCGGGCCGGTGGGCTCGGGCAAGACGGCGCTGGTCGATGCGCTGTGCAAGCGGCTGCGAGACCGCTTCCGCATCGCCGCCGTCACCAACGATATCTACACCCAGGAGGATGCGCAGTTTCTCACGCGCTCCGGGGCGCTGCCACCGGAACGCATCCTCGGCGTCGAGACCGGCGGCTGTCCACACACGGCGATCCGGGAGGATGCCTCGATCAACCTCGCGGCGGTCGCCCAGATGTCCGCCCGCTTTCCCGACCTGCAACTCGTCTTCATCGAGTCCGGCGGCGACAATCTCGCCGCCACGTTTTCGCCGGAACTGGCGGACATCACCCTCTACGTCATCGACGTCGCCGCCGGCGACAAGATCCCGCGCAAGGGCGGTCCGGGGATCACCCGCTCCGACCTGCTGGTGATCAATAAAACCGACTTGGCGCCACTGGTCGGTGCCAGTCTTGCGGTCATGGAACGGGATGCCAAGCTGATGCGCGGCGCCCGGCCGTTCGTCTTCACCAACCTCAAGGCCGGGGAGGGCATCGACAGTGTCGCCGAATTCGTTATCATTCACGGTGGTCTCGATGCCGGCTGAGGCTGCCCTACTCGGCCGGGCGCTCCTCCCCGCAACCCACGAAAGGTGAGATAGCTCTCGATGGCGATCGACGTCGCGCTCCGCCACAGCACAGGTTACCGCTACGACCGGCTGGTCCAGCTCGGCCCGCAGATAATCCGCCTGCGTCCGGCGCCGCACTGCCGCACCCGCGTTCTCTCCTACTCGCTGAAGATCAAGCCGGAGCCGCACTTCCTCAACTGGCAGCAGGATCCGCAAGGAAATTATCTCGCCAGGGTCGTATTCCCGGAGAAGGCCCGCGAATTCAGCATCGACGTCGACCTCGTCGCCGAGATGGCGGTGTTCAATCCCTTCGACTTCTTCCTCGAGCCGGAGGCGGAGACCTTTCCGTTTCCGTATGCCTCGTGGCTGAGCAAGGAGCTGGCGCCCTACCGGCAGCCGCTGCCGGCGGGTCCGCTGCTCGCCGAGTGGCTGCGCTCGGTCGAGATCCCGCCGGAGACGCGGACGGTCGATTTCCTCGTCGCCCTCAATTTTCGGCTGCAAACGGAGATCGGCTACGTCATCCGCATGGAGCCGGGTGTCCAGACCTGCGAGCAGACCCTCGGCAGCCGCCTTGGCTCCTGTCGCGATACCGGCTGGCTGCTGGTGCAGATCCTGCGCCACCTCGGCCTCGCGGCCCGCTTCGTCTCCGGCTACCTGATCCAGCTCAAGCCCGACGAGAAGCCGCTGGAGGGCCCCGCCGGCGCCGCGCAGGACTTCACCGACCTGCACGCCTGGGCGGAAGTCTATCTGCCCGGCGCCGGCTGGATCGGCCTCGATCCCACCTCCGGCCTGCTTGCCGGCGAAGGCCACCTGCCGCTCGCCTGCACCCCCGATCCGGAGAGCGCCGCGCCGATCACCGGCAGCGTCGATGCCGCCGACTGCGAATTCTCGTTCCATATGTCGATCGAGCGCATCCGCGAGACGCCGCGGGTCAC
>JAEULG010000049.1 GCA_016793875.1 Rhodospirillales bacterium | reverse complement strand
TCCGCCTGAAAGCCCCAGACGCCGATGTTGTTGTTCTGGGCGATGCGCTCCAGCGCGCGGTACTCGAAAGGTGCGTCCGGGCCAGCCAGTGCCAGCCCCTGGCTGATCAGATAGGCGCCCAGATCCTCTCCCTCGTTGAAGCTGCTGCGGCCGGTCCAGCAGACGGCGCTGATGCTGCCGTCGCTGTAGGTCCCCATTTCCTGGCAGGTGACGAATCCCTGGATCTTGAAGTCCAGCGCCGCCGCCGCGCGGGTGCCGCAGAACGGCGGCCGCGGGTTAACATTGCAGAACTGGCCTTTCTGCGGAATGTAGATGCCATAGAGGCGCACCAGCTTGTTCTGGATGCGCAGCGAGGCATCGTCCTGGACGACCGCATAGCTGCGAAACTCGGCGGCAGCGGGACCAACGCCGGAAACGAGCAGCATCGCTGCGATCGCGACCGCCTTCCACATTTCGGACCCTCCACCGCCGGGCTGCCGGCTCCATCATCTTGTCCTTGAAGTAATCGTCCTGCTATGTCGGATCAAAGGCGTGCCCGCGCTGCGCCCTTTCCTCCCATGTGCATTTTGCATCTGCACACATTAGATTATCCGGCAGGCCGCATCGGCGCGGCCCGACGATGCCGCGAGGAACACCGCTTTGCGGGAGTATCTACGACCTGACAGCCTCGGCGAGGCGCTCGGCCACCTCGCAAAGGGTGGCTTTACCGTGGTTGCCGGCTGCACCGACTATTATTGCCGGCCGGATGCGCGGCCCTTCGCCGATGACATCATCGACCTGACCGGCCTCAGCGAAGCACGCGGGATCAGCGATGCCGCAGAGTATTTCCGCATCGGCGCACTGACCACCTGGTCGGAGCTGGCGACGTCCGGCCTGCCGCCGCAGTTCGATGCGCTTGCCGAGGCCGCCCGCCAGGTCGGCGGGGTGCAGATCCAGAATGCCGGCAGCATCGGCGGCAACCTGTGCAACGCCTCGCCTGCCGCCGACGGGGTTCCGCCGCTGCTGATGCTGGATGCCGTGGTCGAGCTGCGCTCGGCTGCGGGGGTGCGACTGCTGCCGCTCGACACCTTTATCCTAGGCAACCGGCGGACAGCGCTGCGGCCGGACGAGCTGCTGACCGCCATCCTCGTTCCGAAGCGCCCCGGCCGGCAGGCCAGCCGCTTCCTCAAGCTGGGCGCCCGCGCCTACCAGGTGATCTCCATCGTCATGGTGGCAGCGCTGCTGGAGGCCGGCGCCGACGGGCGCATCGTCCGGGCCGCCGTCGCCGTCGGCTCGTGCTCGCCGGTGGCGCGGCGGCTGGCAGCACTGGAGCAGGAACTCGCCGGCCGGCCGCTGTCCGGAGCACCGCTGTCGGCGACGCTGTCGCCGGCACACCTCGCCGGGCTGACGCCGCTCAGCGATGTCCGTGGCACCGCCGGGTACCGCCTGGAAGCGGCGCGCCATCTGGTTAGACGCGCCCTCGATGCGCTGCAGGAGAACCTGCGGTGACCGGCGCAGGGGATGCGCCGCAGCTCAGCCTGAACATCAACGGCCGGACGACTGCGATCGCCGCGCCGCCGATGCGCCGGCTCTCGCAGGTGCTGCGCGAGGATTTGGGCCTGACTGGAACCAAGGTCGGCTGCGATGCCGGCGACTGCGGCGCCTGCACAGTGCTGCTCGACGGCAAGCCGGTCTGTTCCTGCCTCACCCCGGTGGCGCAGGCGGCGGGGCGACAGATTACCACCGTCGAGGGCCTCGCCAACGGCACGCTGACGAAGCTGCAGCGCTCGTTCCAGCATCACGGCGCGGCGCAGTGCGGCATCTGTACACCCGGCATGCTGCTGGCGGCGACGGCGCTGATCGAGCGCAACGAACGGCCGGGCGAGGACGAGGTGCTCGACGCCCTCGGCGGCGTGCTCTGCCGCTGCACCGGCTACCGCAAGATCATCACCGCCGTCCGCGACGCCCACCGTTTCGCCGAAGCCCCGGTGGAGACGCCCGGCAACCGCATCGTCGGCGCCCGCGTCGCCCGCGTCGACGGTATCGCCCGGCTGGATGGCAGCGAGCGCTACGGCGATGACGTCGCCCCCGCCGACGCGCTGTGGCTGAAGCTGGTGCGCTCCCCCTACCCCGCCGCCCGCTTCGCCATCGGCGACCTCGCGCCGCTGCACGCGCGCTATCCGGGGCTGGTGCGGGTGCTCACGGCGGCGGACGTGCCGGGCCCCAACAGCTTCAGCGTCATCCCCGCGTTCCGCGACCAGCCGGTATTCGCCGAGGGCCGGGTGCGCTTCCGCGGCGAGGCGATCGCCGCGGTCGTCGGCGATGGGGAGACCATCGAGGGCTTCGATCCGAGGGATTTTCCGGTCGATTGGCAGGAACTGCCGCCGCTGACCTCGGTCGATCAGGCGCTGGCGCCCGACGCGCCGCAGCTTTTCGACGACCGCCCCGGCAACATCCTCGTCCGCGGTTACGTTCGGCGCGGCGATGCACAGGCGGGGCTAGCCGCGGCAAGCCACGTCGTCGAGGGCACCTTCGAGACGGCTTTCGTCGAGCACGCCTACATCGAGCCGGAGGCCGGCTTCGCGCGGCGCGTCGGCGACGGGGTCGAGGTGCACGTGACGACGCAGACGCCGTACATGGACCGCGACGAGGTCGCCCGCGTCCTCGGCCTGGCCGAGGACAAGGTGCGCATCGTCCCGACGGCGTGCGGCGGCGGCTTCGGTGGCAAGCTGGACATGTCGCTGCAGCCGCATATTGCGCTCGCCGCATGGCTGCTGGACCGGCCGGTGCGATGCCTTTATCATCGTGTCGAATCAATGGCCAGCACCACCAAGAGGCATCCGGCGCGGATGCAGGTGCGCATCGGCGCCGACAGCGGGGGTCGCCTGATGGCGATG
>JAEULG010000019.1 GCA_016793875.1 Rhodospirillales bacterium | reverse complement strand
GCGCAAGGACGTCACCGCCAAGTGCTACGGCGGCGACATTACCCGCAAGCGCAAGCTGCTGGAGAAGCAGAAGGCCGGCAAGAAGCGGATGCGCCAGTTCGGCAAGGTGGAGATCCCGCAGAGCGCCTTCATCGCCGCCCTCAAGATGGACGACAACTAGCTCCGCGGCGTGGGAAGGCCGTCGCGCTACATATCTCCGGAGGATCTGGAGGAGGAGAGAGGGTCCTTGCCCCTCTTTCCCTCCTGCGGGTGGCTATTCGCCGCCCTTGGCGCCCGCCACCTGCCGAGGCGGCGACCAGCGGCGGTCAAGACCGCGGGCGCTGACCGCCATCAGCACCAGTTCGACGACGTCGTCGAGGCGGCGGAAGTAGTCGGTATTGAGCACCAAGTCGAAGTTGGTCGGATCGTTGTACCGGGAATGGAACATGTCCCAGACGAACTTGCCCCGCCGCTTCGTCGACTCCTGCACCTGACGCTTGGCCTCGGCGTAGGAGATCCCCTCCTCCTCCGAAATGCGCGTCGCGCAGGCTTCCACCGAGCCGACGATACGCACGCGCAGCACGTCGCGGCCGGCGAGGATCACGTGGCCACCGCGGCCGACGACAACGCCGCCGGTGTGGTAAAGACCGCGGATGATCGTGGAAAGGAAGTGGACGTACTCGTCGCGGGAGACATGCTTGCCGAAAACGGCCGAGTAGATCCAGGCATCCACCGCGTCCAGCTTCTCGTTCAGCGTCTCCATCAACGAGGCGCTGACATTGGCTTCGCCGGCGATGCCATTGATGATTTCCGAACCGTAAAGTTCGATATTGAGCCGGTCGGCGACGGAACGGGCAATATAATCGCCGCCGGACCCGGGCGTCCGCGAGATGGTGACAACCGGCTTTCGGACCTGACGGGCGCGGGCCGGGGGTTCTTCGAGCGCTCGGACGATCGCCTGTATGACGGCTTGTGCGTTGACGGCCATGGCCTCTCTTGCTCCCCTTTTGCTGCCTTCATAACACCGCAGTGCAGCTTGTGAAAGTGCCGCTTGACGTCCTGACGCCGACCCTGGCCCGTGATGGCAGCATGGCGGCGCAATTTGTTGTATCTCATAATGGTTATTCCAAAAATGGCCAACGGCGCTGCACGGTGCACGGCTATGCAGGAGCGCTAGGCTGCGGTGCCGCTCTACCGCAGCGCAGCGTAAGGTTGCGGCCAAGCGGCGTTGCAGCGATGATCCGCGCGCCCCATGCAGCCCGCGGCAAGTCCGCCTCGCCGCCGCCGGCGCGAATAACCTGCCGGAAACAGCCGGCGGCGGACGAGTCGGACTGGTAGCGCCATGAACAACGCAAGCCCCGCCGCCGCGATCGCGTTCTGCGAGGTCAGCCATCGGTATGGCCGCCAGCCGGCGCTGGACGGCATCTCGTTCGCGGTGGCACCGGGACAGTTCGCCGTCGTCCTCGGTCCCAACGGCGCCGGCAAGACGACGCTGTTCCTGCTGCCGGCGCGGCTGCTGCCGCTGCAGGCCGGTGAGGTCCGCATCTTCGGCACCAGCCTCGATGCCGACCCGCGCGGCGCCCTCGGCCGGATCGGCTTCGTCTTCCAGGAGCCGACGCTCGACCTTGACCTCACCGTCGGCGAGAACCTGCGCTACCATGCCGGCCTGCACGGCATCGGCCGGCGACAGGCGAACCTGCGCATCGATTCGGAACTCGCCGCCTGCGGCCTTGGCGACGAGAGCGGGCGGCGGGTACGCCAGCTCTCCGCCGGACAGCGCCGCCGCATCGAGATCGTCCGGGCGCTGCTGCACCGCCCGCCGCTGCTGCTGCTCGACGAGCCGACCGCCGGCCTCGACGTGGCCAGCCGGGCCGCCCTGCTCGCCCGCGCCCGGGCGCTTGCCGCCGAGGAAGGCTGTGCCGTGCTGTGGACCACCCACCTGTTCGACGAGGTGGACGCGACCGACCTGGTGATCCTGCTGAACCGCGGCCGCATCGCCGCCCGCGGCCCCCTCGCCGAGATCAACGCCGCTGCCGGCACCGCCAGCCTGGCCGAGAGCTTCTCGCGGCTGACCAGCGATCGGCGAGCGCCGTGAGCGGCGCCCTGTGGGCCCGGGCCTTCGCCGGCATCGCCGTCCGCGAGGGCCTGCGCTTCGTCCGCCAGCGCGGCCGCTTCTTCTCGGCCCTCGTCCGCCCGCTGGTCTGGCTGGCGATCTTTGCCGCCGGCTTCCGCACCGTCGTCGAGATTGCACCGGCACCGCCCTATGCGAGCCCGATCAGCTACGAGGAATACGTCGTCCCCGGGCTGCTGGCGATGATCCTGCTGTTCAACGGCATGCAGGCGGCGCTGTCGATGGTCTACGACCGCGAGATGGGCAGCATGAAGGTGCTGCTGACCAGCCCCTTGCCGCGCGGCTTCCTGCTGATCGCCCGGCTGTCGGCAGCGAGCCTCGTCGGCCTCGCCCAGGCCGCCGCCTTCCTCGCCATCGCCTGGGTGTGGGGGGTGCGGCCGCCGCCGGTGGGGCTGATCATGGTGATGCCGGCGGTGATGCTGGGCGGGCTGATGCTGGGGGCCCTCGGGCTGCTCTTGTCGTCGCTGATCCGGCAACTGGAGAACTTCGCCGCGGTGATGAACTTCGTCGTCTTCCCGATGTTCTTTGCCTCGTCCGCCCTCTACCCGCTGGCGCGGCTGCGCCAGGCGGGCGCGCTGCTCGGCACCGTCGCCGTCCTCAATCCGTTCACCCAGGCGGTCGAACTGATCCGCTTTGCCCTCTATGCGCAGGTCAGCGTTGCCGCACTGGCTGCAGTCATCGCCGCCCTGCTCGCCTTCCTCGCCGCCGCTCTGTGGTTCTACCGCCCGGCGCGGGCACGCGGCTTCGGCGGCGGTGGCTAGACGGGTGGCCGCGTTTCGGATCATCCCGCCGCCGGCTCGCGGGCGAGCTGCATGAGCGCCGTCACCGCCGCCGACGGGTTGCGGCGGCGCATCACCAGCGTGATCGGCGCCACCACCGGTGTGCCGATCAGCGGACGGTAGGCGACGGCATCAAGGCGTAGCTGCTGCAGCCCCTGAGGTACCAGCGAGACGCCCAGCCCGGCCGATACCAGCCCGATGATCGAGGTGAACTGCGGGGCTTCCTGCTCGATGCGAGGATCGAAGCCGGCGGCCCGGCAGGCGGCAAGGATGTCGTTGAACAGCCCGGTGCCCGCCGTCCGCGGAAACAGCACGAACGGCTCTGCCCGCAGGTCGACGAGGGCTATGGCGCCCGCTGCCGCCGCCGGGTGCGCTGCCGGCAGCGCGGCGACCAGTGGCTCGCGCAGCAAGGTCAGCGAGGTGTACTGGCCTTCCGGATCAGGCAGCGGCGAGCGGATGAAGCCGGCGTCGATGCGGCCCTCGAGCAACGCCCGCAGCTGCTCCGTCGTGTGCATCTCGGCGAGACCAAGGACGACGCCGGCGTGCGCTTGCTGGTAGCGGCGGAGCAGGTCGAGGACGACCGGGGTGAAGGCACAGGTGCTGGTATACCCGATGCGCGCGTTGCCGGCCTCGCCCCGTCCCGCACGCTGCGTCGCCAGGGCAGCCTGATCGGCCTGCGCCAGCAGTCGCTTCGCCTCCTCCTGCAGCACCCGGCCGGCTTCGTTCAGCTCCACCCGCCGCTTGCTCCGCCAGAACAGTGGCACGCCGAGGTCACCCTCCAGCTTGCGAATCTGCTGCGACAGCGGCGGCTGCGCCATGCCGAGACGCTCGGCGGCCCGGCCGAAGTGCAATTCTTCGGCGACCGCGAGAAAATACCGGAGCTGGCGGAGGTCGAACATCTCTCAGACGTTCCGGATCTCAAAGATGCACTGTTGATATATTGGACCTGCCGTTCGCGCGGCGCTACCTCCAGTTCCTGTAGGAGGTTCGTCCACAAATGCTCTCCCTGCCCATTACCCGCCGCAGCTTTGGCGTCGTCCTCGCCGGTGCCGCCGCTTTCTTCGATCTCTATGCGCCGCAGGCGGTGCTGCCGCAGATCGCCGCCGACCTCGGCGTCAGCCTTCACCAGATCGGCTGGGTCATCACCGTGACCACCCTTGCCGTCGCCGCGATCGGCCCGTTCGCCGGCGCGCTCGCCGACGTGGTCGGGCGCAAGCGGCTGATCGTAGCCGGCGCGCTGGCGCTCGTCGTGCCGACGCTGCTCGCGGCGACGGCAGCGACATTTCCGCAGCTGCTGGTCTGGCGCGCCGCCGCCGGCCTGCTGATGCCGCTGATCTTCTGCGTGACCATCGCCTACATTGGCGAGGAATGGGATGCCGGCGAGGCGCGCGCGATGACCGCGCTCTATATGGCCGGCGCCGTCGCCGGCGGCTTCTCCGGCCGATTCGTCTGCGGGCTGATCGCCGATGCGATGGGCTGGCGGGTGGCCTTTGCCAGCCTCGGGGTGGTAAACCTCGCGATTGGCATCGGCCTGCTGTTCCTGCTGCAGCGCGAGCGCTCGTTCCAGCCCGGCCGCAACCTGCGGGCGGTGCTGGCAGCGATGCTGGTGCACTTGCGCCGGCCCGACATGCTGGCGGCGTGCATCGTCGGCCTGCTCATCCTGTTCGCCCAGGTGGCGCTGTTCACCTACGCCAACCTGCTGCTGGCAGGCCATCCGTATGACTTGCGCCCGGGCCTGCTGGCCGCGGTCTCGGCCGTTTACCTGCTGGGCATGGTGACGACGCCGATCGCCGGCAGCCGGCTCCGGCGGTTCCGCGAGAGCGTGCCGTTATCGGTCGGATCGGGGATGTTCATCGCCGGAATCGCCCTGACGCTGGTACCGGCGCTGTGGGCGATCGTCGCCGGCATGGCGCTGGCTTCCGCCGGGACGTTCCTCAGCCAGTCGGCCGCGACCAGCTTTGTCGCCGCGTCGGCACCGGAAGCCCGCTCCGCCGCCGTCGGCCTCTATACCTGCTTCTACTACGTGGGCGGCAGCATCGGCGCGGTGGTGCCGGGCGCGGCGTGGTACGGCGGCGGCTGGCCGGCGGTCGCGGCGCTGCTGAGCATCGCCAGCCTGCTCGCCCTCGTCACCGCCGTGACCTTCTGGCGGCCGTGCTTCGCCGTTTGGGCTGCTCCGAAGGTCCGGGACGAACGCCAGGCGGGGTGCGGGACGGCCCGCCTCGTCCCGGAACTGTCCTGAGGCATCGTCCAAGACGCCGGCAAGGCCGCGGATAAGGCAAGAAAGGGCGCCGGCATCGCTGGCGCCCTTTCTATGTCAGCAGGAAGTGGGCGTGGGCGGCGGCGACGAGGCGGCCGGAATCGGCGCCCTGCCAGGCGGTGATCCGGACGTTGGCGACGGTGCGCCCCTGGCGGATGATCGAGCCGCGCGCAAACGTGTCCTCGGCCCGGCACGGGCGCAGATAGTCGATCGAGACGTTGATGATGCGGGGCACCACCTGCACGTCTGTCTCCACCAGCAGATGCATCATCGCGGCGTGCTCCAGCAGTGCGCCGACGACGCCGCCGTGGATCGCTCGGACGACGAAGTTGCCGATGTTATGCTCGCGGAAGCGCAGCGCCGTCAGCAGGCCGCGCTCGTCGCGCAGCAGCTCGATGCCGATGGTCCTGGCGTAGGGCACGAGGTCGCTGATCGCCGCGAGATCGCCGCGAGCCCGCAGGTCGGCTACGGTCTTCAGCATGGCTGGCCACCTTCGCTCCGTCCCGCGCCGGGTTCGTCGTTACCGGCCGCCGCCGCACTGAAGCCGACGCCGCCGAGCATAAAGGTGCCGGTACAGTGGGCGATGGCGTCGGCCGCGTCGTCGTTAAAGGCGCGCCCGTGGACGAAGGCGACGCTGTGAGTCACCTTGTAGCATTCGGCGGTGGCGCGGATGCGCTTCTCCGGTGTCGCCGGCCGCAGGTAGTCGATGCGCAGGTCGAGCGTCGCCAGCGGCGTGCCCTCGGGCACGCTCGCCATCACCACCAGGCCGCACAGGGTATCGAGCAGGGCGGTAACCGCGCCGCTGTGGATGACGCGGGTGACCGGATTGCCCACCAGCCGCTCGCTCCAGTCGAGGCTCATCATGCCGCTGCCGCGGCGCACCTCCTCCAGCCGCATGCCGAGCAGCCGGCAATGGGGGATACTGGCGAAGGCGGCGACGACCCGGGCGAGATCGGGAAGATTGGCTGGCGTCACGGTGATGGCGATCCTCGTTGGATTCTCGACGGCTCCCGTTCTTATCAGCAATACTGCGGCCACCGAAGGATTTCGCCGGGAATCGGCGGCAGCTCCCTGTTGCCGGCCGTGGCGGGTACGACCCGATGAGTCGGGCGGGGCGGGAAGGAAAAGAGGCATGGGCGAGCAGATCAGGCTGCGGGCCGAGGACGGCGTCGAATTCACCGCCTATCGCGCCGATCCCGGTGGCGGACGGCGCGGCGCCGTCGTCGTCATCCAGGAGGTGTTCGGCGTCAATGCCCACATTCGCGATGTCTGCGACCGCTTCGCCGATCAGGGCTACGCCGCCATCGCGCCGGCGCTGTTCGACCGGGTGCGGCCCGGCGTCGAGCTTGGCTACGACGAGGTCGGGGTCAGCGAGGGCCGCGGGCTGGTGACGGACCTGGGCTGGGAGGCCCCGCTGCGCGACGTCTGGGCGGCGGCGAAAGCGCTGCGGGCGGACGGACGCGTCGGCGTCGTCGGCTACTGCTGGGGCGGCACCATCGCCTGGCTGGCCGGCTGCCGACTGGACGTCGCCGCCATCGCCGCCTACTACGGCCGCCAGATCGTCGACTTCCTGGGTGAGAAGCCGCGATGCCCGGCGATCCTCCACTTCGGCGCCGAGGATCCGCTGATTCCGGCCGAGAACATCGACAAGGTGGCGGCGGCCTATCCCGGGATTCCGCTTTTCCGCTACGCCGGCGCCGGCCACGGCTTCAACTGCGAGCGCCGCGCCGACTTCCGCCCCGAGGTGGCGGCGACGGCGCTGCAACGCACCCTCGAGTTCTTCACAATTTACTTGAAGTAAGGGATAAAACATACATAAAATCAGTTATATAGAAAAATATCCTCATCTATTTGATGAGGACGTCGCGCAGCACGATGGCGTGATTGTACCCGGTATCCCGAGCCGCGTAGAGCAAGGTCAGACGGCCGCTGCCCTGCATCAACTCCCGCAGTGCCGCAAGATTGCCGGGATGGGCGGCGAGCTCCGCCTGGTAGCGCTCGCGGAATGCCGTCCACCGGGCCGGATCGTGGCCGAACCAGCGCCGCAGCGCGGGGCTCGGCGCCGCCTCCTTCAGCCAGCGGTCGATCGCCGCGCCCGTCCGTCGCAGGCCGCGCGGCCACAGCCGGTCAACAAGCACACGCAGCCCGTCGTCTTCCGTCGGCGGATCGTAGGCGCGCTTGAGCCGCACCTCCTTCATGACCCAGTCCTCCCCTGTCCGCTCGCAACAAAAAGTGCATTTCATATGCATCTTTTGTTAGACTGTTCAACCTGAGAGGAAGCAAGGCGAGGGCGGGCATGGCCGGCGATGCCACCGGCGCGAAGGATTGGAGTTTGCCGGCTGGACGGGAGCGCCAATCCGCTCCGGCCGAGCGTGCGGTGGATGTCACCCGCAGCGAGGGCGGCGACTATGTCGTTGCGGCGGAAGTCCTTGCCGAGAGTTTTGGGCTGACCGCGGACGCCTTCTGGCGCGAGATGAAACGCGGCATCGTCTACGGCATTGTGGAACGGGGGGAAGGCGAGGATGCCGGGCAAATCCGGCTGACCTTCCGCTACCGGGCGCAGTCGTGGTCGATAACGCTGGAGGACAGGGCATGACGGACGATCGCGGCGATGAGCCCGGCCTCGGTGGCCTCACCTCGCCCGCCTGTGCGATGCGGGAGGCGGACGATGTCTACATGGGGTTCGCGAGCGCCGAAGAGCTTGGCGATTTCCTGCAGGAGTTGCTGGAAGCCGAGCGGGCCGGGGCGCGGGTCGCCCTGGAAAGCGCCCGTGGCGCGCCGACGGACGAGATCGCCCGGCTGATGCAGATGGTGCACCGCGACGAAGCCCGGTGGTGTGCCATGCTCGCCGCCCATATCAAGCGGCTGGGCCGGCCGCCCTCGACCCGGGTCGGCTCGTTCCATGGCAAAGCCATGGCAATCGCCGATCCGTTCGCCCGCATCGATTTCCTCAATCGCGGCCAAGGCTGGGTGGTGCGCCGGTTGCGCGAGATGTTGCCGCGCCTGCGCGACGAGGCGCTGCACCAGGACCTGAGCGCGATGCTGCAGGCCCATGAGGCCAACATCGCCCTTGCCGCCGGCATAGCAAGCCAACGCCCGTCAGCCTGACGGCATTCCCGCGCGAGGGCGGCCGACGGCCTCCCCCGGACCAGCGTTTTGTCAGCGGCGGACGCGGCCGACCAGCCCCAGCACCGATTTCTCCACCCCGGTCTTCAGCGCCGCCCCGAACATCGCGTGGCCGATGGCCGAGCCCAGCAGGTAGGCGAGACCACCGCCACGGCCGGAGCCGCTGCTGCGCCCGTTGTGGTGACGATAGCCGTTGCCGTGGTCGTTCAGCAGGCCGCCGGCTTCGAAGGCGGCCAGCAGGTCGTCCGCGGAAGCACGACGACAATCGTACCACAGGGTCAGACTGCCGGCCCGCGGATTGACTTCCATGCGGACCACCGCATCGCCGCCGGTGGCGGTGACCATCGCCCGTAGCTGATCGACGAGCGCAGGATCCCCCCGGAGCTTGTCGGCTTTGAAGCGAAGGCGGCCAGGAACTCGATGGATGAGTTGGATCATCTTTCCTTGCTCTCAGGCCCTGCTGACGCCAGCGCACGTAGCAGAATGCCGATAGTGGTGCCGTTGTGCAGGGTTGTCGTGACCGCTGGCGACAGCCAACCCAGCGCGGCGCCTCCCAGAATACCGGAATTGATGATCACTGCAGCACGGAAGTTAGTGCGTATCAATCGCATTGTATCGCGAGCGAGGCCCCGGAGCATCGCCAAGCCCTCCAGCCGGTCCTCCAGCAGCACGATATCTGCGGTGGCGCGGGCGATATCGGCAGCGCGCGGCATGGCGATGCCGACATGCGCCGCCATCATCGCCGGCCCGTCGTTGACGCCGTCACCGACGTAGGCGACCGTCCGCCCTTCAGCTTTCAGCGCCTCGATGATCGCCGCCTTGTCCTCGGGCTTCTGATCGGCGAACACCCGATCCAGGCCCAGCATCTCCCCGAGCTGGTGCGCCTTGTCGGGATGATCGCCAGTGATCATCATCATCTGGGTGACGCCGAGGGTGCGCAGCTTGCGCAGAACCCGCAGCGCTTCGCCGCGGACCCGGTCGCGGAAGCCGACGATGCCGATCGGCCGGCCGTCGACGCTGACCAGCAGCAGCGAGCGTCCCCCCGCCATCAGCTGCACCAGCAGCGGCTCGACCTCGCTGAACGAGACCCCCTCGTGTTCTTCCAGATAATGCCGGCTGCCGAGGCGGATGACGTGGCCATCGACGGTGCTGGCGACGCCGTGGCCAACGATGAAGTCCACCTCCTCATGGCTCATGTGGGCAAGGTGGCGCCGGCTGGCGAGGCTGACGACGGCGCTGGCGATGGGATGGCTGGTGTGCTCGGCCACCGAGGCGATCATCGCCAGCAGCTGCTCCTCGTCGATATCATCGGACAGACAGTGGATGTCGGTGACTTCCAGGGTATTATGGGTCAGCGTTCCGGTCTTGTCGAAGACGATGGTATCGACCGCCGCCACCGTCTCCAGCGACAGCCCGCTCTTGACCAGGCATCCTTCCTTGGCAGCGCGGAACATCGCAGCCTTAATGGCAATCGGTGTGCCAAACTTGACGGCGCAGGTGTAGTCCACCAGGAAGACCGACTCCAGCCGCCGCCAGTCCCGGGTCAGGGCAAACACCCCCAACCCCGACAGCAGGGTGATCAGCACCCGCTTGTCGGCGAGCCGGCGCGACTCCCCCTGGATGCCGGTCGGATTGCTGAGCGCCTGCTGGATGTAGCGGGAGATGCGCGCCGTCGTCGTCGCCCCGCCGACCCGCTCGGCCACCACGACCAGCCGACCGCTGTCCACCATCGAGCCGGACAGCACGGGATCGCCCCGCTCCTTCGGCACCGGCAGGCTTTCGCCGGTCACCGCCGCCTGGCTGACATAGGCCTCGCCATCACCGACGACGCCGTCCACCGGGATCTGGCTGCCGGTGCCGACGACGATCCGGCTGCCTTCGGTGACCTGGGTATAGGGAACCGAGATGACTTCGCCGCCGGCGGATTCGATCCAGACGTCTTCCGGCTCGGCGCGCAGCAGCTGGCGCAGCAGCCGGTCGGAGCGGCGCACGGTGCTCGCCTCCATGTAGCTGCCGAGGTCGAGCATGACGCGGGTGAAATTCGCCGTCCGGTACTCGCGCCGCAAGAGCGGCAACATCATCGCGATGGCGTCAAGGACCTCGACGCTGAGGCCCTTGTCCGTCAAGGCGCGGGCGCCGCGAACGACGACACCGGCGACATTGGCGGTGGTGACCAGCGCGGCTATCGGCGGCGGCAACACGAACGAAGCCAGCAGCACCCCCACCGACAGCACGACCTGGCCCAGGTCGGCCCCGGAATCGGCCGCCGCATCCGCCCCCGCGTCATCGGGCGGCGCCTCGCGGATCGTCGTCAGGATCGCGGCACGGGTCGCCGCCTGCCCGTCGTGCCTGACGACGAGCGAGCGGCAGGACGCATTCAGGCGGGCGGACTTGACCCCTGACAGCGCATCGACCTGCGCTGCCAGGTGGGCGTAACCGCCCACCCGCTTTCCCAGCCGCAGGCGAAGCCTGTGGCTGGTTTCATGGACCACCCGTGCCGCGCTCAACTCAGCCTTCCTCTTCGCCGCCGGCATGGAGCTCCGCTTCGGCGTCGCGGAAGCGCTCCTTCATTTCCTCGACCCCGCCCTGCATGGTCGACCAAAGTTTGACCGCAGCGGCGATGATGTTCCGCTGCACGGTATCATTGGTCAGCAGAAACGTCGCCCCTGCCCCGATCAACAGCCCCTTGACGAAGGCATTGTCGTTGAGGTTCAGCGCCGCCTCGGCGAGTCCATGGTAGTGGGGATGATCGGCCAGCGGCTGCGCTGCCGCTGCCGCACCGGGCGTCGGCGCGGCCGGAACCGGCGGAAACCCGCCCCAAGGCCCGATGGGAGCGGGCGGAAATCCAGCCCACTGCGGCCCCATGCCGGGATAGCCCCACCCGTGGCCATGATGATGGTGACCGTGTCCCCCGTAGCCCGGCGGCGGCCCCATGTACGGGCCCCAAGCCGGCATCGCCTGCGGGGAAGGTGGCGTCGGCCCCGCCGGAGAGGCTGCGGGGGCAGCATCCTGCGCGGCCTGCGGCGCCTGGGCAAAGCCGGGCGGGGGTCCGTAACCGTAGCCGGCCCACCACGGCGCCTGCGGACAGGCGGCGCCAGCATTACCGGGGACAGTCCCGGCGGTACCCGCGGCCTCGGTGCCGGGTTGCGTCGCCCGGCGGTCTTTTTCTTCCGGATAGCTCATCAACCTGCTCCTCATTCACCCGGTTGTGGCTCTTCAGCTTCGGCTGGCGACGGGGCCGCGGCGGTCTCGGGCTGAACACCTTTCGCCGGGCCCGTGGCTTCCGCAGTCAGCGCCGCCGGCGCTGCCGGCGCAGCCTTCGGCGTCAGCGCATAGGATGTGGCGGTGGAGCCGAGCGCCATCATCGCCAGCCGCAGCGCCGCCGGACCGCCGACAGCGCTGGCCAGGGCGGCGCCGGCGGCGCTGGCGAGGCCTGCCTTCAGGCTTCCCTGCAAGGTGAGGGAGAGAACCTGCTCGCGGGTCAGAACACCCTGCCGGTGGGCGGCGATGGCCGTTCCCGCGGCGAGGCTGGCGCCAAAGACGGCGCCAAAGGCGCCGAAGCGCAGGAGCTGGTCCGCCGTGTACGCCGGCGGCGCCTTTATCAGGTACTTGTTCGACATATCTTACCCTCCGAGTAACTTCCTGGCGGTCACGAGGTGCCTTCCGCTGGCTTCCTGCTCTTGCGCCGCGGTGCCGCCTTTGCCCGCGTCCTTGCCGGCGCTGCAGCGGCGGCACCAGTTGTGTCCGCTGCATCCGCCGTGCGCTGTTCCGTCCCGGGCGCCGCCGCAGCAGCCGCTGCTTCTTGCGTCGCGCCGTCAGCGGTATGCGCAGTGGCACCCGGCGCTGGCGCCGCCGGCGCGCCGAAGCCTTCCGCCGGCACGTCCGCGGGCTCGCCGGAAACACCGCCGCTGCCCCCCTTGAGGAAGGCCGAAACAGCAAGCACCGCGACGCTGCCGACGGCAATCCCCAACCCCAGGCTCGCCGTCGGCTTCAGTCCGCTGGTGAGGCGCGCAACCGTGCCGGCGAGTGACCCCAACGGCGTCGAGCGTCCGACTTCGAGAAGCTGCGCCGAGAGATTGTTCAACCGGGCGGCAGCATCGCGCAGATCGAAATCATCGTGCGACATCAACGCGCCCTCCTCCGTCCATCCGTTTCGATTTCGCCATGTCCCTTCCCTCGGCCCACCACTGCGAGCGCGCGCACACCCTGCCCCGGCCTCACCGGCCTCGGTGGCTACAGGAGTCGAATGTTGCAGAACGTCTTGCCGGAACCGCCTGCCAACCGCCCTCAACCGGGCTGAGCAGCACGGTCGGCACCAGACCGCGGTCGAAGCTGCGCCAGCAGCCGCTGAGCCTCGTGATCGTCTGCCTGCAGCAATGCCGGCCACCAGGCGGTCGGGACGCGCTCCGGGTCGAATTCGATCGTCACCGAAAGCGCCGCCCGATTAACCCGGAACGAGCGGATCGCCGGCATCGCGGCCGCCTCCGTCTGCAGACGCTCCAGGGTACCGGGAGCGGCGGTGCGAACCCCCACCATCGACAGGCGCAGCCGGATGCGACCGGGAACAAGATGAACAATCGTCAGGTATCGGCGCAAAGGCAGAAGCAGAGAGAGCCCGCTCGTACCAGAGAGCGGATCGACGATTTCAGCAGTTTCGCGCACAGTTATCATCTTCAGAAAGAGTAATCCTTGCTTTCTATCGTCGGAATCGCGCGAGAGAAAGAAGGTGTGTCAGTTCCGTGAACCCTTGACTCTTCCCCCGCGGGTGAGCGGTGTCAAGCCGTTTGCTGCAGCGCGAATGCGCAGCAGGCTTCCGCCGTCGCGGAGCGGCGCAGACGCTGATCTGCCCTTCCGGTTCCTAGGGATCACTGCTGCGCTCAGATGTGACCGGCAGCGGCTGGACGCCGCTGCTCTCCACCTGCCGCTTCTTGGTGTAGACGAAGCGCACCAAGTCGTACTCGAAGGGCGAGCCGCTCTCGAAGTAGCGGAATGGCTGGATATAGCGGGCGTTGACGATGTCGGTCGCCATGATCGCCGGGTATTTGCTCTGGATCGACGAGGCTCCGAACGGATCGACGACGGCGAACGCGGCGGTATCGGCAGCGAGGCCCGCAGTGTCGCGCACATTCGAGGGGCCGAGGATCGGCAATACCAGGTACGGCCCGCCGTGGACCCCCCAATAGCCCAGCGTCTGGCCGAAATCCTCCTGGTAGCGTGGCAGGCCCATCGGCGTTGCGATGTCGACGAAGCCGAACATCCCGAGCAGCGAGTTGGCGCCGAACCGCATCGCCGTCTCGAACGCCGGCTTGAACTTCAGCTGCAGGATCTGGTTGGCGAAGGTGGTCAGGCTGCCAATGTTGGCGAAGAAGTCGGAGATCCGGTCGCGGAACGGCCACGGCACCACGTCGGTATACACGTCAACCACCGGCAGCAGCACCCAGCGGTCGGCCAGCGCGTTGAACGCATAGAGATTTCGGTTCATCCCCTCCCAGGGATCATCGACGGCGATGAACGAGGGTCTTGCCGCCTCGTCGACGCCGTCGGCCGAGGCGACCACCGGGCCTTGGTAGGTGCTGGCGCAGCCGCCGAGCAGACACAACGTCAGCAAGGTCGTCGCCAGTCGGCAGAGGCTTGCGATCCTGGTCATTGCATCATGAACCGCACGTAAGCGGCGGCCACGTGGGCATCCATCATACTGCCGCAGTGCCCGCCGTAGTCGAAGAACGTCGCCCGGTCGCCGAAGGTGCGTTGCAGGAAATCGACATCGCCGGGCGCGAGGATGATGTCGTCCTTGCTGGTGACGAGGCCGACGTTGGCCGCCTGGGAGAGGAACGGCGCAATCGACTCCAGGCTTGCCGCATCGATGATCTGCTGCCGGGTCAACGTCGGATAGTGTTGCCGGTAATAGGGATAGAGCAGTTCCTCAAAGTACTGGATGAAGCCGCGGCGCATGCCAGCATCGAAGTAGGGGGTGAGCGAGGTCGAGATGCGCAGCTCGCGGTCCTTCGGCACCAGGTAGCCGGAATGGCTCATCACATCGGCGGTAAAGGCGATGTTCGCCGATGCCAGGCGAAAGACCGCGCCGATGACGGCGGCGAGCTGATCCTCGGTCGGCCGCAGCGCCCGATAGGCATCGAACAGCATGTCCTGGCCGAAGGTGACGCCCCGGTTCTCGCGGTAGAGTTCTACCAGCCTGTTGACGACATTGCGCACGAACGCGTCGAGGTTGTCGATGCCGCCCGGCAGGTTCTTCACCAGCATGTCGTCCAGCACCTGCGACGAGCGGTAGAGGCTGACCGGCGGATTGATCAGCAGCACCCTGTGGAAGCCGATGGCCTGCTGCTGGTGGTCGAGTGCGGCGACGAACGCCGAGTGCCAGCCGCCGAGGCTGTATCCCGTCAGCGAGACGTCGCTGACCTCGACCCGCTGCCGGACGTCCGCCAACACCCGCTGCATCATGTGGTAGAGGTCGGCCGCATCCTGGGCGGTCCATCCGGGGACGCTGGTCGTCGATGCGGTGACCATGAAGTTGGGAAAGGTCGGCGAGGAGATCGACACGGCGTGGAAGCCGGCGGTGAAGAACAGCTGCTGCAGGTAGGTGGAGAGGCGGTTGCTGTAGCCGGCATTGGTGCCACCGATGATGAACACCAGCGGCGCCTTGCCGCTCTGCGCGGCGATCGAATAGCGGAACCGATTCTCGTACCAGAGCACCCGCGGAACGGTGCGGTCATCGATCACCGGCAGCGTCCGCTGCTCGATGGGGATGCCCTCGGGCAGAACGACGCGATCGGCGGCGGGCGAGCCCACCACTGTAGCCACGAACGCGTTGCGGAAGGGAAAGGCGTGGGCGCCTTCCGGCGTCATCAGCCGTTCCGCCTCCGGCTTGAACGCCGGATGGCAGGCGGCGAGCACCAGGACCAGCAACAGCAGCAGCCCGTTTGCAGCGATGCGCATCTTCCGCGCGTACTCCACGATAACCCGCAGCGCTGCGGCGACGGCTCTGGCTGGCAGCGATGTGCCGAGTTATAGCTTGCCGCGCCCGCAGCGCAACCCGGCGGGAAGCAGGTCACCCGGCATAACGATCCTTTTCTCGCCATCGATCGGCGCCACCCTTGGGTAGCGCATCGCTGCTGCGCTACCCTGGCCGGGGAGGAACGAGAACGACCGATGCCTGACGATCCCATCGCGCCGCTGCCGCCCGAGCCGGACGAAGCCGCCGAAGCGCAGTTCTACATTCCGGCCACCTCATCGCTGCTGGAGCGGCGCCCGCGCACGCTCAAGCACGACGACACCTTCGCCATGTTCGATCACTACGGCGACATCTTCGCCGGCGAGCGGACGCCCGAGGGGGTCTTCCACGACGACACCCGCTTCCTGTCGCGCTATCAGCTCACCCTGAACGGCCGCCGGCCGCTGCTGCTGGGCTCCTCGGTGCAGGACGACAACGCCCTGCTCAGCGTCGATCTCACCAATCCCGACACCGCCGGACCGGGGCGCCGGGTGCTGCGCAAGGACAGCATCCACGTGCTGCGCTCGAAGTTCATCTGGCAGGCGGCGTGCTACGAGCGCCTCGCCTTCCACAACTTCGATGCGGTCGAGCACGAGGTGCTCGTCGGCCTCGACTTCGATGCCGATTTCTTCGACCTGTTCCAGGTGCGCGGAGAGCGCCGGCCGCGCCACGGCGCGCTTACCGTCGCGAGCAGCGGCGGGGATACCGTCACCTTCAGCTACCGCGGCCTCGACGGCCTCGAGCGCAGCACCGCGCTGCATTTCGATCCGCCGCCGGACGAACTGGCCTTGCGCCAGGCGTCGCTGCGGCTGCGGCTGCGGCCAGGCGAGCGGCGGGCGGTCTTCGTGACCATCCGCTGCAACCGCGCCGACGGCGGCGGCCCGCCCCGCCGGCAGTTCTTCCACGCGCTGCGACGGGCGCGCCAGGCACGGCGTAAGGCGGCCCGCCAGCAGGCGCACATCGAGACCTCCAACGCGGTCTTCAACGAGGTGCTGCACCGCTCGGTCGCCGACCTCGCCATGCTGACCACGCAGACCGCGTATGGCCCCTACCCCTACGCCGGCATCCCCTGGTTCAGCACCGCCTTCGGCCGCGACGGCATCCTCACCGCCGTGCAGATGCTGTGGGTCGACCCGGAAATGGCGCGCGGCGTGCTGCGCTACCTCGCCCGCACCCAGGCGCACACCGACGACGCCGAGGCCGATGCCGAACCCGGCAAGATCCTGCACGAGACCCGCGCCGGCGAGATGGCCCGCCTCGGCGAGGTGCCTTTCGGCAAGTACTACGGCACCATCGACGCGACGCCGCTGTTCGTCGTCCTCGCCGGCCTCTACTGGGAGCGCACCGGCGATTTCGCCACCATCGAAGCGCTTTGGCCGAACATCGTGGCGGCGCTCGCCTGGCTCGACGCCAACGCCGCCCGCCACCCGGACGGCCTGATCGCCTACCGCCGGCGGCGCGACGGCGGCCTTGCCAACCAGGGTTGGAAGGATTCGGAGGATTCCATCTTCCACGCCGATGGCCGCCTCGCCGCCCCGCCGATCGCGCTTGCCGAGGTACAGGGCTACGCCTGGCACGCCCGGGTGCTGGCGGCGAAGCTGGCGCGGCGCAAGGGCGAGCCGGTGCTCGCCGCCCGTCTCGACGAGCAGGCGGAGCATCTGCGCCGCCAGGTCGAGGCCCGCTTCTGGTGCGAGGCGCTCGGCACCTATGCGCTCGCCATCGACGGCAGCGGTGAGCCTTGCCGCATCCGCACGTCGAACGCCGGCCACCTGCTGTGGTCGGGGCTGCCGTCGCGGCAGCGGGCGGCGCGGGTTGCGGGCGTTTTGCTGGCACCGCCGATGTTCTCCGGCTGGGGCGTTCGCACCACCGCCACCGGCGAGGCCCGCTACAACCCGATGTCCTATCACGACGGCTCGGTGTGGCCGCACGACAACGCGGTGATCGCGCTCGGCCTCGCCCGCTACGGGCACAAGGACGCGGTGCTGCGCCTGCTCGACGGCCTCTTCGCCGCCGCCACCTACATGGACCTGCGCCGCCTGCCGGAGCTGTTCTGCGGCTTCAAGCGGCAGGCCGGCCAGGGCCCCACCGCCTACCCGGTCGCGTGCGCACCGCAGGCGTGGGCGAGCGCGACGCCGTTCGCACTGTTGCAGGCGGCCCTGGGGCTGGAGCTGGACGCCGGCCGCGGCGTCGTCCGCTTCCACAAGCCGCGCCTTCCCGCCTTCCTCGATCGCGTCACCCTGCGCGGCCTGTGCCTCGACACCGCCCGCCTCGACGTGCTGCTGCAGCGCACCGGCCCCGCCGTCGCCGTCACCACGCTGAGTCGCCAGGGGGACGTCCGGCTGCTGGT
>JAEULG010000272.1 GCA_016793875.1 Rhodospirillales bacterium | reverse complement strand
GAGGTCGATCATCTGCTCGACCGCGTCGAGCAGATCGCCCGGAGCAGCGGCGCCGTCCATGTCCAGGTGAGCCGCGACGAGGCCGAGCGCCTGAAGTTCTGGGCGGGGCGCAAAGGGGCGTTTCCGGCCGTCGGTCGCATCTCCCCGGATTACCTGTGCATGGACGGCACCATCCCCCGCCACCGCCTGCCCGACGTGCTCGGCCGCATCGCCGAGCTTTCGGGCGTGCACCACCTGCGCTGCTGCAACGTCTTTCACGCCGGCGACGGCAACCTGCATCCGCTGATCCTCTACGACGCCAACATCCCGGGCGAGCTCGAGCGGGCCGAGGCTTTCGGCGCCGATATCCTGCGGGCCTGCGTGCAGGCGGGCGGTGTGCTGTCCGGCGAACACGGCATCGGCATCGAAAAGCGCGACCTGATGGGCGAGATGTTCAGCGAGGACGACCTCAAGCAGCAGCAGCGCCTGAAGTGCGCCTTCGATCCGGAAAGCCTGCTGAACCCCGGCAAGGTCTATCCGACGCTGCACCGGTGCGCCGAGCTGGGACGCATGCACGTGCATCGCGGCGCGGTGCGTTTTCCGGATATCCCACGGTTCTGAAAGGCGGGGCAGTACCGGTCATGACGGTGAGCTTCCGGCCCGAGAACCCTGATCAGGTGGCCGATGTCGTCCGCACGGCGATCATCGAGAGCCGCCCCCTGGATGTGGTAGCGGATGGCTCGAAGCGGGCATGGGGACGGCCAGCGGAAGCCGGCGACACCCTCGATGTGCGGGGGCTGGCCGGCGTCGTCGCCTACGAGCCCGAGGAACTCATCCTCACCGCCAAGCCGGCGACGCCGTTGGCCAAGATCGAGGCAGTACTGGCTGAACGGCACCAGCATCTGGCGTTCGAGCCGGTGGACTTCGGCCCACTGATCGGCGGCAACGGCGGGACCTTATCCCGTAGCGGCACCCTCGGTGGTGCGGTCTTATGCAATCTCGGTGGCCCGCGCCGCGTCAAGGTGGGGGCCGCCCGTGATCATGTCCTCGGCTTCCACGGTGTCAGCGGCCGCGGCGAGGTCTTCAAGGCTGGAGGGCGGGTGGTCAAGAATGTCACCGGCTTCGACCTCTCCAAGCTGATCGCCGGATCATTCGGGACGCTCGCCGTCGTCACCGAACTCACCGTCCGCGCCCTCCCGGCGCCGGAAGAGACGCGCACGCTGGTCGTTCGCGGCCTCGACGATGCGGCCGCGGTGCAGGCGATGACGACCGCGCTGTCCAGCGCTGCCGACGTCTCGGGTGCCGCGCATCTGCCGGCGGCGGTGGCCGCCGCCTCCGCGGTCGCGGCACTTGCCACCGCGGCCGCCGGCGCAACGCTGCTCCGCCTGGAGGGACCGGAACCGTCGGTTGCCGCCCGCGCAGCGGACCTGCTGCGGCTGCTGCGGCAGTTCGGCGAGGCTGCCGTGTTGCAGCGGGACGAGAGCTTGGTGCTGTGGCGGGAAGTGCGCGACGCTGCCCCCTTTGCGGCGGGCCGCGAGCGGCAGGTCTGGCGCCTCTCGGTACCGCCGGCGCAAGGCGCCCGCGTTGTTCGGCAAGTGCTCGCGGTCCTCGCCGGCGATGCCTTCTATGATTGGGGCGGCGGCCTGGTCTGGCTGGCCTTATCGCCGGTGCCGACGGCAGGCGCCGGGGTCGTGCGCGCCGCTGTTGCCGCCGCCGGCGGCCACGCCACCCTGATCCGCGCCGAGGCCACGGTGCGGCAGCAGGTGCCGGTCTTCCAGCCGCAGCCGCCGGCGCTGGCGGCGCTGACCCTCAGGGTCAAGGAAAGCTTCGATCCGCACCGGGTGCTCAACCCCGGGCGCATGTATGCGGGTGTCTAAAGCATGCGAACCAGCTTCGCCGAGGCCCGGCTAACCGATCCGGCCATCCAGGAAGCCAACGGCATCCTGCGAACGTGCGTGCACTGCGGCTTTTGCGTCGCCACCTGCCCCACCTACCTGCTGCTGGGCGATGAGCTCGACAGCCCGCGCGGCCGCATCTATCTCGCCAAGGAGATGCTGGAGCAGGACCGGGTGCCGTCGGCGAGCGTGGTCAAGCACATCGACCGCTGCCTGACCTGCCTCTCCTGCATGACGACCTGTCCCTCCGGGGTGCACTTCGCCCACCTGATCGATCGTGCCCGCATCCACATCGAGAAGACCTACAAGCGGCCGGCGGCGGACCGGCTGCTGCGACGGTTTATCGCCACCGTCGTCTCCCGGCCGGCGCTGTTCCGGCTGACGGCGCTGGCTGGCCGGCTCGGCCGCCCGCTGGCAAGGTTGATGCCCCCTCGGCTGCGCCACATGATCCAGTCCGCGCCCCGCCACATCGGATCGCCGTCATGGGTCGACCGGCCACAGGTGATCGCCGCCGAAGGACCCCGGCGGATGCGGGTGGCGCTGCTCAGCGGCTGTGCCCAGCAGGCGCTGCGTCCGCACATCAACGAGGCGACGGTGCGGCTGCTCGCCCGTCACGGCTGCGAGGTGGTGGTGGCGGGGGGCATGGGCTGCTGCGGCGGCATCTTCCACCAGATGGGCTGGGAGGAGCGCACCAGGCGGGCCGCCAAGGCGAACATCACCGCATGGGAGCGGGTAATCGCCGACGGCGGCCTCGATGCGATCGTGTTCAACGCCTCGGGCTGCGGCGTGATGCTGAAGGATTACGGCCACCTGCTGCGCGACGAGCCCGACTGGGCGGGCCGGGCCGAGCGCATCGCCGCGCTCAGCTGCAACATCTCCGAGGTGGTGCTGGACCTCGGCTTGCGTCCACCGGTCGTTCGCACCGGCCAGCGGGTCACCTATCACATGGCGTGCACCATGCAGCACGGGCTGGGGCTGCGGACGGTGGCGAAGACCCTGCTGACGCAGGCCGGCTTCGCCGTTGCGGAGCCCGCCGAAGGCCACATCTGCTGCGGCTCGGCCGGCGTCTACTCACTCCTGCAGCCGGAGATCTCGGAGCGGCTGGTCCGCCGCAAGGTGGCGAACATCGCGGCGAGCGATCCGCAGATCATCGCCGCTGGGAACATCGGCTGCATCGTTCATATCGCCCCCCACGCACCGGCGCCGGTGGTCCACGTCGTCGAGCTGCTCGACTGGGCGACGGGTGGCGAGCCGCCATCAGGCGCCCGGACTGCGATGGTCTCCGAAGCCCGGGCGAAGTCATAAGTATTGTGTCGAGCGACAGGGCGAACCTGTGCTGCTGCAGCGGCTCGCTGCGCAGCTGCTTGATGCCAAGGCGGCGTGAGCGCCGAAACTCGAGAGCAAGCGCGTAGGCCTTGCGGCCGCGCTGCCGCTGCTCCAGGTGAGCACCCGCTGCGCCAGCAGCAGCAGCGGCCGGAGGCGGGCGGCAAGCACCGCGTCGCCCCTGATCTTTCGCTCGATGTCAGTGTCGGCCGGCCGGGCTGAATTTCCCCCCTGATCTCAGCCCGGCCGGCTGCCGTTGGATGGCTTAGAACGCGGCGCCGACCGTGAAGACCGCCCGTGCGTTGGAGATGCTCCTACCGCCGTTGTCGGCCTGAGTCAGGTCGGTATCGACATAGGCGATGGTGAAGTCGACGCC
>JAEULG010000270.1 GCA_016793875.1 Rhodospirillales bacterium | reverse complement strand
TAGCCCGATCTATGCATGACGAAACAACACGGCTCAAGTGTTGAATCGGTAATGCGAGCAACGGTTGTTGTCGGCGAGCCGGTTTGTTTCCGCTGCAGCGGGATGGGGGATCGGTCGGTGGAGAGGCGCTGGAGGTTGCGGAGGTGGGGTCGGCAGGGGCACACGGCCCCGACGTTCAGGTGGCGAGACGCGGCAGGCGGCCGAGAGCCAGGTGCCAGATTGCCTGATCGGGGGCGCTGCTCGGCAGGTGGACTTTGATCTTCGTCTTCATCTCGACGATGCGGGCGGCGATTTTGATCAAGCGGAGCCTGAGGGTGTCGAACTGGGCGACCCGCCAGGACGATGCCTTCGGCATCAGCGCGCGCAGGCTCCACAGCAGCCAGTAGGCGCCGGCGTGCAGGAACAGCCGGAACTGGTTGGCAGTGGCCTTGGGACACGAGGTGCGGTCGGCGGCGAGGTGGGTCTTCCAGGCCTTGATGTGGTTCTCCGCCTGGCCGCGCCGGCAGTAGAGGTCCTGGTACAGCGACCGGCCGTTGCCGTGGCCGAGGTTGGTGACGATGAAGCGGCTGTCGGTGCCGTCGCTCCCGGCCTGGACGCGGGCGACGACGCGGCGCACCCGGCTCCAGGTCTTGGCGGCGTCGAAGAACTCCTTGAAGCGGCGGACCTTGCCGCCGCTCGGATCGGCGGCGAAGCGCGCCGCGGTGCTTTCTTCCAGGGCGGTGACATGTCGCCGGAGCGTGTTGTTGGGGGCGAGGCCGAGGATGTAGTCGACGCCGTTCGCCTCGCACCAGTCCATGACTTCCGGGCAGGCGTAGTGGCTGTCGGCGCGCAGCAGAATCTGGACATTCGGCCAGTGGGCGCGGATCGTGCGGACGAGGCGGCGGAGAAAGGCGCGGATCTCGATGCCCTTGGGCCGCTTGGCCGGGCGCAGGAGGGCGGTGACGAAGCGGCCCTCGCCATCGAAGACGACGATCGGCTGGAAGCCGTATTCGTCGTAATGAGCGTTGAACAGGCGCAACTGCTGGCCGCCATGGGCCACGTCGAAGGTGTCGTCGATATCCAGCGTGATCCGCCGTGGGACTTGGCGGAACGAGCCGCACCAGACGTCGACCAGAGCACGGCCCAGGCGCAGCAGCGTCCGCGCATCCGGCAGGTTCTCCAGCCGCGAGATGGTCGACTGCGAACACAAGTCCCGACCCGATGGCACGCGTTCGAGCGCCAGCTTGAACAGCGGATCGGTGCGCAGGCCGGTGGCGTCGTTGCCGTCCTCGTAGCCGGCGGCGATCATCAGCATCCGGAAGCGGATAATGTCGGCAAGCGAATGCACGGTGCTGCCGGGGTCACGCGGATCGTCGATGCAGGCGGCGAGGCGATCGGCCACCTCGAGCCGCTGTTCGATCTCGCGCAAGACCAGCAGGCCACCGTCGGACGACAGCCGGCCGCCGTCGAACGCGGCGACAATTTCTTTGCCGGCAACCGGTGACAGGCCAGGCAGCGGCAGCGTAGAATCAACCATGGCGGGTGAGCACTCCGGAATCGACGCGGATTGGCTTCGACAACCGAATCCTAGGCGATTCCAATGGACTACGCTACACCCGCCAACCTCGATGCATTATCCAGGTTAGTACCCAGCTTACGATTACAGCGTTCTCAATGGGTTGCAGGGCATGAGGCTGAGTACTGTTTCGAACAAGCGATTGCTATGCGAAGCGTTCTATAAATGTTCCGGCGGGCGATCTGACCGCTTGCTCGACGAGGAACTTGGCCAACGGCAATCCGGCCGGGCTCTGAGGAGCAGCCAGCGAACGTTGACCGCCGTCGACCTCGAAGCCGAGGAAATACATCGCCATCGAAGCGGGAGAAAATCCCGCAGAACCGTTTTAGATTATACGATTGACACCCCAAAAGTTGCGACGCCCGTCGAGCGCGCACGTGCTTTCCTCATTGCCTCCACGGACATCGACGCAAGCCGCATCGACGACGCCGTCCTAGCGTCATCGGGGTGGATCTGGCGAAGAACGTTTTCCAGGTGCACGGGGCGGCCGCGGCCAGGTCTTCAGCTGCGTCGGCGTCACCCCGAGCTCAGCCGCAACCCTCGCCGGCGTTGCCCCCGGCGCCGAAAGGCGTGCAACCGCCTGCTCCTTATATTCCGGCGAAAACCGCCTCCTCCTCTGCCTCGTCATCACATCCCTCCAGATCGGTCGGTACTTCACCGGCCGGTCCGGAATCCGGGAGCAAGGTCACGTTTGCTTCATCACTGGCTTGCCGGCATCACGCCGAGGCGGGGTGGGGAACCCCTCTTCCCGGGCAGCCGTTATGACCCTGTGCTTCGGCTAACCGGGTCGGCGCCTCACCCGTGCCGGTTCCCTTCCGGAGGAGGTCGCTCATGGCACAGACGGTTGGTGATTTCTTCTGGCAGCGCCTCTCCGGCTGGGGCGTGCGGACGGTGTTCGGCTATCCCGGCGACGGCATCAACGGTCTGCTGGGCGCGCTGCAGCGCGCCGGCGACAAGATCACGCTGGTCCAGGTCCGCCACGAGGAGATGGCGGCGTTCATGGCGTCGGCCTACGCCAAGTTCACCGGCCGTCTCGGCGTCTGCCTCGCCACCTCCGGCCCCGGCGCCTCGCACCTGATCACCGGGCTCTACGACGCCCGGCTCGATCATATGCCGGTGCTGGCCATCGCCGGCCAGCAGGCGCGGGCGGCGCTCGGCGGCCACTACCAGCAGGAGCTCGACCTCGTCAGCATGTTCAAAGACGTCGCCGGCGCCTATGTGCAGCAGGCGGTGGTGCCGGCACAGGTGCGTCACTTGGTCGACCGGGCGGTGCGCACCGCGCTGGGTGAGCGCCGGGTCGCCGCATTGATCTTCCCCAACGACCTGCAGGAGCTCGCCTACGAGGCGCCGCCGCGCAAGCACGGCACCGTCCATTCCGGCGCCGGCTACACCCCGCCACGCGTGGTGCCGTACGAGGAGGACCTGCGCCGCGCCGCCGACGTGCTCAATGCCGGCAAGAAGGTGGCGTTGCTCGTCGGCGCCGGTGCGCTGCACGCGACCGACGAGGTGATCGCCGTCGCCGACAGGCTCGGCGCCGGCGCGGCGAAGGCGCTGCTCGGCAAGGCCGCGCTGCCGGATGACCTGCCCTGGGTTACCGGCTCCATCGGCCTGCTCGGCACCGAGCCGAGCTGGGAGCTGATGACCGGATGCGATACGCTGCTGATGGT
>JAEULG010000245.1 GCA_016793875.1 Rhodospirillales bacterium | reverse complement strand
GAAGGCGATGTGGAGCATGCTGCAGGACCGGCTGATGACCGACCTGCGCAATCATCCCGCCGTGATCGCCGCCCTGCCGGCGGTGCAGCACGATCTGCACGACGGCAACCTCACCGTCACCCTCGCCTGCGAAAAGCTGCTAGCCCTGTCCCGCTCCTGAAGCCGGCGCTCCCAGCCGGTCGAGCGGCGGCAGGGCCCCCCGCCGCCGGCGCGGCGCGCCTTATCCTCTGCGTTCGGCGGTTGGCTGTTCTCTCCTCTCGCCTGCGCTGCGCCCTCTTTCGGGGAGGACGAGTGCAGCGAGCGAGGGAGGGCCAAGCATAGGACCGGTCTCCCGCCAATGTCCTCTCCCAGAGCAACCTGGGCCGGTGAGCCCGCCAAGGACGGGAGTATTGCAACCTGCTTGTCTGCAGTGCCGGCATGCGCTTCGGCAGGACCCGTTTGCGACCCTGAATCTCCTGTGGTGCGGCCATTCGGAGTAGAATGAGGAGGTGCTCAGGATCGCACCTGAGGAGTGGTGACTCCGGCAGGCTTACCCGCATGGGCGTCAAGCTCGGAGCCGGTCCACCGCAGGTCGGATGAGAGGGGGACGTCATGCTTTCACCGAAACCGGTCGCCGCCGCGTTCGCTGTTGCGATCCTCATATGTTCGGCTGCGACGGATGGTGCGCGAGCCGACCCGCCCGGCCCCCTCTGGGAGCGCCATCCCGGCTCGGTGGGCGCTGATACCGTGCGCGGCGTGGCAACCGACCCGGCCGGTAATGTCATCGTCGTCGGCGGAACCACCGGCTCGATCGGCAAGCGCAATGCGGGCAAGGAAGATACCTTCATCATCCGGTACTCGCCGGCCGGAGGAGTGCTCTGGCGGCGGCAGGTGGGCTCGACCAACATCGACCTTCCGACCGGCGTGGCGGTCGATGGCAGCGGCAACATCACCGTCGTCGGCTATACCACCGGCTGGCTTTTCGGACGCGCCGCCGGAGGCACCGACGGCTTTGTCGTCAGCTATACCCCCGATGGCACCATCCGTTGGAAGAAGCGTTTCGCCACAGCGTCGGACGACTTCGCCCGTAGTATCGCCGCCGATGCCGCAGGCAACGTTGTCGTTGCCGCCTCGGAAGGAAGCAGCCGGATTCTTGTCAGGTATCGCTCGGACGGAACTGAAGTATGGCGGCGTGTGCTGCCGGTGCACTTCCAGTCGCCCAACGCCGTCGCGATCACCCTATCTGGAGAAATCATTGTCGGGGGCTATACCCAGAGTTCACTCGCTGGGCCCAACCAAGGAGGGGCCGATGCGGTTATCGCCATGTACTCATCCGCCGGAGATGCGCAATGGCTCCGGCAGTTCGGCACGGCTGCGGATGATTACGTGAGCGGCATCGCCGTCGCCGGGGATGGGGCGATCTATGTCTCCGGAACGAAGATGGACGACCTCCAGCAGGCGTTCCTGGCCGCCTTTTCGCCCGCCGGGGAGCCACGCTGGAAACGGACGCCGGGCGGCGACTATTCCGACTATGGCTGGGGCGTCGCCGTCAACATGGCTGGTGACGTCGTGCTCACCGGAGACAAGTTCGGCCAGCCGTTTGCCGCTTCCTACACCTCGGGCGGCACGCCGCAATGGACCATGACGCTCCCGACCCCCTCAGGGTATTCGGTGCATGCGGCCTTCGATTCCGCCGGCGACCTGCTTCTGGCGGGTAGCCTTTTCGTTTCGAATAGCCGCGGCTTTATCGACGGCTACCTCGCCAAGTTCGCCGACTGAAGAGGACACAAGACAGCACCGGCCAAGCGCAGGCGGAATGCACCACGGGGTAAGCCTGCGCGGGCCCGCGGTGAGGGAGGGGATCCATGCTTTCGATGAGACTTTTTGTCGTTGCGATCGCTGCCGCCTTTCTGTGCTCTGTCGCCGGAGCCGCTCAGGCCGCCGATCCGCCCACCAAGCTGTGGGAGCGCCACCCCGGTTCGAACTCAAGCGACAGCGTCTGGGCGGTGGCGGCCGATGCCACCGGCGCTGTGGCGGTCGCCGGCACCACGCCGGGTTCGATCGGCAAGGCGAATGCCGGCGGAGAGGACGTCTTCGTCATCAAGTATTCGCCGGCGGGAGCGGCGCTGTGGCGGCGGCAATTGGGCACGCGGAACATCGATCGCACCATGGGCGTGGCCACCGATGCCGACCGCAACATAACTGTCGTCGGCTACACCACCGGTTGGCTGTTCGGGCGCAATGCCGGCGGCTGTGACGGCTTCGTCGTCAGTTACACGCCCGATGGCGCGGTGCGCTGGAAGCACCAGTTGGCGACAGCGTCGGATGACTTCGCCCTTGCCGTCGCCAATGATGAGACGGGCAACGTCCTCGTCGCTGGCAACCAGGCAAGCAGCGGCCTGCTGATCAAGTACCGGCCGGACGGCACGGAAGTCTGGCGGCGGCTGTTTGGCGCCAGCTACACACTCGGCTACGGGGTCGCGGTGGCGCCTTCCGGCAACATCGTCGTCGCCGGCTTGACCGACGATTCCCTCGGCGGACCGAACCAGGGTCAGGCCGATGCGTTTTTCGCCGCCTATTCACCGACTGGCGCGCTGCAATGGACCCGGCAGTTCGGCACCGCCAATGACGAATGGGTACGGAGCGTCGCCATCGCTGCCGATGGCAAGATCTACCTTGTCGGCACCGAGAATTCGGGGCCTCCCGATTATGTCACGCGCCCCTTCCTGGCCGCCTTCTCGCCGGGGGTCGCCCGCTGGAAGCGCACCTTCGGCGGCGAGGTTCTCGACGAGGGCATCGGCGTCGCCGTCGATGCGGCCGGCACCGTCGTCGTCACCGGACAGAAGTTCCGCCAGCAGTTCGCCGCGTCCTACACCCCCGGCGGAACGCTGTTGTGGACGATGAACCTCGCAACACAAAGCGATTATCAACTGTTTCCTGCGTTCGATACCGCGGGCCACTTGTTTCTCGCCGGCTCGATCGACACCCTCCCACCGCGCGGCTACTCCGACGGCTACCTGGCCAAGTTTGCCGAGTGACGGGAAAGCGGGGCGGACCAGGTCACCGGCGGTCCCGCCCTCACCCTCCCGGCGCCGATGGCGCTTGGCCCCTCCCTCTCCCGAAAGGGGCCCTCTCGGGAGAGGGAATCGCGGGTGAGG
>JAEULG010000233.1 GCA_016793875.1 Rhodospirillales bacterium | reverse complement strand
TCGACCTCGTCGATGTAGACGATGCCGCGCTGCGCCCGCTCGACGTTGTAGTCGGCAGCCTGTAACAGCTTGAGGATGATGTTCTCGACATCCTCGCCG
This sequence comes from Rhodospirillales bacterium, assembly GCA_016793875.1. Taxonomy (GTDB): domain Bacteria; phylum Pseudomonadota; class Alphaproteobacteria; order Rhodospirillales; family Defluviicoccaceae; genus Defluviicoccus. The sequence continues at coordinate 9,161 of JAEULG010000233.1, read as the reverse complement.
ACGTAGCCGGCTTCGGTCAGGGTCGTCGCATCGGCCATGGTGAACGGCACGTCAAGGATGCGCGCCAGCGTCTGCGCCAGCAGCGTCTTGCCGCAGCCGGTCGGGCCGATCAGCAGGATGTTCGACTTGGCCAGCTCGACGTCGTTGTTCTTGGTAGAGTGGTTGATGCGCTTGTAGTGGTTGTGGACCGCGACCGACAGCACCTTCTTCGCCCGCGCCTGGCCGATGACATAGTCGTCCAGGACCTGGCAGATCTCCTGCGGCGTCGGTACCCCGTCGCCGGACTTGATCAGGCCGGTCTTGTGCTCTTCGCGGATGATGTCCATGCACAGCTCGACGCACTCGTCGCAGATGAACACGGTCGGACCCGCGATCAGCTTGCGCACCTCGTGCTGGCTCTTGCCGCAGAACGAGCAGTAGAGCGTGTTCTTGGAATCACCACCGGCGGATTTGCTCATGGCCTCTTCCGTAACCGCGCCGTAACGTTGGCTATGTTATCCATTTGCGAGCAGGTGGCACAATCACGAAATGGGCGTAGCACCACCCGTCCGTGCCTGTTCCCCATGATCTGCTCACGACCGTTGCGGCCGCAAGGCGGTCGGCCGCTCGCCCTCTTCGGTCCGCGGCCGGCTGCTGACGACCTCGTCGACGATGCCGAACTCCTTCGCCTCTTCCGGGCTCATGAAGCGATCGCGCTCCACCGCGGATTCGATCACGTCAAGCGGCTGTTTGGTGTGCTTGACATAAATGGAGTTCAGGCGGGCGCGCAGCGACAGGATTTCACGCGCCTGGATCTCGATGTCGGTCGCCTGCCCCTGCGCCCCACCGGAGGGCTGGTGCACCATGATCCGGGCGTTGGGCAGCGCATAGCGCTTGCCGTCGGCACCGGCAGCCAGCAGCAACGATCCCATCGACGCAGCCTGCCCTACACACACCGTCGAAACATCCGGGCGAATGTACTGCATGGTGTCGTAGATGGCGAGGCCGGCCGTCACAAGGCCACCCGGAGAATTGATGTAGAAGGCGATGTCCTTGTTAGGATTTTCCGACTCGAGGAACAGCAGCTGGGCGCAAATCAGACTGGCAACGCCGTCGTGCACCTGGCCCGTCAGAAAGATGATCCGCTCCTTCAGCAGGCGCGAATAGATGTCGTAGGCGCGTTCCCCCCGGTTGGTCGTCTCGACGACCATGGGGACCAGCGTGTTCATGTATGTGTCCAAGGCAAAACCCCTCTCGCCGCGCCTCATCCGCGGTCAACCGGCGGTCCGGCGTTCGGACCTTCGGGCGGAAACCATGCGGTCAGGCACGCAGCCTGCCCTTCCACCACGACAGTGTAGCGGAGTTCCGGCCACCGCCGGAACGTTGACGACACCCTCAGCCCGCGGCAGATGTGGTCTCCTCGTCCGGCTCGCGCAACAGGTCGGCCGGCTCGACGGCGCGTTCCTCGACCTTCGCCATCTCCAGGATGAAGTCGACCACCTTCTCCTCGAGGATCGGAGCGGCCAGCGCCTCCTGGGCATCCGGGGTCTTGCGCAGGTAATCGAGTACCATCTGCTCTTGCCCCTGGAAGCGGCGGGCCTGGGCGATCATCGCTTTCGCCAACTCCTCCTGCTGGACCCGCAGGTTATTGGCGCGGCCGATTTCCGCCAGCACCAGGCCGAGACGCACCCGGCGCAACGCCAGCGCCCGGTACTCCGCCCGCTGCTCCTCGCTGATCGCCGCATCGGCGGCGGGGGCGGGGGCGTGCTCGTGATGCTCGTCGCCATGATGATGGTCGTGGTCGTGCTCGTGGTGATGAGCGTGGTCATGATCATGGTGTTCGTGGCCGCAGTGCTCGTCGTGCACATGCTCCGCTTCGGCCGGCGCCGCGCCGCCCTCCGGCTCGTGCTGGCGCACCAGCGAATCGTACTCCCGCTGCACCAGCCCATTGGGGACCGCGAAGTCGTACAGCTCCGCCAGGCGGTCGAGCAGCGCCCGCTTCAGCCGCACCCGCGAGAGGTTCTTCAGCTCGTTCTCGTGCTGCTCGCGCAGCCAGTCCCTCAGTCCATCGAGGCTCTCCCAGCCGCCGCGCTTGGCCAGCTCGTCGTCGATCGGCGCCGGCGTCCGCACCCGGATCTCCTTCACCTCGATCTCGAAGGACCGCTCGCCGTCGGGATGGCCGGGGCGCTGCAGCCGTTCGGGAACGGTGATGGTGATGGTGGTGCGGGTGCCGACGGTCAGCCCCTGCAGCTGCGTATCGAACCCCGGCAGCGGCGCGTCGGTGCCGATGCGGATGCGCACGCCGGAAAGGTTCGCCGGATCGAAGGGCCAGGGATCGTCGGTGGGGCTGAGGACGTCGAGCACGACGATGTCGTTCTCGACTGCCCCGCGCCCTTCCTCGGCGTCCGCTTCCTCGCCGACGGCATCGGCGAAGCGCTCGATACGCCGTTCGATCTCGGCTTCATCGACATGGGCGACCAGCCGTTCCAGGCTGATCTGGCCGTAGTCCGGCGGCGTGATCTCCGGCAGCAGCTCGACGGCCAGCGTGTACGAAAGATCGCCTTCTTCCGGCGCGTCGGCGAGCTCGACCTTTGGCGGCAGGGCGGCGCGCAGGCCGCGCTCGCTGATCACCGCCTGTGAGCTTTCGTTGATCGCCTTCTCGACGACCTCGCTTTTGACCGCCGCGCCGTAGCGCTTGCGCATCAGCCCGACCGGCACCTTGCCCGGACGGAAACCGGGCAGGCGCATGGTATGGGCAAGCTCATCCAGCCGCGCCTCGACCTTTCGCTCGATATCGGCCGCCGGCATGACGACGTGGAATTGACGCGTGAGATCGTCGATCTGTGTCTCTGTGACCTGCATCGTTCTCGTTCGGAACTGAAGATTATCGGGAAGGCGGAGCGCCGGTTGCCACCCTGCTGCGCCGACCGGCCGCCCACTCTCCTTCGCGTTCGGCCGTCTGCTGGTGCGGGCGGAGGGATTTGAACCCCCACGACTTGCGTCACGAGATCCTAAGTCTCGCGTGTCTACCGTTCCACCACGCCCGCCAGGACGCAGCGATGCCAGCAGGGCAAGAAACTGTAGATAACCTCCCCGCGGTGTCAACGATCTTCGCTTCGCCAGCGCATTCAGGGCGCCCCTGCCGGGCCGCGCGCGGCGCTCACTGCCCACGGGAGGGGCCATCGCCCTCCGGCAGGCCGGAAGCAAGGCGGCGCGGCGACGGCATTGCCGGGCAGTGCCGGCCGGCCTACTCTGCCCGCCACAGCGGCGCCGGGGGAGGAAGATGACGCAAACAACGCCGGACGATGCGCCGATGCGGGCGATGGTGCTGGAGGCGCCGCGCACGGCGCTGCTGCTGCGGGAGGTGCCGCGGCCGCGGCCGGCGGCGGGGCAGGTGCTGATCCGGGTCGCTGCCTGCGCCGTCTGCCGCACCGACCTGCACGTCTGCGACGGTGAGTTGCCGGACCCGAAGCTGCCGATCATCCCCGGCCATGAGATCGTCGGCCGCATCGAAGCGGTCGGGGAGGGGGTAGAGCAGCCGGTCGTCGGCGAGCGCGTGGGGGTGCCGTGGCTCGGCTGGACCTGCGGGGAATGCCGCTACTGCCGCGTTGGACAGGAGAATCTGTGTCCGCGGGCGCGCTTCACCGGCTACCAGATCGACGGCGGCTACGCCCAGTACACCGTTGCCGATGCCCGCTACTGCTTCCCCGTCCACGGCGATTACACCGACGCCGAGGCGGCACCGCTGCTGTGCGCTGGGCTGATCGGCCACCGCTGCCTGCGCATGGCCGGCGACGGCGAGTGCCTCGGCCTCTATGGCTTCGGCGCCGCCGCGCACATCGCCGCCCAGGTGGCGCGCTTCGAGGGCCGGCGGATCTTCGGCTTCACCCGCCCCGGCGACGCTGAAGCGCAGGCGTTCGCCCGCCGCATGGGAGCGGAATGGGCCGGCGATGCCGGCACCACCCCGCCCGAGGAACTCGACGCCGCCATCATCTTCGCGCCGGTGGGTGCGCTCGTGCCCGCCGCGCTGCGCGCCGTCCGTCCCGGCGGCACCGTCGTCTGCGGCGGCATCCACATGAGCGATATCCCGTCGTTCCCCTATGAGCTGCTGTGGCGGGAGCGGCGCCTCGTTTCGGTCGCCAACCTCACCCGCAGCGACGGCGATGCCTTCCTGTCGCTGGCACCTCGGGTGCCGGTGCGCACCGAGATCGTCGTTTTCCCGCTTGCTGCCGCCAACGAGGCGCTCGCCCGGCTGCGCGAGGGCCGCCTGAGCGGCGCTGCCGTATTGCAACCATTCCCGGACCAGGAGTGAGAGAAAGCCGTTGTCCAATCGCACCATCAACGTCGACGACCGCCTGTACGGCTATCTGCTGGACGTCTCGCTGCGCGAGCCGGGCGTCCTCGCCCGCCTGCGCGCCGAGACGCTCAAGCTGCCGCAGGCCGGCATGCAGATCTCGCCCGAGCAGGGACAGTTCATGGCGCTGCTGGTGAAGCTGACCGGCGCGCGCTCGATCCTTGAGATCGGCACCTTCACCGGCTACAGCGCGCTGGCCATGGCGCTGGTGCTGCCGGCAGGCGGCCGGCTGGTTGCCTGCGATGTCTCCGACGAATGGACGGCGCTGGCCCGCCGCTACTGGCGCGAGGCCGGTGTCGAGGGGCGCATCGAGCTGCGGCTGGCACCGGCGCTGGAGACCATGCGCGCGCTGCTCGGCGAGGGCGCCGGCGGCAGCTTCGATCTCGTCTTCATCGACGCCGACAAGGGCAACTACGGCGCCTACTACGAGGTGGCGCTGGAGCTGCTGCGGCCGGGCGGCCTCCTGCTCGCCGACAACGTGCTGTGGGACGGCCGCGTCGCCGATCCCGCCAACGACGAGGAAAGCACCCGCGCGATCCGCGCCTTTAACGCCGCACTGCACGACGATGCGCGCATCGACCTCAGCCTGGTGCCGATCGGCGACGGCCTGACGCTGGCGCGCAAGCGCTGAGCGTCACCTTCCTGCCTGCGCTACTCGTCGGAGAAGGTGACGGCGGCGGCGGCGGCCTGCAGCCGCGGCGGCCCCCACTGCTTGATCGGCGGCAGCGACTCACCGGCGGTTACGTCCAGACCGGTCCCGCTTTCGGTCATCTCGATCTGCTCGCTGCCGGTATCGACGACGATCCCGGTGCCGGACAGCAGGGCCACCGCCAGCCGGTCGGGGTGAGCTTCGCCCCACACCTCGGTGCCGCGGATGCCGAGCGTCGCCGCCGGCGTATTGACGACCATGCGGTCGGGGCCGAGCCGGGCGATGGCACCGGAGGCGGCAAGGAAGACGCCCTCGACCACGCTGACCACCGCCTGGCCGAGGGTCTCGCTGTCGTTCCACGCCTCGATGGCGATGGTGCTGCTGCTGCCGAGGGTGAGCAGGGCGCCGTCGTTCATCTTCAGCCGCAGCCGGCTGTCGGCGCCGGTGGCGATGCGATCGCCGACGAGGATGCTTGATCCTTCCTGCAGCGGCCGGCCGAAGCCGGTGCTGGCGGTGGCGGTGGCCGAGCCCTGCAGCTTGGCGACGCTGCCGGCGAGATCGACCGCACCAGCCGGCTGCGCGACCAGGACGAAGACCAAGTACACCAGAAGAATGCGTGCGACGGCCATCGGTACGTCTTCCCTGCGTGATGTTCTGGATTGGCGGTCAGACGGCGCGGGAATGCTGCGCCCGGCCGGGCTGTAAGTAGGTGTCGAAGGCGGCGGCGATAATGCGGACGAATGGCCGGCCGGCCTCGGTGACGGTGATCCTGCCGGCATCAATTTTCATCAGCCCGTCCGCCACCAGCGGCGCCAGTCGTTCCTTCTCGAGCGAGAGCATTTCGACCGGGGTTCCGTGGGCGGCGCAGACGGCGTCGAGATCGACGCTGAGCCCGCACATCAGCTCCTCGATGATCGTGCGCCGCAGCCGGTCGTCGGTGCTGAGCGCGATGCCGCGCGCGGTCGGCAGCCGGCCGGCGGCAATCGCCCGGCGGTAGTCGGCGAGCGGCTGGACGTTCTGCACATAGCCCTGCGGCAGATTGCCGATGGCGGAAGCGCCGAGGCCGATGAGGATCGGTGCGTCGTCGGCGGTGTAGCCCTGGAAGTTGCGGCGCAGGCGCCCGGCGGATAGCGCTTGGCTGAGGCCGTCGTCGGGGCGGGCGAAGTGGTCAAGGCCGATCGGGCGGTAGCCGGCGGCGGTCAGCCGCGCCGAGGCGACTGCGAACTGGCGCAGGCGGTCGTCCGCTGTTGGCAGCGTCGTCTCGTCGATCAGCTTCTGATGACTCTTCATCCACGGCACATGCGCGTAGCCGAACAGCGCCACCCGGGCCGGCGCCAGTTGCAGCGCGAGGTCGACCATCGCCTCGACCTTGGCCTCGGTCTGCCGCGGCAGGCCGTACATCAGGTCGAGGTTGATGTCGCCGATGCCGTGGGCGCGCAGCCAGCCGACCACCTGCTCGACGACGGCGAAGGGCTGGTGGCGGTTGATCTCCTTCTGCACCTCGGCATCGAAGTCCTGCACGCCGATCGAGGCACGGGTGACCCCGGCCTGGGCCAGCGCGGCGATGTAGTCCTCGCTGGCGTCGCGCGGATCGAGTTCGACGGCGATCTCGGCTTCCTCGGCGAAGGCGAAGCGGCGGCCGAGGTCGGCGGTCACCGCCAGCCAGTCCTGCGGCGTCAGCATCGTCGGGCTGCCGCCGCCGAAGTGCAGGTGGCGGACGGCCATGCGCGCCGGCAGCGCGCCGGCGGTCAGCGCGATCTCGCCGGCGAGCGCATCGAGGTAGGAGCGAACCGGCTCGTAGCGCTTGACGATCTTCGTCCAGCAGCCGCAGAACCAGCACATCTCGTCGCAAAACGGGATGTGCACGTAGAGCGACAGCGGCGCCGCCGGGTCGAGCGCGCCGAGCCAGCGCTGGTAGACCTCGGCGGTGACCGCGGGGCCGAAGTGCGGCGCCGTCGGGTAGCTGGTGTAGCGCGGCACCCGCAGGTCGTATTTCGCCGCGGGCAGGATCGTCGTGGTCACCGGTGGTTGGCCTGGGAGGTGGTCTCGTACACGCCGAGGGTAACGCGCGCCGCCCCGGCGCGAAAGCCCCTGGATTAAACGACCGCCCAGCCTGCCAACGCCGGGCCCGGTCACGGTGATCGGGCCGTTGATCAGGTGACGCATAGTGGCCGGCTTTGAAGCGGGAGACGACGAACGCTGGCGACGTGGTAATGACGGCAACTCCCCCTCAGAGCCCCGGCGGATCACCGTGAAATCAATAGTCACGTTCCTTGTAGGTGATCTTAGGCTACCTTGACAGGGACAAGTCGAAGCACGGCAATATGATGGCATATTGAGAGTGCAGATGACCAGTTACTAGCTAGCGTTGCCGCATCGTCCACGAACGCGCCAAGTTCACGACATTGTTAGAAGGCACGTAACGCCCTGATCAAGCTTGAACGGAGAAATGGCCTAGGGCATAATTATATCTAGTGGCGCATCCGGGGGGATTAATGCCATGTCAACGACAGTATATTTTGCTAGCAACCGGGTGCTCACAGGTGCGCCGGAGGTTGTTGCCAGCTATAGCAAGGAACTGCAACCACCTTCCACCTCGGTGAAGGTCGTCTATGGTACTGCCTTCGTCAGTGGCATCGATATTCCGGCCAACAGGCAAGGGAAAATCGACTCAATCCAGAACGTAGAGCTCGGCAGGTTTGCATCCGATCCTGCCGGAGACCTCGCCGACGGCGGTCGGGATCTGTTGATTTTCATTCACGGCTTCGACAACACCTTTGAAGACGCGATTACCAGGGCAGCGTTCAATCGGGAATGGCTGGCTGCTTCGGGGTCTGCCAGCGCAGATATGACGGTACTTGCTTTCAGCTGGCCGTCCCTCGGTAAAGTTGTCACTCCTCCAATTCTGAGGGCCAATTACCTTCACGATCAGCAGATGGCGCGGCTGTCCGGCACGCATCTGATGACGTTCCTCGAGAATCTCAAGCCGATCATCAACGTTGTGAGGGCGGCTGGATTCCGCACATTTCTGCTCGCGCACAGCATGGGCCATGTGGTGCTGCAGAACGCTGTTGAGAGTTGGTTCCTGCATGGAAATGCTGATGCATTTCTGTTCGATGTCGCCGTGCTCGCGGCCGGTGATTGCGGCTTTGATGCCTTTGACCAGCCCGGTCTTGCACGCCTGAGCGGTCTGTCGCGGATGGCGGAGCGGACAGCTATCTATTACAGCCAACTCGACAATGTGTTGCAGGTCAGCTTCGGCGTGAATCTTGTTCCGCGGCTAGGCCAGGACGGGCCAAGGCATCGCACCGATGCGGCCGCGTTTCCAGCCACAAAATTTCGTATGGTCAATGCCGCAGGATTCCGGGACTATGACTTCAACTTATTCACATCCCACCAGTATTATCGCATGTCACCGCTTGCACGAGCGAGTATCATCGAGGATATGGCGCCTGCGTCGTGGGTATGATGGCATCAGAAGTATTTGATAAATAATCACCTCATCTTAGTTTTAAATAGAACGTTAGAATTATTGAGAACAAAATAAATAAAAGGTGATTTAATCTAAAATCCTAGGGCTTGACCAAGAATGATGTACGCAAAATCAATGCGCTATAGGTACTGCTCCCGTCATGCGCGGACTCGTTCCGCGCATCCTATGGTGACTTTAGCTGCTGCAAGACATGGTGGCCGGGACAAGCCGGCCATGACGGTACGTCGTTGTGTATTGATTTAAAGCGTTCATTTTGAGTCGGGCTCTTACGCTGGAAGGCGGTGGTTGCGCCAGGCGATCAGCCGTGCCGCCGCTTCTTCCATCTCCTCCGGGGAACCGGCGTAGGAAAAGCGCACGGTGCGGTGGCCGCGCAGCGGATCGAAGTCGATGCCGGGGGTGATCGCGATGTCGGCCTCGGCCAGGAGGCGGCGGCAGAACTCCGGGCTGTCGGGATCGTCGTCGGGCAGGCGGGCGTACAGGTAGAAGGCGCCGTCGGCCGGCGCGATGTCGGCAAAGCCGGCGCGCGGCAGCGCCGCCAGCAGGCCCGCCCGGTTGACGGCGTAGCGGGCGACGTGGCCGGTGACGATTTCCTCGCAGTCGAAGGCAGCGATGGCGGCGTGCTGCGAGAGACTCGGCGGCGAGATGTAGAAGTTCTGCGCCAGGCACTCGACGCTGCGCAGCAGCGG
>JAEULG010000226.1 GCA_016793875.1 Rhodospirillales bacterium | reverse complement strand
CAGCCCGCGGCGCTCGTCCGGCGCCAATTCGACGCGGGCGACATCGCCGAGGCGCACCGGCGTCAGCCCGTCCGACTTCAGCACGATCTGCTCGATGTCGGCGATGCCGCGCAGGTAGCCGCGGCCGCGGACGACGAACTCGGTCTCCGCCATCTCGATCACCCGACCGCCGACATCGCGGTTGCTCTGCCGGATCGCCTCGACGACGCGGGAGAGCGGGATCCCCAGCGAATGCAGCCGGTGCGGATCGACGATGACGCTGTAGGTCTTTACGAAGCCGCCGACGCTGGCGACCTCGGCAACGCCGTCCGCCTCCGCCAGCGCATAGCGGACCTGCCAGTCCTGCAGCGAGCGCAGCTCCGCCAGCGTCCGGTTGGCGGCAACGATGGCGTACTGGAACACCCAGCCGACCCCGGTGGCGTCCGGGCCGAGGGTTGGAGCGACGCCTTCTGGCATCCGCCGTTGGACGGTGTTCAGGTATTCGAGGACGCGCGAGCGCGCCCAGTAGACGTCGGTGCCGTCCTCGAAGATGACATAGACGAACGAAGCGCCGAAGAACGAGAAGCCGCGCACCACCCGCGCCCGCGGCACGCTGAGCAAGGCGGTGCTCAGCGGGTAGGTGATCTGGTCCTCGACGACCTGTGGTGCCTGGCCGGGGTACTCGGTGTAGACGATCACCTGCACGTCGGAGAGGTCCGGGATGGCGTCGAGCGGCATCCGCGAGACCGACCACAGGCCGGCGCCGATGATGAAGGCGGTTCCGATCAGCACCAGCGCGACGTTGCGCGCCGACCAGCGGATGATCGCGGCGATCATCGGCCGCCCTCCACACCCGCTGCCGGCCCGGCGGCAGCCGGTGCCGTGAACGCCTGCAGCGCCGCCCGCAGGTTGCTCTCGGCGTCAATCAGGAAGTTGGCGGAGGTGACGACGCGGTCGCCAGCGCGCACCCCTTCCACCACCTCGGCGTAGCCGTCGCCGCGGGTTCCGAGCCGCACCTCGCGCGGCTCGAAGCGGCCGTCGCCGTGATCAATCAGCACCACCTGCCGCGCGCCGCTGTCGATGATCGCCGAGAGGGGAACCGCCGGCGCCGGCCGGCGGGCCGGTGCGGCGATCTCGACGGTCGCGTACATGTTCTCCTTCAGCAGGCCGTCGGGGTTGGCCAGCTCGATGCGCACCCGCGCGGTGCGGGTATCGCCGCCGACCGACGGATAGATGAAGGCGACGCGGCCGGTGAAGCTGCGGCCGGGGTAGGCTTTCAGGGTGACGGCGGCGCGCTCGCCCAGCGCGACGGCGGCGAGATCCTGCTCGAAAACGTCGGCGATCAGCCAGACGGTGGCGAGATCGACGATGCGGTAGAGGGTGTCGCCCGGCGTGAAGCGCATCCCCTCGACCGCCGGCTTGTCGATGACGGTGCCGGCGTAAGGCGAGCGCAAAGTGACGGTGCGCTGCGGGCCGCCGCCGCGCTGCAGCGCCTGCACCACGTCCTCCGGAGCATCCAGCGCCCCCAGGCGGCGCAGGGCGCCATCGAGCAGCCGGGCGGAGACATCGTCGCCGCTGCCTTGCGCTCCGGCCGTCGCCTCCCGCAGCGCGACGTATTCCTGCTGCGCCAGCAACAGTTCGGGGCTGTAGATCTGCATCAGCGGCTGGCCGCGGCGGATGGTCTCGCCGGTCGCGTTGACCAGCAGCCGCTCGATCCACCCGCCGATCTTGGTGGTGACGACGAAGGTGCGCCTCTCGTCGTAGGCAACGGTGCCGGCAGCGTGGATCGAGCGCACCAGCGCCCGCTCCTGCACGGCTTCGCTGCGCACGCCGAGCACCTGCACCCGCTGCGGGCTCACCGCGACGATGCCGGCGTCGTCGCCCGCCCCGGTCTCGTAGACCGGGATATAGTCCATCCCCATCTGGTCCTTCTTCGGCGTCGGCGAGGTGTCGGGCAGGCCCATCGGATTGCGGTAGTAGAGGATGCGGCCGCGGCCTGATGGCGGCGGGGACGGCGGCGCCAGCTCCGCTTCCTGGTCGTCATAGACCGGCAGGTAGTCGCGGCCGCCGGCGTCCTGCTTCGGTACCGGCGAATAGTCCGGCAGCCCGCTCGGATCACGGTAGTAGAGCACCTGCCGCTCCACCGGCGCCGCCACCGGGACAGGCGCCGCGGTGGGCATGGAGGCGGAGTCCCCGAACAGGCCCGAGCGGCCGGCGAGGAAACCACCGGCCATCCCGGCCGCGGTTATCGCCACCGCCGCTAGGGTGAGGGTAAGGGTGCGCATCTAAAGATCTCCGCCGACCAATCGTTCCAGGTCGGCCAGCCGCATCTGCTGCTCGACCTGCACGCCGATGAAATCCAGCTCCGTTCGCCGCACTCCCTGCTCCGCCAGCAGCACGCCCGGCAGGTCGGCGCTGCCGAGCTCGTAGCCGGCCTGCGCCGAGCGCAGCATTACCGCCGACTGCGGGATGTTGATCCGGCGCAGCACCCCCTCGCTGCGGCGGGCCGCCTCCAGCGCCCACCACGCCTCGGCAATGTCGCCGCGCAGGCTCGCCGCGGCGTCCTCGCGCCGCGCCCGCGAGGCTGCCAGCTTTGCGTGCGCATCGCGCTCGCGCGCCCGGCGGAGGCCCCATTGCAGCGGCACGTCGAGCGAGACCATCGCCTCGTAGCCGCCGAACTGACGGTCGTTATCGCCGTCCTCGTCGTAGACGGTGACGCCGAGAGTGACGTCCGGGTACCACGAGCGTTGGACCAGTTCGGCGCTGCGTTCGAAGGCGGTGATCTCCGCCCGCGCCTGCGCCAGTTGCGGGTTGGCGACCTCCGCCTGCGCCAGCACCGCCTCCAGGGGCATCGCGTCGGCGCCCGGCACCGGCGGCAACGACTGCGGCGGCGCCAGCAGCGCCCCCGCCGGCCGATCGAGCAGCGCATTCAGCCGCGCCGCCGCGGCGAGGCGTTGCGCCTCGGCCCGTTCCAGGTCGAGCTGCAGGCGTCCCTTCTCCGCCTCGGCACTGATCGCGTCCTGCTGGTTGCCCTGGCCCTGGGCGTAGCGGCTCTGCGCCACCCGGGCGATGCTGTCCAGTGTCGCCAGCAGCTCGCGGGTGATGCGCACGGTGGCCGCCGCGGCGTAGCCTTGCGCGAACACCGTCTTGATCCGCCACGCCAGCTCCTGCTCGGCGGAGCGCCGTTGCTGGTCGGCGGCGCCCGCCTCGGCCTGCGCCACGTCCCGTTCCAGCCCGCGCTTGCCCCACAGCGGGATGGTCTGGGCGAGGGTGTACTTCACCCGGCCGACGCTCTCCGGCGCGGCGGTGCTGCCGCTCGCCCGGATGTCCTCGATTTCGGTGGTGAAGACGGGATCAGGGAAGCGGCCGGCGGCGCCGATGCGGGCATGCGCCGCGTCGGCCTCCAGCGCCGCCGCGGCAACGCCGGGATTGAGCCGACGCCCCATCTCCAGCAGCTCGTCGAGGCGGGCGCCGAGCGGTGGCTCGCCGCCCACTGATTCGCTCGCTCCGGCCTGCGCCCCGGTCTGCGCCCAAGCTACGCCCGGCGGCGCCAGCGCCACCGCCAGCAGCAGCAGCCGGACCAGCGCCCGGCCATGCGACGGGCGCATCAGTGCTGATGCGGCGGCGCCGCACCGGCCGCCGGCTCGACGGCGGTGATGATGGTCTCGGCACGGACCGTCTCGGTGACGCCGGGGACCTTCGCCTGCACCGTCAGCAGCCAGCGCCCAGGCATGGTAAGGGTGGTTGTAAAACGATACACGGCGGAATCGGGCGATGTGGCCGGCTTCAGCACCGCCGCCATGTCACCCATGCCTTCGGGCGCCATGTCGAGCCGGGCACGGAAGACGACGGCATTCGCCACCGGCGCACCGGTGGCCGCATCCACCAGCCGGACCACCACCGCCGCCTCGCGGCCCACGGGAACCGCCGGCCCGACCGCCTCCAGGCGGAACGCGGGACCGACCGCCAGTGCCGGACGCGGAGCGAGGCCGAAGACCCCGCCAAACAACGCGACAGCCATCGCGACCGCCCGGGCCGCGGAACTCAGAACTTTCAACACAATCAGACCTCTCCCGTGCTTGCGCACGCCGCACCGGGGTGGGCTGGGGATTGGAAAGCCCGACCGGAACGCGCCGCCTCGTTGCGTCCGCGCAGAACGGCGGACGCAGGCCATATCAACAGCTTCTAGGGAACCTGACGCTTAGGCGCGCGGCGGACCGGGCTCGGGAGAAAGCGTGCGGGGAACGAGGGGCAGTTCCCCCGGCAGCACGAAGGCGACACTGGCATAGTGCAGCGGCCGGGTGGCCGGCGTCGTCGTCGCCGGCAAGCTGGTGCAAAACAGCAGGCAGCAGTCGAGCGTGGGTTGGGCCTTCACCGGCGCCTGCTGCGGCGCGCCCATCTCGTGACATGGCGGCTGGCTTGCCGCCACCACTGCACCGCCGGTAGCGATGCTTGCAACCGCCATCGGCGCGTGCGCCACCCCGCCGAGGGCGAGCGCCGAGACGACCAGCAAAGAGATCAGCAAGCGCAGCCGGGACCTGCTCATGGGAGGAGAATAGCCGACCCCGGCGGGAGGCTCAAACCTGGAGGACCGCCGCCGATCACAAGGCAGCTATCGAAAGCGAGTTTGCACCGGATTCCCGTTGGATACCGGACGTAAACTTGCCATTATCGTGTTGTTGGCGGGGCTGAGAATGGGGGGATTTGGGCTCCTTCAGGTCCCCCGTTGCCTGGGTTGCCGCAGATTACCATCTCCATGGTGTGGCCGGTGCACGCTGCACCGGCGGAGTTTCCCTTTCTTCGCTTTGCCCAGGTGGGAACCATCAATGAACCACTGTGACGCCAGCCATCATTCCGCGGTTGAACACGAATGGCGGACCTGTGTTGCGGTGATCCAGGCAGCAGCCGAGATCCTCCGCGACAACCGCAGAATGCAGCGCGGCGAACGGCAACAGTTCCTCGATGCGATCATCGACGGCAATGGCCGGCTGACCCGCAGCTTCGAGCGGCTGGCTTCCCGCTGAGGCGAGGGGCGCGCCCGGCGCGCGCCGCTCGGCTTTCCCCCGTTCCGCGCCGCACCGGCCCGTGCTAAACGGCCGTCCATGCTGCGCCTCAACTCTCTCACCTACCGGGTCGGTGCCCGCGTCCTGCTGGATCAGGCCGACGCAACGGTCGATGCCGGCCACCGCGTCGGCCTCGTCGGACGTAACGGCGCCGGCAAGACGACCCTGCTGCGACTGATCGCCGGCGAGCTGGAGCCGGACGGCGGCAGCATCGCGATTCCTGGCCGGTGGCGCGTCGGCATGACCCGCCAGGAGGCACCGGGCGACGACCGCTCGCTGCTGGAGACGGTGCTCGCCGCCGACGAGGTGCTGGCCCGGCTGACGCGGGAAGCAGAGACGGCACAGGATCCGCACGCCATCGCCGAAGTGCACCTGCGGCTGCGCGATGTGGAGGCGCACACCGCGGAAGCGCGCGCCGCCCGCATCCTCGCCGGCCTCGGCTTCGACGATGCCGCCCAGCGGCAGCCGTGCAGCGCCTTTTCCGGCGGCTGGCGCATGCGCGTGGCACTGGCGGCGTTGCTGTTCACCGCCCCCGACCTGCTGCTGCTCGACGAGCCGACCAACCACCTCGACCTGGAAGCAACGTTGTGGCTAGAGGAGTGGCTGCGCGGCTATCCCGGCACGCTGCTACTGGTCAGCCATGACCGCGGCCTGCTCAACCGCGTCGCCGGCGAGATTCTTCATATCGAGGGCGGCAAGCTCACCCTCTACCGCGGCGGCTGGGACCGCTTCGAGAACACCCGGCGCGAGCGACTGGAGGCGGGCGAGAAGGCCCGCGCCAAGCAGCAGGCGGAGCGCGCGCACATCCAGGCGTTCATCGACCGCTTCCGCTACAAGGCCTCCAAGGCCAAGCAGGCGCAGTCGCGCATGCGCATGCTGGCAAGAATGCAGCCGGTTGCCGCCGCGGCGCTCGACGAGATGATCTCGTTCTCGTTTCCCGACCCCGATGAGCTGCCACCGCCGCTGCTGGTGCTGGATCGCATCGCCGCCGGCTACGACGGTCGCGCGGTGCTGAGCCGGCTGTCGCTGCGCCTCGATCCGGACGACCGCATCGCCCTGCTCGGCGCCAATGGCAACGGCAAGTCGACGCTGATGAAACTGCTGGCCGGCCGGCTGCCGCCGCTGGATGGCGACATCGCCCGTTCCAACAAGCTGCGCGTCGGCTACTTCGCCCAGCATCAGGCGGAAGAGCTGGACCTCGACGCAACGCCGCTGCTGGCGCTGTCGCGGCTGCGGCCGCGCGATACCGAGACGGTGGTCCGCGCCCAGCTCGGCCGCTTCGGCTTCTCCCAGGAGCGGGCGCAGACCCGCATCGGCGATCTCTCCGGCGGCGAGAAGGCGCGGCTGCTGTTCGCGCTGATGACGGCGCACCGCCCGCACCTGCTGCTGCTGGACGAACCCAGCAACCACCTCGACATCTCCGCTCGGCAGATGCTGGTGGAATCGATCAACGGCTTTGCTGGCGCGGTGGTTCTGGTCAGCCACGATCCGCACGTCCTCGAGCTCACCGCCGACCGCTTCTGGCTGGTCGAAGACGGAACGGTGACGCCGTTCGAGGGCGATATGGACGACTACCGAGCCCATGTCGCCGGTCGCGCGGCATCGCCTGGCGAACAGCAACGCAGCGGGGCGACTGGTGGCGAGGCGGCGGCGGTCAACCGCAAGCAGCAGCGGCGCGAAGCGGCGGAGCGGCGCGAGGCGCTGGCGCCGCTGAAGAAACGGCTGACGACAACCGAACGCCGCATCGGCGTGCTCGAAGCCGAGAGGGGCAAGCTGCTTGAAGCGCTCGCCGACCCGGCGCTTTACGAGGGCGAGAGCGCCCGGCTTGCCGAGTTGCACAAGCGCCTCGCCCGCATCGAGAAGGACACGGCCGCCGCCGAGGAGGACTGGATGGTGGCGCAGGAAGCCTGGGATGCGGCACAGGCAGAGAGCCCGTGAGCCCACGACGGCGAGCCCCGCGATTGCAGTGCCGGCGCAGCGTCTGCATCATCCCGGATGACAACGCACAGGTGGGATGAGGGCGATGCACCGGATTTCGCTGGCCGAGGGGGATGTTCTCTATCGGGAGGGTGATCCCGGCGAGGTCGCCTTCTACATCCTGGAAGGCCACATTGCCACCGAGCGCCACGGCAAGGCAGCGCACGCCGGTGCCGGAGCGCTGATCGGGCTGTCAGCGCTGGTCGGGCGGCCCTACGCCGCGACCGCCCGGGCCGACCAGCCGAGCGATGTGCTCGCCTTCACCCGCCGCGAACTGCGCAGCATCTTCCGTTCCGATCCCGACCGGGCTCTGGCAATCATCGATGCCCTGATCGACCTGCTCGGCCAGATCAACACCCTCGATCAGGAAACGCCGCCGCCGTCCTGAGGCAGGGGAGCCTTACGCCACTTTCGCGCCGGCGATCAGGAATTCGACGTTGCCGTCGGCGCCGGTCAGCGGGCTTTGCATCAGGCCGAGCACCCGCCAGCCCGGCTGTGCCGCCAGCCATGCGGTGGTGCGGCTGCAAACGTCTTCGCGAACCTGCGCATCGCGGACGATGCCGCCCTTGCCCACCTGCTCCCGTCCGGCCTCGAACTGCGGCTTGATCAGCGCGACCAGCCGGGCGCCGGGGACGGCCAGCGCCAGCGCCGGCGGCAGTGCCAGCGCCAGCCCGATGAAGCTGACGTCACAGACGACAAGCGCGGGCGGCTCGGGGAGGAGCGCGGGATCGAGGTTGCGGATATTGGTCTTTTCCAGGACGACGACACGCGGATCGGAGCGCAGCTTCCAGGCGAGCTGGCCTGAGCCGACATCGACGGCGTAAATCTTCGCCGCACCGCGGCTGAGCAGCACGTCGGTAAAGCCGCCGGTGGAGGCACCGACGTCGAGGCAGATCAGGCCGGTAGGATCGATGGTGAAATGGTCGAGGGCGGCGGCCAGCTTGACGCCGCCGCGCGAGACCCACGGGTGGTCGCGGCCGCGCACGTCCAGTGGCGCATCCTCGGCGACGGCGAGACCGGGCTTATCCAGCCGCCGTTCGCCAGAGAAGACCACGCCGGCCATCACCAGCGCCTGCGCCCGCGCCCGGCTCTCCGCCAGCCCACGGGCGACGAGAAGCTGGTCGAGGCGAAGGCGCGACGGCTTGCTCATGGCGGCCCAGAGCGGGTCGATCCCCCCTCAACCCCGTCCCTCCCCCGCAAGCGGGAGAGGGAGGGCGGCGGCGGGGACGGCGCGTCAGGCGCGCGCCGCCTCCGAGGCCTCCTTGCTGCGGCCGAGCGCGTTCAACGCGGTAGCGACGATGTGCTTGGCGTTGAGGCCGGCGAGATCGTACTGCACTTCCGGCTTGTCCTGGTCGATGAAGATGTCGGGCAGCGTCATCGGCCGGAACTTCACGCCGCTGTCGAGCAGGCCGTCGAGGGCCATGAACTGCATGACGTGGGCGGCAAAGCCGCCGGCCGCCCCCTCCTCCAGGGTGATCAGCACCGGATGCTCGTGCGCCAGGCGACGGACGAGGTCGGTGTCCAGTGGCTTGGCGAAACGGGCATCGGCGATGGTGGTGGAGAGGCCGCGCGCCGCCAGTTCCTCCGCCGCCTTCATCGCCTCCTTCAGCCGGGTGCCGAGGTTGAGGATAGCGATCGATGTGCCTTCCTTGAGGATACGGCCCTTGCCGATTGGCAGCACCTTTCCCGCCTCCGGCATATCGACGCCCATTCCCTCGCCGCGCGGATAGCGTACCGCCGACGGGCGGTCGTCGATGGCGGCGCAGGTGGCGACCATGTGCATCAGATCGGCCTCGTCGGCCGCCGCCATCACCACCATGTCGGGCAGGCACAGCAGGTACGGCAGATCGAAGGCGCCAGCATGGGTGGCACCATCGGCACCGACCAGTCCGGCCCGGTCCATGGCGAAGCGCACCGGCAGGCGCTGCAGCGCCACGTCGTGCACCACCTGGTCGTACGCCCGCTGCAGGAAGGTGGAGTAGATGGCGGTGAACGGCTTGAAGCCCTCGGCGGCGAGGCCGGCGGCGAAGGTCACCGCATGCTGCTCGGCGATGCCGACGTCGAAGCAGCGCTCCGGGAACTTCGCCGCGAACTTGTCGAGGCCGGTGCCGGCCGGCATCGCCGCGGTGATGGCGACGATCTTCTCATCCTTCGCCGCCTCCTGGATCAGCGCCTTGGCGAAGGTCTCGGTGTAGCTCGGCGCGTTGGCCTTGACCTTGACCTGCTCGCCGGTGACGACATCGAAGCGGCCGACGCCGTGATACTTGTCGGCGGAGCGTTCGGCCGGCGGATAGCCATGGCCCTTCTTGGTGACGACGTGCACCAGCACCGGCCCCGGCTCGCGATCGTCGCGCAGGTTCTTCAGCACCGGCAGCAGGTGGTCGAAGTTATGGCCGTCGATGGGACCGACATAGAAGAAGCCCAGTTCCTCGAACAGCGTGCCGCCGGTGACGAGGCCGCGGGCATACTCCTCGACCTTGTGGGCGGCCTTGCCGAGCCCGCGCGGAAACTTCTTGGCGACGTCGCCGAGCACGTGACGCAGCGAGCGGTAGGGCTTCGACGAGATCAGCCGCGACAGATAGGCGCTCATCGCCCCCACCGGCGGGGCGATCGACATGTCGTTGTCGTTGAGGATAACGATCAGCCGCGACTGCATCGCCCCGGCGTTGTTCATCGCCTCGTAAGCCATGCCGGCGCTCATCGCGCCATCGCCGATCACCGCGATGACGTTGTTCTGGTCACCGCGGAAGTCGCGGGCGACAGCCATGCCGAGCGCCGCCGAGATCGACGTCGAGGTATGGGCGGCACCGAACGGGTCGTACTCGCTCTCCGAGCGCTTGGTGAAACCGGAAAGGCCGTCGCCCTGACGCAGCGTCAGCATGCGGCTGCGCCGCCCGGTCAGGATCTTGTGGGGGTAGGCCTGATGGCCGACGTCCCAAATCAGCTTGTCGCGCGGGGTATCGAAGACGTAGTGCAGGGCAAGCGTCAGCTCGATGACACCCAGGCTCGCGCCGAGATGGCCGCCGGTGATCGAGACGACCCGCACCGTTTCCTGCCGCAGTTCCTGTGCGAGCTGCACCAGCTGCGGTTCGGAAAGCCGGCGAAGATCGCCCGGATCGTTGATGCCGTCGAGCAGCGCGGTACTGGCTGGGGTCAAGAGTACTCTCCTCGTCTGGCGATCGCCGGTGGCAGCGCGGCGGCGATGGTCAATCCTGTTATCCTAATGCCGGCGTTTGACGACGAACGATGCCAGCGCCCGCAGCGGCTCGGCGCTCTCCGGGAAGATGTCCAGATGCGCGACCGCCTGCTCCGCCAGCATGTCGGATTGCGCGCGCGACCGCTCCACTCCCAGAACCGAGACAAAAGTCGCCTTGCCGGCACCCTGGTCCTTGTGAGTCCGCTTGCCGACCTCCTCGTCGCTGCCTTCCACATCGAGAAGGTCATCGACGATCTGGAACGCCAGACCCAGGTCGTGGGCATAGGCATGCAACGCGTGCCGGGCGGTCTCCGAAGCCTTGCCGAGGATCGCTCCCGCCTCGCACGAAAAGGCGATCAGCGCGCCGGTCTTCATCCGCTGCATGCGGGTGATCTCGGCGATCTGCAGCTGCACCTCCGCGGCCAGCAGATCCAGCATCTGGCCGCCGACCATGCCGTCGCCGCCCGCCGACTTCGCCAGCTCCACCACCAGGTCGCTGCGCACCCGCGGATCGGAATGCGTCTGCGGATCGGCGATCACCTCGAAGGCCCGCGCCAGCAGCGCATCGCCGGCGAGGATCGCCGTCGCCTCGTCGAACTTGACGTGACACGTGGGCAGGCCGCGGCGCAGGTCGTCGTCGTCCATCGCCGGCAGATCATCGTGAATGAGCGAGTAGCAATGGACCATCTCGATGGCCGCCGCCACCCGCAGGGAAAACGACGGCGAAACGCCGAACAGCGCCGAACTCGCCGTCACCAGGAACGGCCGGATGCGCTTTCCGCCGGACAGCGTGGAATAGCGAACAGCCTCCATCAGCCGCGATTCAGGATCGGGCCGAACCGGCAGCAGACGGTCAAGAACGGCATCTACGTCGCGGGCGTTCTGTGCAAGCGCCGCTTTTATATCCAGCACGTGCGTCCTCACTCGAAGCTGATCGTCTCCGAGGTGGCCGCACCGTCGCGTCCGAGCACGATGCGCTCGACCCGCGCCTGCGCCTGCTGAAGCTTGGCATCGCAATGCCGCTGTAACGCGACGCCCCGTTCGTAGGCGACGATTGCATCCTCCAGGCCGCCGGACCCCTCCTCCAGACGACGAACGATGCTCTCCAGTTCCGCCAGCGCATCCTCGAAACATAGTTGCGAAACGTCTCGGTCCTCGGTTCCGCTCATCGGGTTCCCCTGGCTCGCCGCAGTCCGGCGGCCTGTCCCAAAAGGCGGAACTCCCCGCCCGCTTCTTCGCGGCGACAATACCGCAGGACCCTTTTCGCGGGATTCGGGGGCGGTTGCAAGGGCAATCCCGTGGGGTTTCCGGCCGTTAGCGCCGAGACGATGCGATGTGTCACGAAAATGCGACGCAAATGGCAACCCCCCGGACTCGCTACCGGAGCAAACGAACGCCGTTCAAAGCGCCATTCGGCCCCGGCCCCGGTCAGGCGGCCGCTTGTCCTGATCGCCCAACGGTCCACGGCCGGCACCCCGCGTCCCGATCCCGGCGCCCCTGGCCCGCGATCTCAGTGGCCCATCAGCGCCCGCACATGGGCGGCAACGCTGTCGGAGAGCGCCTGCAGATCGTAGCCGCCTTCGAGCGTCGAGACTGTCCGCCCGCGGCAGCACTTTTCCGCCACCTCCAGCAACTCGCGGGTGACCCAGGCAAAATCGGCGGTCTGCAGGCGAATCTGGGCGAGCGGATCGCGGACGTGGGCGTCGAAGCCGGCGGAAATCAGCAGAATATCCGGGTAGAAGTCGCGCAGCGCCGGCAGGATCCGCTCGACGTAGGCGCGGCGAAATTCCTCCGAGCCGCTTCCCGGCTTCAGCGGCACGTTGACGATGTTGTTGAAGACGCCCGTCTCATGCTCCATGCCGGTGCCCGGATAGCACGGCCACTGGTGGCTCGAGGCGTAGAACAGGTCGCGGTAACGGAACATGTGATTCTGCGTCCCGTTGCCGTGATGCACGTCGAAATCGACGACCGCGACACGCTCCATGCCGTGGGCGGCGCGGGCATGCTCGGCCGCGATGGCGACGTTGTTGAACAGGCAAAAGCCCATCGCCGCCGAGCACTCGGCATGGTGGCCGGGCGGCCGGACGGCGCAGAAGGCATTGCGGATCTCGCCGTTGGCGACGGCATCGACGGCGGCGCAGATACCGCCGACCGACCGCAGCGCGGCCTCGCCGGAGAAAGGGTTCATCGCCGTGTCGGAATCGAGCTGAACGTGGCCGTGGCTCGGGATGTTCTCGAAGACCGCCTCCACGTAGAACGGCGCGTGCACCCGCTCGATCTGCCGCAGCGTCCCTTTCGGCGCCTCCTGCCGATGCAGAAAGGTGAATTCCTCAGTCTCCAGCGCGGACATCACGGCCTTGAGACGCGCCGGCGCCTCCGGGTGCCATTCGCCCATTTCGTGATTGAGGCAGACGGGGTGTGTAAACAGGAGTGTCGTCATCGACCGCGCGCACGTTGCTTCAAGGACAGATTATTTATGTTTTGCTTGCTTCCCTTGCGCGCATTCTGCTGGGTCGCGGCGGCAAATGCCATCAAGAAATGCGCACCCTGCGCACTCCCTCCGCCCGCCTCCTGTCCGCACGCACGTTCAGCCCCGCTTGCGGATCACGATGCTGAAGACGCCATCGCTGACCTCGCTGCCCACTAGGATATTCCCGGTGGTGCGGCAGAAGGCGTCGAAATCCTTCGGTGCCGCCGGGTCGCTGGCGAGAATGTGTAGCTCGTCGCCCGGCGCCAGCGGCCGCAGCGCGCGGTTGGCGCGCAGGACCGGCAGCGGGCATTGCAGGCCCTGGACGTCGAGGATCGTGGTCGCCATCAGCGGCGGCAGCGGGCAGCTGGCCGGCTAGGCACGGAAATTCTCCGCGTAGCTCTTCGGGCGGACCGCCGCGGCGTGCGGTTCCTGCAGCGTATAGGCGTAGCCGTTGCGCTCGGCGTAGGCAATTGCCTCCTCGCGCGTCTCGAACAACAGCCGCACCTGCGGGCGGGTATCGCGCGAGCCCATCCACCCCATCAGCGGATCCGCCACCTGCGGCGCGTCGCGCTCGAACTGCACCATCCACTGATGCGTCCGGCCCCGGCCCGACTGCATGGCGTTCTTGCTCGGGCGAAAGATACGGACGGCGACACTCACGGACACGTCACTCCTCTGGACGAGATGCGCTCGGGATCCGCGCTGGGGCGCGACCACGACGACTCCAAAGAAAATAGCGGCTTTACCCCCACCGGCAAAGCATCGATGCAACCAGACGCCTCTGGTGCGGCGTTACGCCGCGATGGCAGCGACAGTCCCAGTTGGCGTCGCTCCCGGCGGTGCACCGCGATCACTTCGAGGTGAACTGCAGCACGCTCCCAGCCAGCAGCGGTGATGGACAGCCTGCAAGCGCTCCCGCGCGGCAACGGCCGCAGCAACACGCTGGCAGACCGGACGGCCAAAGCTGGCTGAAGTGCCCGCGGGAGACGGGCCGGATGGTGCGGCCGAGAAGAGTCGAACTTCCACGGGGTTTCCCCCACAGCGCCCTCAACGCTGCGCGTCTACCGGTTCCGCCACGGCCGCCCGTTGGCGCGCCCCTTATACAAGCTCGACCGAAGGCGGCATAGTCTCATTTGCCCTTCGCCCGCCACTGCGGTGCAACGGCCCGCCGGCGAGGGTCAGTGGGCGAAGATGTCCTCTTCCGGCCAGCCCGAGTGGTCGAGCCGAGCCCGGTATTCGATGAACGCAAAGCACGCCTGCGCCAGTTGGCTGCGCCCCTCGCGCTCCAGCATCGCGTCCAGGCGCTCGCGGAGCCGGTGTAGCCACAGCACGTCGTTGGCGGCATAGCGGGTCTGCTCCGGCGTCAGCGTCGCCGCCGCCCAGTCGGAGCTCTGCTGCTCCTTCGACAGCTCGACGCCGAGCAACTCGCGGCAGAGTTCCTTCAGCCCGTGCCGGTCGGTGTAGGTGCGCACCAGCTTCGAGGCGATCTTGGTGCAGTAGACCGGCCGGCAGGTGACGCCGAGCCAGCGTTCCAGCATGCCGACGTCGAAGCGGGCGTAGTGGAACAGCTTGGTGACCGATTCGTCGGCCAGGAGTGCCCGCAGGTTGGGCGCCGCAAAGGGGGCCGGTCGGGTGCGGAAGCCCGGCGGAAAATGCACGAGATGGCAGCCGGCCTCGGGGGCGAAAAGCTGCACCACGCACAGCCGGTCGCGGTCGGCCCGCAGCCCGGTGGTCTCGGTATCGACCGCAACGGCGTCACCGAAGCACAGCCCGGCGGGGAGATCGCCTTCATGGACGGTGATGGAGACGGCTTCAGGGCTCACGCGTGCAGCGGCCCTTCATCACCGGGTTGCAGCGGGAAGGATGGTGCCCAGGAGAAGACTCGAACTTCCACGGCCTTGCGGCCACTAGCACCTGAAGCTAGCGCGTCTGCCAATTCCGCCACCTGGGCAAGGGTGGCTGTGGTCGCCACCGGCCACAGCAATTACGAACCGTCCGGCCCGCTGTCAACTCCGTTCGACGGAACCGCTGCAACACAGCCCTCCCCAGCCGCTGCCTCGCGCCGCGACAAGGGGGGCCGATGAGCCCGCGGCGACGGCGTGGTTGACGCGATTTCGCTTCTGGGATACGCGCAGTAAGGTCCACGGCCGCATTGCAACAGGCCGCCGCGCAGGGAGACCGACATGGAGAGTCGCATCGTCACCGTCTTCGGCGGGTCCGGCTTCATTGGCCGCTACGTGGTGCGGAGGCTGGCCGCTGCCGACTGGGTGGTGCGCGTCGCCGTTCGCGACACCGACAGCGCGCTGTTCCTCAAGGTGGCGGGCGACCCCGGCCAGGTGGTGCCGTTCCCCGCCGACGTCACCGACGACGCCTCGGTCGCGCGCGCCGTCGCCGGCGCCGACGCCGTCATCAACCTCGTCGGCATCCTCTACCAGCGCGGCCGGCGGACCTTCCAGCGCCTGCATGTCGATGCCGCCGCCGCCATCGCCAAGGCGGCGCGCGCCGCCGGTGCCGGACGGCTGGTGCAGATGTCGGCGCTCGGCGCCGACCTCGATTCGCCGGCCGAGTATGCCCGGACCAAGGCCGCCGGCGAGAAGGCGGCGGCCGAGGCCTTCCCGGGCGCCACCATCATCCGGCCGTCGGTGGTGTTCGGGCCGGAAGACGACTTCCTCAACCGCTTTGCCATGATGGCACGGATCATGCCGGTGCTGCCGGTGTTCCCGACACGCTTCCAGCCAGTATGGGTGGGCGACGTCGCCGAGGCGTTCTTTCGCGTCGTCGATGACCCGGCAACGGCTGGCAAGACCTACGAGCTGGGCGGACCGCAGGTGGTGACTTTCCGTGAGCTGATGCAGCTCATTCTGCACGAGACCGCTCGACGGTGCCTGCTGCTGCCGATGCCGATGGCGCTCGCCGAGGCGGAAGCCTTCTTTCTGGAGAAGCTGCCGGTCCCGCCCCTGACCCGCGATCAGGTCAAGCTGCTGGGCTCCGACAACGTCGTCGCGCCCGGCGCCCTGACGCTGCACGATCTCGGAATCGAGGCGACGGCGATGGAGGCGGTCGTTCCGGCCTATCTCGACCGTTTCCGGCCGCAATCCCGCCAGCGTCTCCGCCTGGGCTGACGGCCGGCAGCCCCTTCGCTTCTTCGTTTCGGTCCGGCCGGCCCGCGGCCACGCCCCGACAGCGGACGGCTGAGCTGTCCGCCGCCGGAGCTCACCGGCGGCCTACTGCTGAACCTTCCAGCTGTAACCCTGTGACCGCAGGTCCGGGAGGATCTCGTTCTGCAGGTGGCTGAAGCTGCCCTTGCCATCGAGGGAGAACCAGCTGATGCCGAGCTTCTCGTAGAGCCGCAGCGTCGTCGGCGGCGTGCTGCGCGAGGCGCCGTCGTTGATCCAGTAGTTGGTTTCCGTCATCACCAGCGGATAGCTCTGCCGCAGGCACTGGATGTTGGCCTCGCCGAACTGCTCGGTTCCGGCGTAGTGGTGGAAGCCGACCGACGCGTTGCTCCAGTCGACCCCCGGCATCCGGGCAATCACCCGCTTCCAGGACTCGCAGTCGGGATAGAGGTTGGGCGTCGAGAACAGGACGATGTGGGTCTCCGGCGCCGCCGCCCGCATCAGGCGGTAGACCCCTCCCAGGTCGCTGAGGACCTTGTCCGTCCACTGGTTGGCGCTGCCCCATGGGCTGGGGCCGCTGACCGGCTCGTTGGTCATCTCGAAGATGACGTGGGTGCGGTCCCGGTAGCGCGGGGCGGCCACCCGCCAGAAATTCGTCAGCGCGGACAGATCGTAGCCGCCCGGTTTCACCGACGTCTTGAACATGATGTACATATGGTTCTGGGCCGCAAGATCGACTGCCCGGTCGAGGTAGGGCAGCTGCTCCTCGACCGTCTTGCCGATCTGCACCGTCTTGACGTCGAGACGGACGGCGTTCAGCCCCAGCGCATGCACCGAGCGCCAGTAGTTGGGGTCGTTGGCATAGCCCGGGTTGGCCAGGATCATCATCGAAGCGCCGCGCAGGATATTGCCGTCGTCGGTGACGATCGTTCCGTTGGCGACGCGCACGCGGCCGCGCTCTCCCGGCATCGGCGCACTGACGGTGCGGCTGGAGTAGGGCGGTGGCGAGGACTGGCATCCTGCCAGCACCAGCGGCAGGATCGCGATGGCGATGAACAGCGGACGGAATGTCATTGCCTACCTTTCGGTTGTTGCGTCCATCCAAGGCCGCATCCCGTCTCGGGACCGGCCTGTCGGCGGCCCAGCAGGGCGCGATCAACGACAAGAAACACGCCCGCGCGGGGGAAGGTTGCTTGCAAGCCCTGAAGGCTCAGGTGAAGACGGGGTGGCCGGCGGCTACCTTACGATGATCGCCCGGCCTTTTCGCACCCGATACCGACGGGCATCACGGCACTGTGTCAGTGTGGGGCCGGCAGATTGGGGCGGGCACGGCGGTTGGTGTGCCCCTCTCCCTCTTCGGGAGAAAGTGCCCCCGCAAGCGGCAGGAGGGTGAGGGCGCGGCGCCCGAAGCCACGGCGGGCCGCCGGAGCGGCGTTTTTCCGGCAGGTGTCCCCCGCCCTGCCACACTCACCCCCACTCGCATTCGCTCGCCCCTCTCCCGGCAGAGAGAGGGTTGTCTCTCCCGGCTGGCGCCTTGGCTGCAGCCGAGGCGCCAGTAGAGACGTTTCCGGGTGGCCGGGCGCTCCGGCTCGCATCCGGCGCCGATTACGGCCCTTTTCTGCCACCGCGGAGCTCTCCTCAAGGCTTTTGCATTTCAATGGGTTATGTGATATATCGTACCCATATGGGGTTTTGTTGGCGCGCTCACAGACGGTGCGGCCTGGTTCGGCAGGCAGACCCGCGCCAGCATCGCTGCCGGTTCGACGGATGCCCGGATCTCGCGCCGCCGACCGGAGAAGTGTGGCCGTGTCAACACGCACAGATGGCAGAAGTGTGATGAACACTCTTGATACTTGCGGCATGTTCTCGTATAGGTATGATCGTTTCTAATATGGACATTCATAGCGAGTAGCGCCGTCGCGGCGTCGGGCTTGGCTGATGTCGCCACCACTACCGGTAGCGCCTGGCAACGAGGCTGCGACGGGCGAACGGTGGATGTCGGCCGGGAGGTGAGATGATGATTGCCGTTGTCCAACAAGGCGGATACTCGCGCGCCCTCGGCCTGTCCATCGGCGCCGTGTTCGCGCTCAGCAGCGTCGTTCTGGTGGAACCGGCCCCCTTCGATCTGGCGTGCCTGCTTCTGGGGCTGTTCCTGCTGCACCGGCTTCGGCTCCCGGCCGCGCCCGACATGATGCCGGCGGTGGTGATGCTCGGCGTCTATGCACTGTTCAACGTCTTCTCCGCGATGTTCGCCACCGACGTGCCGGAAATGGTGATGTTCATGGGCACCACCTTCTTCCTGGTGCTCGTCGGGGCTCTCATCTGCTGCATGGTTGCCACCTGGCCGCAGGCGAGCGATGCCGTCCTCGGCGGCTACTGCCTGTCCCTGGTCATCTCCACGGCGATCACCCTCGCCGTCGTCGCCGGTGTGCTGCCGCTGGATGTGGTGATGTACGACGCCAGCCGGGTGCAGGCCTTCTTCAAGGACCCCAACGTCTACGGGCCCTCGCTGGTGGTTGCGATCCTCTATCTGCTGGCGCTACTGGAGCGCCTGGCGGAGCGGCCGCTGCACGTGCTGATCCTGGTAGCGGCCACCCTGCTGCTGATGCTGGGCATCGTCTTTGCCGGATCGCGTGCCGCCTGGATGAACCTCGCGCTGTCGCTTGCGGTTTACATCGTCCTGCGCGGCCTGCTGCTCCGTGGCCGCCCGGCATTCCGCTTCTGGGCGATCGTGCTGGCGGCTTCGGCGTCTATCGCCTTCGGCACCGTCGCGGTGATTGCGGCGAGTGGCTTCGACACCTTCCTCGACGAGCGTTCCGGCCTGCAGGATTACGACGCCGATCGCTTCGGCGCGCAGCAGGAGGGACTGGAACTGGCGATCGAGCAGCCGCTGGGCGGCGGCCCCGGCCAGTTCGAGGCGCGCGTCGGCGTCCTCGGCATCTCCGCCCACAGTCTCTACGTCCGCTCGCTGATGGAGAACGGCGTCGGCGGCTTTCTGTCGCTGATGCTGTTCCTCGGCTTGACGCAACTGGTCGCAATCCGCACCGCCGTGGTGCAATCGCCGTTCTCCGCCACCGCCGCAGTGATCGCCGCATCGCTGCTGGGGACGCTCGTCAACGGCGTCTTCGTCGACACCCTGCACTGGCGGTCATTGTGGATCCAGGCCGGCCTGGCCTGGGGGCTCTACGCCGTCTGCCTGCAGCAGCAGCGCTTCGACCGCTGGCATCAGCTCGCCACGGCACGCATGACCTGAGCCGGCGCGGGCAAATGCCGGCAAGACGCGACCTCGGCGATGCGTGCCGGCGAGACAACGGCTGGAGAGGCGCAGAACAGCCGAAATACCAGCGAGGTGATCCGCGATCGGGACGCCAAAGCGTTTCCTGGCTGACGGCATGGCCGGTTCGGATGTTCGCTGCCTGAAGCATGGACAAATAATGTCAATAATATGTTTGACGGGCGAAACGCTGATTGATAGTATAACTTCTAATTGAATGCCCTTAACTTAAGATAACTACACTTTAGAAACCTGAGCGGTCGGGGGAATATTTTCGGAGGACTTGCAGTGGACCGAGCTTGTTTACAAGCAGCGGACAGGATGACTACGCGCACAATGTGGCAAGTGGCCGCTGCTTTTCCCTCGCCCCCTATCCGGAAAGTCGACTGCCGGCGTTCCGGTCGCATGCGGCAGGACAGCCCCGCTGCCCCGCTTGCATCTCTTCCACTCGACGACGCTGGGGCTGGCCTGCACCGCCGGCACAGCGCCTCGGTGAACCGGCAGCGAGCAGCCGGCACCGGATCGCACGGCGCGTCGGAACCTACGGGACTTCGATGGACGATCATCTGAATATCCGCGTCCCCGCCACGGCCAGTCGCGAACCCTCGTCGGCGCAGCCGGCCGGCATCGAGCGCGGTTACCTGCTGAAGGTGCTGGCGCGCCGCAAGGGGCTGATCCTCGCCGTGATCTTCGGCACCGTCGCACTGGCGGCGGTGATCACCCAGATGCTGACGCCGCAATATACGGCAGTGCTCAAGCTTGCCTTCGATGTGCGCAGCCAGCCCCCCGCCGAGCTCGACGCCAGTCCGGCGCGGCAACTGCCGGACGAATTCGCCGCGATGGACAGCGTTCTCAACGAGATCGAGATCCTCAAGTCGCGCGAGCTGGCCGAGAAGGTGATCGACAAGCTCTCCCTCGACGAAGTACCGGAGTTCAACCCTGGGCTTTCGCCAGCCGCCTGGTGGGCTCCCGACGACCTGCTGTCGTGGGTGCGCCGGCAGGTGCCCGATGCGGTCGTCGCGGAAAACCCGTGGCTGGCGCGCTGGTTGGCAGCCTCGACGCCGCCAAGCCCGGAAGCAGCCGCCGTCAAGGAGCGCAACGCCGTCATCCGGCGCTTTTCGCGGCAGCTGACCGTCAAGATGGTCGGTCGCTCGAAGGTCTTCGACGTCTCGTTCACCGCCACCGACCCAGTACTGGCGGCGCGGGTCGTCGACACGGTAGGCGAGGTCTATCTCGTCTCCCGCTACGAGGACCGGCTCGCCAACGCCCGCCGCGCCAGCGAGTGGATGGCCTCCAACGTCCAGCAGCTGCGCGACAAGGTCACGCAAGCGGAGCGGAACGTCGAGAACTACCGCCGCCAGCACGACCTCTATCAGAGCGACAAGACCTCGCTGGTGTCCGCGCAGGTCGCCGACCTCAACCTCAAGCTGATCGACGCCTCGGCGGCGCGGGTCGCCGCCGAGGCGGAAGCCGCGCAGGCGCGGCGCATCATCGGCCGTAACAATGATATCGAGGCGCTCGACCAGATCCTGCAGTCGGACATGATCAAGCGCTTCCGCGGCGACCTCCTCGGCCTGGAGCGGCGCGAAGCGGAGATGAGCGAAAAATACGGTCCGCGCCACCCGGCGATGATCCAGCTCGCCGCCGAGAAGCTGCGGCTGAAGGACGCGCTGGATGCCGAGGTCAAGAAGGTCCTCCGCAGCCTGGAGAGCAAGGCGGAAGCCGCGCGCATCCGCGAGGCCGCCTTCACCAAGGACCTGAATGGCCTCAAGCAGCAGAACGCCGCCGCCAACACCGCCTCGATCGCCCTGCGCGGTCTCGAGCGGGAAGCGGAAGCCAACCGGATGTTGCTGGAAAAGTTCATGTCGGCGTTCATGGAGTCGAGCGCCAAGCAGGATGCCCGCTCGGCGGCGACCTATGCGCGCATCATCTCCCGTCCGGCCGTTCCCGACGAGCCCTCCTTCCCCAATACCCCGCTCATCATCACCCTCGCCCTGCTCGCCGGCTTGATCGCCAGCCTGCCGATCGCCATGGCCGCCGAGGCGATGGATGCCGGCTACCGCAGCGCCCACCAGCTGGAGCAGGAGCTCGGCCTGCCGGTGCTGGCCCACGTCCCGACGTCGCGCGGCAACGACGGCGCCCGCCAGCAGGTCCGGCTGGCAGCGGAAGTTCTCGACTCCCCGGCCTCGGTGCACGCCGATGCCATCCGCTCGATCTTCAACAAGCTGCAGATCGCCTCGTTCGGCGAGCTGCCGCGCAGCATCGTCTTCACCTCGGCCGAGGCCGGCGAGGGCAAGACGACCACCTGCGTCTCGCTCGTCCGCATGCTGGCCAACACCGGCCGGCGGGTGCTGCTGATCGATGGCGACCTCCACCGCTCGCGCATCGCCGAGACGCTGAAGGTCCATGTCCGGCCCGGCCTCGCCGAGCTGCTGTCGCAGACGGTCACGCTCGACCAGGTGATCCAGCGCGATCCGCGAACCTCGGCCGACGTCATCGTCAGCGGACAGCGGCAGCTCAACGCCAGCGACTTGTTGACCACGCCGAACTTCGCCGAGCTGCTGCGCTCCCTCGAAGCCAAGTACGAGATCATCATCATCGACACGCCACCGCTGATGGCGCTGACCGACGCGCTGTTCCTGGCCAACGCGGCCGCAGCGACGGTGATGGTCGTGCGCTGGGGCGCCACCCGGCGCGAGGTCGTCAAGTACGCGGCGATGCAGCTCGCCACCGCCACCCGGCGGTTCGAAGGGTTGGTGCTGACCCGCGTCCATCTCAAGAGCCACGCCCGTTACGGCTTCGGCGACTCGGCCCGCTACTCGGCGAAGATGGGGAACTACTACCGCCATGCATGAGGCGGCCGGCCGCTCGCTGCGCGGGTGCAGCAAACAACTTTCAGGAGAATGCATATGAAAGCAGTCATACAGGCGGGGGGTCTCGGGACGCGGCTGAAGCCCTACACCATGGTTCTGCCCAAGCCGCTGATGCCGATCGGCAACCAACCGGTCATCGAGCTGCTGCTGAAGTGGCTCCGCCGCAACGGCACCATCGATGCCTACATCACCACCGGCTACCTCGGCCATCTGATCGGCGCGGTCTGCGGCGACGGCTCGCAGTGGGACATGCGGCTCAGCTACACCCGGGAGACGATCCCGCTCGGCACCGTCGGCGCACTCACCCTGCTGCGCGACGAACTGGACGGGCCGTTCCTGATGCTCAACGGCGACGTCCTCACCGACCTCGACCTCAATGCGTTCAGCGCCTTCCACCGCCAGCACGGCGGCCTGCTGTCGATCGCCACTGCCCGCCGCAAGATCCGTATCGACTTCGGCATCATCGAAGAACAGAACGGCCGCGTCGCCGGCTTCCGCGAGAAGCCGTCGCTCTACCACACGGTCAGCATGGGCATCTACTGCATGCGGCCGGAGATCATTCAATACATCCCGCGCGGCGTCGCCTTCGGCTTCGATGACTTGATTTTCTGCCTGCTGGGAAAGGGCATCGACGTCCACTGCTACCTGCATGACGGCCTGTGGCTGGACATTGGCAGGGTCGAGGATTTCCAGGAAGCGCAGGAAATCTCACTGGACGATTACTGGCCCGCGCAGAAGCGCAACGCCGCCTGACGTCCGGGGGCGGTTTCCCCGCCCCTGCCTTGCCCGAACCGCTCTTGTCGCGGCCAGGGGTTCCCGGCCGCAAAGGAGGAAAGATGTTGTTGGTTGCCGAAGCCGCCGTGGGAGCCGATGAGGCTGCGGCGCTCTCCGAGGTCATCGCCAGCGGCTGGATCACCCAGGGCGAGCGGGTACGCCGGTTCGAACAGGAATTCGCCGCCCGCCACGGCGCCGAGGACGCCGTCGCCGTCGCCTCCTGCACCGCCGGATTGCACCTGGCGCTGCGCGCGCTGGGCATCGGTCCCGGCGACGAGGTGCTGGTCCCCTCGCTGACCTTCGTCGCGACGGTGAACAGCATCCTCTACGTCGGCGCGACGCCAGTGTTCGTGGACATCGAGGCCCTCGACAGGCCGCACATCTGCCTCGACGACGCTGCCCGCCAGTGCACGCCGCGGACCAGGGCGGTGATCGTCATGCACTACGCCGGCTACCTGGTCGACGTTGCCGCGTGGCAGGACTTTGCCCGGTCGCGGGGCCTGCTGCTGATCGAGGATGCCGCGCACGCCGCCGGCGTCCCCGGCATCGGCAGCCACAGCGATGCCGCCGTCTTCAGCTTCTTCGGCAACAAGAACATGACCACCGCGGAAGGCGGCATGGTCTTCGCCGCTGCCGCCGAGGTGCGCGAGCACATCCGCCGGATGCGCAGCCACGGCATGACGACGACTTCCTGGGAGCGCAGCAAGGGTCACGCCTTCAGCTACGACGTTCCCGAACTCGGCTTCAACTACCGCATGGATGAACTGCGCGCCGCCGTCGGTCTCGTCCAGCTGGAGCGCCTGCCCGGCTGGAACGCGGCGCGCGGCCGGCTGACCGCCCGCTATCGCGAGCGCCTGCCCCGCGCCTGCCCGCAGGTCCTGCAGCCGTTCGCCGCCGCCGACACCTCGGCGTACCACGTGATGCCGGTTGTACTGCCGGACGGCTGCGACCGGCCCCAGGTGATGCAGGCGATGCGCACCGCAGGGGTACAAACCACCATCCACTACCCGTGCGCGCACCAGTTTTCCTACTACCGCAAGATGTATCCAACCCTGCGGCTGCCGCGCTCCGAGGCTTTTGCCAGCCGCGAGCTGACCTTGCCGCTCTACCCCGCTCTCGGCGATGCCAACGTTGATGTCGTCATCGATAAGCTGGCCGCCGCGCTGGCGACCGGGAATGCCCTTGCCGGTATCGGAGCGAGCCATGCAGCCTGAGACGTCGGTCACGGCGTCGGCCAACGCGACGCTGAAGCGCAGCGCCGACATCATCGTCGCGGCATTGGCCCTGGTGATCCTGCTTCCGGTGATGCTGCTGGTCGCCATCGCCGTCAAGGCGGAGACACCGGGCCCGGTGCTGTTCTCGCAGCAGCGGCTCGGCCGCTACGGGCGGCCGTTCCGTCTGTACAAGTTCCGCAAGTTTCCGGACGGCCCCCAGGGCCAGGGGCCGGCGGTCACCGTCCACGGCGATGCCCGGCTGACCCGCGTCGGCAAGGTGCTGCAGGAGAGCAAGCTCGACGAGCTGCCGCAATTCTGGAACGTGCTGGTCGGCGATATGTCGCTGGTCGGGCCGCGGCCGGAATCGCCACGCTTCACCGACTGCTTCCGCGACCGCCACGGGGCGGTACTGCAGCACCGCCCCGGACTGTTCGGACCGGCACAAGTGCTGTTTCGGAACGAAAGCGCCCTGTTTCCGGCCAGCGGCGATCCCGAGGAGTTCTACCGGCAGACACTGTTCCCGGCGAAGGCGCGGCTAGATCTCGCCTATTACCCGCGGGCCAACGTCTTCACCGATGCCGCCTGGCTGCTCCGCGGCGTCCTCGCCGTCTTCGTTCCGGTGTTTAGCGGCTTCCGCAGCGAGAACGTGCTGGAGGCAGCGGAGGAGTGGATCAGCCGGCACGGCCCCCGCGCCAAGGTGGGGAGAGTGCCGTCGTGACGGGGACGCTGAAGGCCATCCCGATTGCCAGCATCGCCGGCGCCGCCCGGACCGCCGCAGTGGAGGGCGCCGAGCCGTTGTCACCGGCCCATAGCGGGCCCGCGATCCGGCGCGATGCCTTCATCTTCTTTATCGGCCAAATCACCGCTACCGGATGCATCTGGCTGCTGGTGCTGGCTCTGGCCCGCCTCGGCGGCCCAGAGCCGGTCGGCATCTTCACCTTCGCGCTGGCGCTGGCCGCGCCCATCGTCGTCGCCACCCAGCTTGGCCTGCGTCAGGTGCTCAACACCGATCCGC
The DNA here is from genome assembly GCA_016793875.1 of Rhodospirillales bacterium. Lineage (GTDB taxonomy): Bacteria > Pseudomonadota > Alphaproteobacteria > Rhodospirillales > Defluviicoccaceae > Defluviicoccus. The sequence continues at coordinate 7,256 of JAEULG010000226.1, read as the reverse complement.
GCGGCACGACCCGCTTCGACGACTTTCGCCGCCTTCGCCTCGCCTTGTCGCTGGTGGCCGTGGCGGCGATCATCGCCGTCGGCTTTGCTCTCGGCTATCGCGGCGCAACGCTGCTGGTGATCGGTCTCGTCGCCGCCGCCAAGGCGCAGGACAGCGTCGGCGATATCTACCATGCGCTGTTGCAGCGCTCTGGGCGCCTCGATCTCGCCGGCGTCTCGCTCGGCCTGCGCGGCGTGCTGCTGCTGCTGCTGGGCGGCATCGGCTTTGCCATGACCCACGACACGCTGGCGCTCGCCGGCGGCATGGCCATTGCCTCGGCGATCGTCCTCGGCACCTACGATCACGCCGTCGCCCGCTCCAAGACGCGGTGGCAGCAGCGCCCGGCGACGCTGCGCCGCAGCCTCGTTGCCTGCCGCCGGCTGCTGATCCGCGCCGCCCCCCTCGGCATCAGCGTCGTGCTGATCAACATCAACTTCAACGCCCCGCGCTATGCCATCGAGGCGACGCTCGGGCCGGTAGGCCTCGGCCTCTACGCCGCCATGGACAATATCGCCGCGATCGGCCTGCTGGCGGTTCAGGCCGTCGGGCAATCGCTGTTCCCCCGCCTCGCCGATCTGTGGTCGGCCGGCGACCGCAGCAACTTCGCCCGCCTGAGCCTGCATTACGTCGCCATCGCCGTCGCCATCGCCCTCGCCGGGCTGGGCACCGCGCTGTTCGGCGGCTCGTGGATCCTGGGAACGCTCTACGGCCCCGCCTTCATGGAAGCAGAGCCGGCGTTCCGCTTCGTCATGGCCTCGATGATCATCGCCTACGTCTCGTACGCGCTCTGCCACATCGTGACCGCCACCGGCCGGTTTGGCCCGCTGATTTGGCCCTACGCGGCGATCGTCGTCGTCACCCTCGGCGTCGCCTACGCCGCCGTACCGGCCTGGGGCCTCGCCGGTGCCGCCGCCGCGGTCGCCGTCGGTCACACCGTCGGCATCGTCGGCATCACCGTTCTGCTGCTGCACTTCGCCAAGGAGCAGCGGCAGGCAGCGCAATGGCACAGCCGGCCATGACCGGTACCTGAGTTTCCCCGGACCGGCCCCGGACAAGAAAAGTGCCGGAAGCGCCCGTTGTCGCCTCTGTCGGAAGTTCCTCCAATGAGTATCGTCCCGCCCAAAGTCGCCCTGCTTATCCCGGCCTACAACTGCCAGGAGGAGCTGAACGCGACCGTCCGCCAGCTTCCCGCCGAAGAGCCGCTGCACATCCTGATCGTGGACGACGGCAGCACGCCGCCGATGCAGCCGCCCCCGTGCGATCCCGTTCATACCCTTGAAATCGTCCGCAACAAGGTGAACCGGAAGGTCCACGGCGCGCTGCGCCGGGGCTGCGCGATCCTTGCTGCGCAGGGCTTCGCCTATGTCGCGCGGCTCGACGCCGGCGACTTCGCGCTCCCCGACCGCTTCCGGCTGCAGCGCGCGTTCCTCGACGAGCATCCCGACGTCGCCATCGTCGGGTCGGCCTATCACCTGCTCGAGAACGGCCGGGAATCCCACTACCGCTATTCGCTCGACGACGCGCAGATCCGCAAGCTCATCCTGTTCCGTGACCAGCTCTGCCACCCCGCGGTGATGATGCGCCTCGATGCCGTTCTCGCCGTCGGCAACTACCGCGACGCCTACCCCTGCGTCGAGGACCGCGATCTTTTCGTTCGCCTGCTGTCGCGCTTCAAGGCGGCAAACCTGCCGGAGTTCCTGACCCGCAAGATCGAGCACAGCGGCAGCGTTACCGTCCGCCACCGTCGCCGCATGCTCACCTCGCTGCTGCGCCTGCAGCTGGCCTACATGCGCCCGCGCTGCGCAGCGGACTGGGCGGGACTTGCCAAGACCGCGTGCCACTGGCTACTGCCGCACTGGCTGTTCGACTGGCTCAAGCTGCGATACCTGCACGCCTTCGAGGCGTCCTCCGAGGCGGACGCGGAGCCCGTGCCAGCGGCCGTCCTCCGCCTCGCTACCACTCCGGCCGGCCAGCACACCGGCTGTACCGCAAACGACGGCGCGTAGCCGCATGCCCCTTCGCGCCATCGACGCCGCCACCGGCAGCGTTCGGCGAGGGGCCGGATCGGACCGCCGCAACGGCAACTGCCGGCGGCGGTGTGGCCGGGGGGTTCACTGCCCCGCTGCCCGGGACATCAGAGATAAGGATAGGAAGGGAAAGATGAATTTCATGGTTCGGCCGGTCATCGCAGCGCTGCTGCTGGTCGGCGGGAGCACGGCGGTTGCGATCGCCGCTCCGGCGGCGCCGGTACCACCGGGCGCCTACCCGTTGCCGGCGCGGCCGGTCTTCGTCCGCACCAGCGCCGAGCTGCGCCAGGCGCTGGCGTCGGCAACGCCCCTCGATGTCGTGCTGCGGGACGGCGTCTATCGCTCCGAGGGGCCGTTTACCGTGGTCTGCGGCCACCGCCTCTACGCCGAGCACTCCGGCCGCGCCGTCCTCGCCGCTGGACTGTCGATGGGATCCGACGACTGTGCCATCGGCGGCCGGGTGCAGGGCATCGCCTTCGACCTGCAGCAGGCAGCCACCGCATCCAGCGGCGCCGCCGTCGAGGTGTGGGGCAGCGGACGCGGCACGGTGCTGGCCGATCTCACCATCGACGGCCACCGCGTCCTCGATGCCGGGATCATCGCCCGCCAGCCGGAAGGGCTGAAGATCCAGCGGGTGCTGGCCCGCAACTTCCTGAGCTGGGGCGTTCAGGTCGACGCCAACGAGTTCGACGTCGCCGTGGTGGAGCCGGCGGTGCTGGAGGATCTGGATGTCGCCAATGTCAGCCGGCCGGCTCCCGGATCGTCCGACGGCACCGCCGAGGCATGCATCTGGGTCGGCAACACTGCGACCGGCCGCCGCTTCCGCGTGCGCAACTGCGCCTGGATGGGCGTCTGGACCGGCACCGCGGCGAAGAATCTCCGCCTCAGCGACGTGGACATCGACGGTATCGGCAGTCCGCAACGCACCAGCGTCGGCCTCTACCTGGAGCACTTCACCACCGACAGCGTCTTCGAGCGGTTCCGCATCGGCCCGGACGTTACCATCGGCGTCGAATGCGAGTGGGCCGACCCCGCCTGGAACTCGCGGCCGGGCTGCGATGGCATCCTCATCCAGGACAGCCTCATCCAGACCCGCTGTGTCGGCGCCTACCTCGACGACGGCACCCGCAATGCCACCATCCGGCGCACCGCCTTCGTCGACCAGCAGCGCGCCGCGATCGCCACCTTCAACAAGAAATACAACCTCTTGTACGACACCTCCGGCAACGACTATTCGGGGATGAAGCGGGGGGCACGGATCGTTCTGGAAGAAAACAATCCGTGCTGAGCCCCTGTTGCGAACCATCGCCGCCCAATGAAGCCGCCCGCGACGGGCGGCAGCCGCACAGCGGCGGGAACGAAACTGATAAAACGCGACAGCAGCGCTCAAGGGATGAAGGAGGGCGGCGACGCCGGCCGGAAGGGGGGCTCGGGTACACCCATGCCCGGCACCCCTCGTGCACCGGCGCGGCACCGCGATCTCCGCAGCAAGGAAGCACAGCGCCGGCGGCAAGGCCGCCACGCCGGTTGCCGCCGTGCGCCAGCATACGTGACTGACGAGGAGTAATGAGAGTGACATCCCAAGCGCTTGCATTTGCCACCACCGACGCCGAGCTGCCTTTCGTGCCCGCTCTCGAGGCGGAAGCCCCGGTTGACGGCGCCCTTCGGCCGGAGCCGGACCGGCACGTGCTGGTCATCGGCGGCGCCGGATACGTCGGCTGCGTCCTCACCGATGCCCTGCTCGCCCAGGGTTACCGGGTGCGCGTCCTCGACAACTTCCTCTACGACCATTTCCACGTCGCCGAAGGCCTGGTGTCCCGCCCACGCACCTCGCTGCTGGTCGGCGACCTGCGTGATCGCGGCATCCTCGACCAGGCGCTCGGCGACGTCACCGACGTGGTACTGCTGGCCTCGGTGGTCGGCGATCCCATCAGCCGCAAGTACCCCGACCTCGCCCGCAGCGTCAATCTGCAGGGCAGCCGGGCGCTGTTCGACGCGGTTGCCGGCCGCGGCCTGCGGCGATTCGTCTTCACCTCCACCTGCAGCAACTACGGCCTGTGGGAGGGCGAGGAGCCGGCCACCGAGAGCGCCCCGCTGACGCCGCTGTCGATCTACGCCGAAACAAAGGTGGCCTTCGAGAAGCTTTTGCTGGAGCGGCGGGAAGCGACCGATGTCGAGCCGGTCATCCTGCGCCTTTCAACCGTCTTCGGCCTGTCGCCGCGGATGCGCTTCGATCTCACCGTCAACGAGTTTGCCCGCGCGCTGGCCGCCGGGAAGAAGCTGGAGGTGTACGACAAGGACACCTGGCGGCCCTACTGCCACGTCCGCGACATCGCCAGCGCCATCATCGCCGTGCTGCAGGCGCCGAGCGAGGCGGTCGCCGGCGAGATCTTCAACGTCGGCTCCGATCAGAACAATTTAACCAAGCAGCAGATCGTCGAGGAAGTGCTGCGCCATATCGACGGCGATGTGCGCTACGTCGGTGCCGGCGGCGACCGCCGCAACTATCGGGTCTCGTTCTCCAAGATCCGCGAGCGCCTCGGCTTCCGCTGCCGTTTCGACGTCCCCTCGGTCATCCCGCAAATGATCCAGGCGGTGCGCTGCGGCCTTTACCGGGCCGACGACGACGGCCAGCCGCGCTACGGCAACTACGTGGTGCGCCCCGAGGTCGGCTGATCCCGGCGGCACCTCCGTTGCTTCCGGCGCCGGGCGAGCGCCGGAAGCATCCTCGGCCATAGCCCGCGCGGGCGCCGGGCTTCTGCGAAAGCTTCGATCGCAGAGGCCCTCGCCCGCTTTGCCGGCGACTTTCCTCCCACCTCCGTCCTCACCGCCCTCCGGCCGGCCTCGCGCGATCGCGACATGGCCATCCCGCGGCGCGAGGAACCGGTAGTCACGCCATAGCGTTGCCCTGCCGTCGTTAGAACCAACAGGGGATGGACGCAAATGGGACGTTGGCTGCGCTGGGCCGGGATCGCCGTGGGTGGAGTGGTGGCGCTGGTTATCGGCGTTCCACTGCTCGTCATCGGCGTCCTGGTGCTGCTCGATCGCTGGGACGCCGCGCGCCCGTACATCAGCCGCTTGGCCACCACCGCGCTCGGCCGTGAGGTCGCGATCACTGGCCCGCTCAATGTCGACGTCGGCCGGGTCACGCGCCTCCAGATGCGCGGACTGAGCGTTGCCAACCCCGACTGGGCAAAGACACCCTACCTGCTGCGTATCGGCGAGCTCGATCTTTCGGTGGCGGTATGGCCGCTGCTGACCGGCGACGTGGTCATCCCGTCCCTGCGCCTGGCCGGCGTTGATGCCGATCTGGAGCGGACGAAGGACGGCCGCGCCAGCTGGCAGTTCGGCTCCGGCAAGCCGGCGAAGCCCGAGCCGGCCAGCAGCGGGCCGGCGAAGCTGCCGCTGGTTCAATCGCTGGAAGTGAGCGACACCCGCGTTCATTTCGATGATCGCGCGCTCAACAAGCAGGCCGAGCTCGCCGTCGATCGCCTGCGCCTCGGCGAGGACGAGGAGCGCCGCCGGATGACCGCCGAGGGCACCGGCAGCTATCAGGGCCGGCCGGCGAGCCTGCGCGCAAAAATGGGCTCGCTGAGCGTCCTGCAGGAAGGGAAAGAGCCGTATCCTCTCGACCTTGCCGTCGTCGCCGGTGATCTCCACGCCGACGTCGCCGGCACGATCGCCAAGCCGCTGACGCTTGAGGGGCTCGATCTGAAGCTCGACGTCCGCGGCGAGGACCTCTCCAACCTGTTCCCGCTGACCGGCATCCCGATCCCGCCGAGTCCGCCCTACAGCCTTTCCGGACGCCTCGAGCGCAAGGGTCCTGCCTGGGTGTTCAAACAGTTTGCCGGCAAGCTGGGCGGCAGCGACATGCGCGGTACAGCTTCGGCGACGCTGGGCGGGGCCCGCCCGCGCATCGAAGCCGACGTCGTCTCCAACCTTCTCGACCTGAAGGACCTGGGGCCGTTCATCGGCGCCAGTGAGGGCGGCACCGCGGCGCGAACGCCCATCCAGCGGCCGGGCGGGCGCATCCTGCCCGACAAGGAGATCGACCTCGCCAAGCTGAACGCGGTCGACGCGAAGATCGCGTTCAAGGCCACGCGCATCATTACCCCGCAGGTTCCCATCGACCGCCTCGACGCCAACGTCACGTTGGAGGATGGCACGTTCCGCGCTCAACCGGTGTCATTCGCCATCGGTGAGGGCACGGTGCGCCTCTTCCTGTCCCTTTACGGCGCCGAGAAGCCGGTCCGCAGCGACATCGAGGCGACGATCCAGCAGGTCGACCTGAAGCGGCTGCTGGCTGGCAGCGACTTCGTGCGGGAGACGGCGGGCGTGTTCAACGGCCATATCAAGCTTGCCTCCAGCGGCACGTCGATCGCGCAGATCGCCGGCAGCTCGACCGGCGAGGTGACCGTCGTTCTGACGAACGGCCGCTTCAGCCAGCTGCTCATCGAACTGGCCGGCCTCGATATCGCCGAGTCCCTCGGCTTTTTGATCGAGGGCGACCGCAGCATTCCCATCCGCTGCATCGTCGCCGACTTCACCGCCGACCAGGGCGTCTTCAATACGCGGACCCTGGCCTTCGATACGACCGACACCAACATCGTCGGCGACGGCAGCGTCGATATGCGGGACGAAAAGCTCAATCTGCACCTGCGGGCCCTTCCCAAGGATTTCAGCCCGCTCACCTTGCGGACGCCGATCGCCATCCAGGGCACCCTGGGCTCACCGGACGCCTTTCCCGATCCGGTCGACATTGGCGTCGAAGGCATCGGCAAGAAGGTGCTGAACGGCATCATCACCGTCGTCGGCGGCCTGCTGCCGCCGGTGGACATAGGGCCGGGGAAGAACGAGCCTTGCGCCGCGATGGTCCACGAAGCGCGCCAGCGGGTGGGCGGCGACATCCCCTCCCCCTCCCGCCGGCGCTGATGGTCGCCGTGCGTTCTCCTGCCCAACGTCGGCGACAAGAGCCCTCGAATCGGAACTAGCACGCTGATTTGGCGTTGATTTGTCGCCAGCAAGGCCAGGGAGTGAGCAGAAATCATGGTGACGACGACGGAACTCGATGCAGCAGCGCTGAAAATCATGCAGGAGGAACTTGCCATCCGGCAGGGCGATCCCGATCTTGCCGCGCGCGACGCCCATGGCCATCCGACGCCGACACGGGCAGGGACCAGCCACCCTCCC
>JAEULG010000223.1 GCA_016793875.1 Rhodospirillales bacterium | reverse complement strand
GGACATGGAAGTGGTCGTCCTGTTCCCACCGCGCGAATTGGCGAATCTTCTGGAACCACCCATGATCGCCCGTTACGGGAAGTTCCGGCACCTGTTCGCGATCGGCGGGGGAAACGGGTCCGCCGGTACCCGCAAGAACCAGACGCATCACCGGCCACCCGGGACTATCGAGGTGCAGGGCTTCCGCGCCGGAGAGGAAACCGCAACTCGGCCCCCTGACCGCCCGCGCAGGCGGTGATGTCAGTAAATCCAGACTGGCCCCGGTCCGCAATTTGTGCCGGTGCTTGGCCTAAACACGGCGGCAGCAGCGAACGCAACCGCCTTCGCCGCCGATCGCTGATGGCTTTGCCTTGTTGTTCCGGCCGCGCGATCCGATGCTCAATCAAGGATCCGATGGCCCCGTTCGTCTGTTGGTGACGGATCCCTCGAGCCCGGCGATCGATGCTGCGCCGATCAGCAGCTTTTGATCGTCGACTGTCTTTGCTCGCACAATCCGCCCTCCTATACGAACAACATTCGCTGCGAAAGGATCTGGAATGGATCGCATGATCAGCCGCCGGAAGTTGCTATCAACTGCCGCTTTGGGCTGTGCGGGTGTCGGGTTCGGTCTCGCTTCGCCACCGAGGGCAGGCGCGTTTTCGCTCGAAGAGCCTTCGCGACCGGTTGCCGCTCAGTACCTGGCCGCTCGCGCCGCCTGCTCCAAAGGGGGCGACGCTTTTCACGCGCAGATCATTGCCGACGTGCAGACGCAACTCACTGGAGAGCACGTGCCTGCGGACCAGCAGCAACAAATGCTTTCCGGCATGACGTGCCCGCTCTGCGGATGCCCACTGGCCTGATCCGGGCTGTCCCGCTGCTTGCGTCACGGATCCTGACTCTCCGGGCGACGCGCACCATGGTGTGCTCTGCTCCTCGCTGGCTTGAGCGGCGGTCGTTGGTCCCGGGGCATGTATTTCGACCGAGCTGAATAGCGCCATGCTGTTGCTCATACGCCCGCGGCGGCAATCATCCCGGGGAAGATTTGGTCGGACAAGATCAGGCAGCGCCCAACCGGCGGGCCAGACCCGTTGGTCTCGGTCGCGGGTCCAACTGACAGCGTGGGCTGCCCCGTGGCGGTGATGGCGACGGGGCAGGTGGCGACGGCAATGCTGTTGGCGGCGGCGGTGCTCGTCGGTTGGGCGGTGGCGGCTCTCGCCGAGACAAAGAGCGATGCGAAGGCGGCGTTCGACTTGGCGATGGTCGCCGTGGCGGAGTCTGCCGTGAGCAGCGACGGCGAAGCCCGGGCGATGGCACGGGTCATCACCGCCGTGCGCAGCCTTGGCGCGGCACCCACAATTCCGGCCGGGGGAATCAGCCACGTCGAGTGCGCCGGGGCCGCTGCTGAGGCTGCAAAGACACCCAGGGAATTTCTGGACTGCGCCAGAGAGTATGGCGAAGCGGCGAGGCTCGCCCCTTGGGTGGCGGAATATCAGTTCAACCGGGGCATCCTGCTGCAAAAGGCGGGGCACCACAGGGAGGCCGCACTCGCGCTCGATTTATACCTGCAGGCGGCCCCGGATGCCTCGGATCAGCGGGAGGTGCGGGCGCTTATCGCCGGACTGCGTCATATCAAGGACAATTCACCTCAAATCTCTCCTCCCTCGCGATCGGATCGCGCGCAGCGGTTTGAGTCGCACCGTGCCGGGGAGACGTTCCGGGACTGCTCCGAGTGCCCCGAGATGATCGCTATTCCCGCCGGAAGATTCATGATGGGCAGCCCGGAAAAGGAACCCGGGCGCTTCGACGCCGAAGGCCCGCAGCATGCTGTTTCGGTGCGAGCGTTCGCCTTGGGCAAGTATGACGTAACGGAAGCAGAATTTCTGACCTTTCTGCGGCAGACCGGTTACCAGCCGAAGCCCTGCGATCCGCTCTTGGATATCGGCTGGCGGTCGCCGCGTCCTGGTCTTGCGTATTCGCCGGGTTCAGCGGATTCGCCGCGCCAGCCGGCGGTCTGTCTGAGTTGGTACGATGCCGAAACCTATGTGGCATGGCTGAACGACAAGGTGCTGCCATTGAACAATGGCAATCGTCCTTACCGCCTGCCGAGCGAAGCCGAGTGGGAATACGCGGCACGGGCGGAGACGACAACCGCGAGATGGTGGGGCGATGCAATCGGCGTCGGCAACGCCAACTGCCATGGCTGCGGTAGTCAGTGGGACAACAGGTTGATTGCCCCTGCAGGCAGTTTCGGACCCAACCCGTTCGGGCTTTACGACGTCCTCGGCAATGTCTGGCAGTGGACCAACGACTGCTGGAACGAGAACTACGTCGGAGCGCCGAAGGACGGCGGCACATGGGCGACCGGCAACTGTGACAGGCGCGTCATGCGCGGCGGATGCTGGAGCAATTCCCCCGTGTTTGTGCGTTCGGCCACGCGCGTCTCGGGCGATGGCGGGGGTCGGAATTACGACTATGCGACTTATGTTGGCTTCCGGCTCGCGAGGACGCTGCAGTGAATACACTTGGGGTTCCCCGGCATAGCGGCACGGTTGGGAGTGGGGGATCGAGTCGGAAGATCGTCATCGCAAAGCCTCCCGAGGATCGAGTGTCACGGTTACGTCCTTGACGGCGTCGTATGTGCCAGGTGGCAGATGCAGAGGCGACGACGCGAGTGCGGCGTTGCGCGCGCTCATCGCGATGGAATGGTAATGAACATCGGAGCCGTACCGCGGGTCCTCAATGACGTCGGCTCTGTCGACGCTGCCGTCGGCGGTCAGCTTTAAATGGAGCGAGACCATCAGGTCGGTGGCTCCGAGATCGCGCAGATCGAACTCCCAATGACGCTCGATCTGTGCCCGGATGAAGTCCTTTACGGCCCGCGTCCCTTTCTGCCCTTGGCCGGCACTATGGTCAGTCCCGG
>JAEULG010000207.1 GCA_016793875.1 Rhodospirillales bacterium | reverse complement strand
ATCGCTCAGCGACTCCCGGCAGGCGATCGACCGTCCGCCAAGCACCAGTTTAAACAGGCCCGCCGCCGCATCCTCGATCTCTACCCAGATGCCCCGCCGGCGCGCTTCCTCGACGATGATCTGGGCGTAGACGTTGAGCTGCGCCCCCGGCTCTTCGCCGACGAACAGCTTCTCGTTGATCGGATTCTTCTTCTTGATGCAGAACACCGGGACCTGGCTGAATCCGAGCTTGCGGTATAGCCCGATCGCTTCGGCATTGTCGCACAGCACCGAGAGGTCCATGAAAGCGCGGCCCCGCTGCTTGAACAGGCTCGCCAGCGCCAGCGTCAGCTTCTGCCCGATGGCAGGAACGGTGGACTGGGGATCGACGGCCAGCGCCCACAGGCTCGATCCGTTGTCGGGGTCCTCGAACGCCGCCACATGATCCACCCCCATGACCACGCCGCAGATGCCGTGCGCCTGATCGACGGCAACCAGAATGGTGACCGGGTGATGGCCGGCCAGCACCTCCGTCACGTAGCCTTCGCGTAACGGAACCATGCGACGGGCGGCATAGATACGGTTGACGGCCGGCGCATCGCCGCTTTCCACCGGGCGGATGCACGCAAGCTCCTCCGTTGCGGTGAAATCGGCGAGCGGAAGGCGGAAGGCGTGCGACGGGTCGAGAAACAGCGCCAGCGGTGCCCGCGACAGGACCACGTGCGGCTCCTCGACGTAGAAGGCGACGTCGCGCCGCCCCTGCGTCTCCTGCGCCAGTTCCTGCGCCAGGTCACGCGCATTGGTGAAGGTCTGGGCGAAGATGAGGCGGCCCCAGCCGCAGTCGACGGCGACGTTGCCGACGGCCGACGTCGCCTTCGGATGCGTCCCGAACGCCAGGGAGGGCACCTTATCATCTTCGCCCGAAGTTGATGGGGTGATCGTCACAGCGGGTGATCCTCCGCTTTCCGGTCGCCGCTCACAGACCGTTGGCCTGCAACCACATCTCGAGCAAGGCGATCTGCCAGAGTTTCGAGCCACGCAGCCGGGTGATGTGGGCCTTGGGTCCGGCCAGCAGCTCATCGACATAGTCTTGGTTGAAGACTCCGCGCTGCCGCGCCGGCTGGCTCGACAGGACGTCCCTGACCATGGCCAGGGTCGGGCCTTCGATGTACTTCAGCGCCGGGACCGGGAAATATCCCTTCGGCCGGTCGATGACTTCGGATGGAATGACCCGGCGGGCCACATCCTTGAGGATTCCCTTGCCGTCCTGCGCCAGCTTGAGTTCGGCCGGCACCCGCGCCGCCAGTTCGACCAGTTCATGGTCTAGGAACGGCACCCGCGCCTCCAGGCCCCAGGCCATGGTCATGTTGTCCACCCGCTTGACGGGGTCGTCCACCAGCATCACCGTCGTATCCAGGCGCAGCGCCTTATCGATCGGCCGGTCGGCGCCGGGCAGGTCGAACTGGCGAGCGACGAAGTCGCGGCTGGCGTCCCCCCCGACATGCCCGGGTTGCACCGCCCGGGCGAACTCGTCGTGATCCCGATCGAAGAAGGCCCGGCCGTAATCGCCGACGGCATCGTTGCTGTGCATCATCGGCGGATACCAGTGATATCCGGCGAAAATTTCATCCGCCCCCTGCCCGCTCTGGACCACCTTGACGTGCCTCGCCACCGCCTCCGACAGCAGGAAAAAGCCGGCGTTGTCGTAGCTGACCATCGGCTCGGACATCGCCGCAATCACGTCCGGCAGCGCTGCCAGCAGATCCCTGGACGGGATCAGGTGCTTTTCGTGGATCGTGCCGTACCGCTCGGCGATGAGGTCGGAGTACTGGAACTCGTCGCCCTTCTCGCCGCCGACCTCCTCGAAGCCGATGGAGAACGTGCGCAGCCCGGTCTGACCCTCGTCGGCGAGCAAGCCGACGATCAGGCTGGAGTCGAGGCCGCCCGACAGCAGCACGCCCACCGGCACATCGGCGATCATCCGCCGCCGCACCGCGAGGCGCAGCTTGTCGAGAACGCGCTCCTGCCATTCCTCCTCGCTGACCCCGACATCGCCTGTCGAGGGAACGAAGCTGAGGTTCCAGTAGGTCCGGTCGGCACGCCGGCCATCC
>JAEULG010000160.1 GCA_016793875.1 Rhodospirillales bacterium | reverse complement strand
CAAGATAGCAGAGCGCGCCGCCACGGATGCATTGGCCGGTCTCGATGGCATGTCTCGCCTGCAGCTTCCAGTCCTTGCGCTCGCCGAAACCGGCATCGGGTTTGTAGAAGTGGACATGCTGGTAGATGTTCGGGTCATAGTCGCTGACATAGGCAGTATTGCCGGCGGTGAAGTATAACTGCCCGCGCGAATCCACCCACATGAAACGGCCCACATAGAGGTACGGACGGTCGTAAACCGCGGGGCGCCCGAGGTTGACTGTCTTCCTGGCGGCGACGTCGTGGCGCAGGATTTCACCCGTCGGCGCTGCCGCCTCATAGAGGATGCCGCGGTCGGCGTCGGCGGCGAGGGTGACGACGCTGACGTGAGGAGCACTGACGCCCCCCGGATCGGTCGCGCTCACATCGACCAGCTTTGCGAGCTTGGGATCGAACGCGTAAAGGTGGGAGCCGCGGTGAGCGAGGTAGCCGGCGTCGATCACCGAATAGTCCATCGTCGCGACATAGATCTTGCCGGCGAGCCACGTCGGCCGGGTGTGGAATTTCTCGAAGGTCTCGCCGGGCTGAAGGTTGCCCGCTTGCCGCGAAGCGGTTCGGGCATCGCCCACGTACGCAAGCTCCCCGGTACTCGGGATAATGCGGTAAAGGGCGGAATTGGTGGCGTGATCCATTCCGCCCACATAGATGTCGCCCGAAGGCGTCGCACCGGTGGCATGCCAGCTCTGAGTGGGGCGAAGCCCGCCAGGAGCGTTGGGCAAGACCCACAGCCAAGCCCCGTCGCGGGCCGCCGGGCGAGAAGAAACCGCCTGCGCCGTCGCCGACAAACCAAGCACAAGGGCGCCAATCGCGGCGGTCGCAACCGCCACTCCGGGGATAATGGCGACGACCCTCCGCCGCTCCGGATATATTTGGGCCCGGCGTCTGAAGAAGCGCCCGACGCACATGTCTGCCCGGCGGACCAGCTCCCGCCACAGAGAACAAGCTTTTCGCATGACACCCCCAATCCGGCGATCAATCTAGCCCTCTTGGGGTGCCAAGGCCAGCCAAATCCGCTTAGCCGCCCGCCGAGCAATCGCCGCAGCGGTCGGCGGGCGGCCGGGGTGCCCCGTGGCAACGGCCTTCCGGATCTTCGCCGATCTCCGCATTCTTGGGCGGATAGCGCGTCGCTGCAACGGTAAGCGGCGCCGGGGAGGAGCGCTGGCAATCCATTGCGCAGTCCGCCGGGCTCAACCCCTGCAGATCACCCCGTTTAGGGGAATATGGCTGGATGGGAGGGGATGGAAAGGCCAAGGCAGGCTGGGGCGCCGTCGGGAGCGCCACAGCCCTGCTGGTCGGCTTTCCCGGCCGTCCAGTAGCCGGGAATTCAAAGAATTAGTTCGCGACTTCCCAGTAATGACCATCCCGATTGAGTTGGGGAATGATCTCGTACTGCAGGCGACGGTTATCACCGCGGCCGTCGAGCGAGAACCAGCTCATGTCCAGCTTCTCATAGAGATTGAGGGCGGTGCGCAGATTGTTCACGTCGGGGCGCATCCAGTAGTTCGTCTCGGTCATGATCAGCGGATACTTCTGGCGTAGACAGCGCAGATTGGTTTCACCGAAGCGTTGAGTGCCCTGGTAGTGATGGAAGCCGACCGACGTCTTCTTCCAGTCGATGCCTTTGACCTTGGCAATCATCTCGGCATAGGTGGCGCAATTGGGAAAGAGGTTGGGCGCGGTGAACATGACGATGTGCGTATTCGGAGCGCCACGCCGCATGATGTCGTAGATGCTCTTCAGTTCACTGCGCACTTTCTCTGTATATTGCGCTGCGTTGCCCCACACTGGGCCGCCATTCACCGGTTCATTGGTCATCTCGTAAAACACATGGGTCCTGTTGGCGTAGCGCGGCGCCACGACTGACCAAAACTCACGCAACTGGCTGAGGTTGTAGGACCCTGGCTGAATAGAATTGTTGATCATTACGTACATATTATTTTTGCCGGCAGATGCGACCATATGGTCGATGGTCTCTAACTGCTGCCTGACATTCCTGCCGATCTGACCGGTTTTGACGCCCAGCCTGACGGCATTGAGCTTTAAAGTCTTGTTAAGGTATTGCCAGTAGGACTGGTTCTTGGCATTGCCAATCCCGTAAAGGACGGCCATGGTCGATCCGCGGATCATTGTGCCTCTGTCCGTATAGACCGAGCCGTTTTGCACACGGACCCGCCCCCTTTCCGCCGCTTCGGCAGAGGAGAAATTAAATATCACCATACCAAAGAACAGAGCAGCAGATAGACAGGAGATAATGGAGAGATGAAAGGCAAGAAGTTGGTGTACGACAGGTATCATGAATAGCTCCATTCTAAGCTATATGATCATCAGGGAGCAGGAGTGATGATTGCGGGTGACCTGGTCACATTTGCCTGTGCCGATCCGCGCACGTCCTGGCTCTATTCGGACAAGGCCGGACGCTCGCCGATGAAAGTGGCCATCTCAAGGCGGGGATTCACTGTGAAGGGCCATTGCGTTTCGCCGGCGGCGGCGGAGGGGACTGCCATCCAGGCCGGGTAACACTGCCCTCAGGCGCGGGAAACCACCGGTAGACTTGTCAGGAGGGCGTGCGCTTGTCGCCCAGGCACTCTGTCCTGCTCGGACAGGCAGCTGCGCCACGGCCGTCGGCGCCCGAGGGCAGCGTCTCATTTGGGCTAGAAATGAACGCGTCGATGTCGCGCCAGACGATCCGCGCCTGCAGGTCGCGGGTCAGCATGTGCCAGCCGTCAGGGTAGAGCGCGAAGCGCCTAAGCCTGGCCGTCTCCTCCGGCAGACGGGTCAGCACCTCGGCAATGGCGCCGGGCGGGATTAGCTGGTCGTGTTCGCCGTAGAGGAGCAGCAACCGGCCGTCCAGCGTAGGCGCCGAGGCCATCGCCCGGTCCATCAGGTTGACGAGGCCCCATACGGCATCGACGCGGGTTGCCTTGATCACCAGCGGATCGCGCCCCAGCGCCTTCAGCATCTCGATGTTGTCGGAGGCCTGGATGCCGAGGCCCCGGCCGGTCAACTCGCGCCCGGGAATGGTATGGACGGCCATCCACAGCAAGCTCGTTTGATACCACGGCATCGACGCCCGTCCCCACACCGCCGGTGCAGCGAGGATCAGGCCGGCGACCTCTGGCGGCTGCGGCTCGGCCATCAACGCCATGATCACGGCGCCACCCATGCTCTCGCCGAACAGGTAGACCGGCGTTGCGGGGTGGCGGGCCTGCACTGCGGCGACCGCGGCGCGCACGTCGCCGGTCAGCGCTTCGGTCCCCGGCCAGTAGCCGCGGTTGGATGCGGCGCCGAAGCCGCGCTGATCGTAGGCGTAGGAGGCGATACCGCGGTCGGCGAGATACTGGCCGAGGCCGTCGAAAAAGGCGGAGTGGTCGTTGAATCCGTGCAGGGCGATGACGACGGCGTCCGGTGGCCCGCTCCGCGGCAGCCATGACCGCAACGGCAGGCTGGCACCGTCGGCCGTCACCAGCACGTCGCCGGCGAGAACCGGCGCAGCCGTTGTCGGACCCGCCGGCACCTGCACCGGCGCGCACGCCAGCAGCAGCATCAGAACCCCGGCGGCCGCCGCCGGCAGCCGCGCCGATCTCACCGGATGCCTTCGACCGGTCCGCCGCGCGGCACCTCGATCGGCTGCGGCTTTGTCACGTCAACATCATCGAGGGCGGGTGCGGTAGCGCCGGTCAGTGCCAGAAAGATGTCCTCAAGCTCCGCCTCGCGGGTCGAGACCTCGACGATGCGCAGTCCTTCGGCTCCCACCGCGGTCAGGATATCCCCGCCGTGCACTTGGCTCGGCGCATACTGGAAGCGCAGCCGATCCGGGGCGGCAAGGTGGGCATTGAAGCGGGCCAGCAGGGCATCGGGAACGGCGGCGAGCGGGCGGTCGAGGGTGACCGTCAGGGTCTTGGAATCGATCCGGCGCAGCAGCGCCTCGGTCGTGTCGCAGGCGATCATCCGGCCGTGGTCGATGATGGCGATGCGGTCGCACAGCGCTTGCGCTTCCTCCAGGTAGTGGGTGGTCAGCAGGATCGTCGTGCCGGCGCGGTTGAGCTCGCGGACGTAGGCCCACAGGTGCCGGCGCAGCTCGACATCGACGCCGGCGGACGGCTCGTCCAACACCAGCACTGGCGGCGCGTGAACCATCGCCTTGGCTACCAGCAGCCGCCGGCGCATGCCGCCCGACAGGCTGCGGGCATAGGAGTCGGCCTGGCGGGTGAGTCCGACCGCATCGAGGATCTCCGCCGTGCGCCGGCGGGCGCGGGGAACGCCATAAAGGCCTGCTTGCAGCTCCAGCAACTCGCGGGGCGTGAAGAACGGATCGAGGTTGAGCTCCTGCGGGACGACGCCGATGGCGCGGCGGGCCGCCCGCATCCGCCCCACGATGTCACAGCCCCAGATCAGCGCCGTCCCGCTGGTGCGTACGACAAGGCCGGCCAGGATGTTGATCAGTGTCGACTTGCCGGCGCCGTTTGGTCCCAGCAGCCCGAAGAAGGCGCCCTTCGGCACCTGCAGGTCGATGGCATGGAGCGCATGCACCGAGGGCTGGCCGTCGCGTCCGGCATAGGTCTTGGTCAGCGCCCTCGTCTCGACGGCGTAGTCCGGTCCGGTCTCTGCCATCGGTTCCTGGCCACTGTCCTGGTTGGGGACGGTCCCGCGCTGGTCCTGTGCCCGAGCGTCGCGGGTAACCGTTGATTGTCGTGCGGTAATCGCTATCATCCGGCCGTTCGCAAGGTCAATGTTCCGCGATGCCAGACGCTACTCCAATCGCCGATGACGACGAAACCTTCCTGGTCACCACGCCTTCCGTCGGCTGCGACGGCGGCGGCGGTGCGCTCGGTCATCCTCTCGTCTACCTCGCCATCGGGCGCGAGGGTTCGGTGACCTGTCCCTACTGCTCTCGCCATTACGTGCTGGCGGAAGGCGCCCCAACGGCGCACGGCCACTGAGCGAAGCCGACACGAGCCCGGTCGCCGCCGACCCGGTGGAGGCGGGCGCGTCGCCGCGTCAGGTCTTCCTGATCGACGGCTCCGGCTTCATCTTCCGCGCCTTCCACAAGCTGCCGCCGCTCACCCGCCCCGACGGCACCCCGGTCGGCGCGGTGCTGGGCTTCGTCAATATGCTGGTGAAGCTGCTGCAGGAGACCGAGGCGGATCACCTCGCGGTCATCTTCGATGCCGGTCGCCAGACCTTCCGCAACGACATCTACGCCGACTACAAGGCGCACCGTCCGCCGCCGCCGGACGAGCTGATCCCGCAGTTCGCACTGATCCGCGAGGCGGTGCGCGCCTTCGCGGTCGCCTGCGTCGAGAGTGAAGGCTGGGAGGCGGACGATCTCATCGCGAGCTACGCCAAGGTGGCGGCCGAGGCCGGCGCCGAGGTGACCATCGTCTCGTCCGACAAGGACCTGATGCAGCTCATCCGGCCCGGCGTCTCCATGTACGACCCGGTCAACAACCGGCCGATCGGCGCGGACGAAGTCCGCCAGAAGTTCTGCGTCGG